>JAUMVG010000132.1 GCA_030530315.1 Clostridia bacterium | reverse complement strand
GGAGCACGAACTCGCTTGTTCGTGCCCCTCGTTGCCCTATCTTAGTGACATTGTGATGGCTGCCTGGTGGTTTTCATTGACGGTCTCCGTGTCGTGGGTCAGGCTGTTGACCATGTGCAGGCAGAACTGGCCATCGTAGCCATTGCCGGAGATCGTCTGGTCGCCATGCGGCATGGTGTTGATGGCGCAGGCCACGTACTTGCCTCCGGCGTACAGGATCACCGCGTGGGAATCCCAGGAGAAGGAGCCGCCGGCGATCTTCTTCAACTTCGCCGTGTCAGACGCGGTGGCCGGTTCCACGTCTGCGTGATTGTGTCCCCCCATACGCTTGATGCGCAGCGAGATGCCCGTGTCGATGTCGTAAATGTACCCATAGCCGCCCGTCTTGAGCACGCTGCTGCCACCGTTGAACCAATCCAGCTTCACCACCTTGGACTTCCAGGAGGTCTTCGAGGCGGACTTTTTGCTCTTTGACAGGCAGGAATCCGACACGTAGCCGGTCATGGAACCGCTGGAATTCTGCACACGATAGTAGTCACCGCTCTTTCCGACCACGTAGACCTTTGTATTCACGCTGATCGACTTCCTGTCGGAGGTTGCGGACGCGCTCTTGTAGATATACGTATCCTTGCTGATATAGGCCGCATAGCGGGTCTTCGCGTTCAGGTATTTCAGCGGCACATAGCCCGTCACGCCCTTGTAGCTCACCTTCCCCCAACTGCCGGAGGTATCCTTCAGAGTCAGCGTTACACCCTTGCTCAGGCCCACGCTGGCGCTGGACGTGGAATTGGATCTGTAGAGGCGCGCGTCGCTGCTGTTGACGCTGACACTGACGCTCGAGGCCAGCGCCGTCGATCCCGTCAACATCAGGGCAAGCACGAGCAGCAAGGATAATATTTTTCTGTAATATTTACTCATAACTTCCTCCGTCGTATAGCTGTGAATTTGTGGATTAGCGGCCATATTCGCCCTTGATAGCGGCGCAATATGAATAAACAATTGTATTATATTACATAATTATTGATTGTTGTTGAAAAGCCATTGAATCTTATGGTTTATGACATGAATAAACCTCAAAGATGATGAAAAGATTAATGTTCCTGCCGCTCCGCATGGTTGAGCTCGACTTTCCCGAGGATTGAGGCATCATCCACAAGTATCTCTCTTCTCGCGGCGGCTGTCTGGACAAACGCAAGGTTTGATGGTACAATTTAGGGGCCATCAGTGAGGCCGGCGGAAAGGAGCAGCTCCATGTTCAAAGAAATGCTGACGCACCACAGCAGCGCCTTGGATCGGGAAATGCACATCATGGTCTATGGCCGCGGAGGAACGCCCTTCCTGTGCTTCCCGACGCAGAATTCCATGTGCCGCAACTACGAGGATTTCGGCCTGATCGGCCAGCTTGAGGACTATCTGGAGAATGGACAGCTTCAGATGTTTGTCGTGGACACCGTGGACGCGGAGAGTTGGTCCATGCGTGGCGGCGACAATGCCCGCCGCGCCGCCCGGCAGGAGCAATACTATCACTACATCGTGGATGAAGCAGTACCGCTGATCCGACAGCACAACGATGAAGCCCTGCCGATGGTCATGGGGCTCAGCCTGGGCGCCAACCACGCATCCATCGTGTTTCTGCGCAGGCCCGATCTGTTCGGCGGCGTGCTTGCGCTGTCCGGGGTCTACGACACGGACTGCTTTTTCGACGGTTGGATGAACCCCACGCTCTACGACAACTCCCCGGAGCGCTTCCTTCCAAACATGCCCCACAACCACGCCTACATCGATCTATACAACCAGCGCAAGCTGATATTCTGCGTTGGGCAGGGAGCCTGGGAGGAGGACGGCGTCCGTACCCTGCGCAACCTGCAGCGCGTCTTTGATGAGAAGGGAATCCTGGCCTGGTTTGATTTCTGGGGCAGCGACGTCAACCATGACTGGCCCTGGTGGTACAAGCAGACGCGCTACTTTCTGCCTCACATGCTCCGGGAGCGGCAGGCCCGGCACAACAATCCCGATTGACGGAGGTTCCCATGGCTCGACGACAGTTGACCTTTTCACAACAGATTGAGCAGAGCCTGCTGACAGAGTATCGAAAGGCCATTTGGCGCCCGTTTATGCACGCCATACGCGATTACCGGCTGATTCTTCCGGGCGACCGAATCGCGGTATGCATTTCCGGTGGCAAGGACTCCATGCTGCTGGCCAAACTGATTCAAATCCTCTCCCGGCACACCGAAGTGCCCTTTGAGGCGGTATATCTGGTCATGGACCCGGGCTACAACCCCGCCAATCGGCGGCAGATCGAGGAGAATGCCAGGCGCCTGGAGATCCCCTGCACGGTATTTGAGAGCGATGTTTTCGAAGTAGCGGAAGCACAGGACGAGCACCCTTGCTTTTTATGCGCACGGATGCGACGCGGCTGCCTCTACGGCAAGGCACAGGAGCTGGGCTGCAACAAGATCGCCCTGGGACACCATTTCAACGATGTGATTGAAACCACTGTAATGGCCATGCTCTACGGCGGACAGCTCCAGGCCATGCCGCCCAAGCTGCGCGCGAGGAACTTCCCGGGCATGGAGCTCATTCGGCCGCTCTACCGGGTGCATGAGCAGGCAATCATTGACTGGATGGACGCCTTTGGACTGGAATTCATACAGTGCGCCTGCCGTCTCACAGAGACCGCAGCCAAGGACGAGTCTGCCTCCCGTCGGCGCTTTGTCAAGTCACTCCTCGCTCAACTGAACGACGAGCATCCCAAGGTTGAGCAAAATGTATTCAACAGCATTCATCGCGTTCAGCTCAACACGATGGTAGGCTGGAAATACAGGGGCGAAGAACACAGTTTCCTGGACCAATATGATGATCCCCCCGAAGCATAAATTCGGGGGGATTATTCTGATGATATCCATGCATCCGAGAACTGCATCCCTGTGAACCTGCATCAACACAAAAAAAAGAGAGACACTCAAACGAATGTCTCTCAATGGGATCCGGCGACGACCTAC
>JAUMVG010000070.1 GCA_030530315.1 Clostridia bacterium | reverse complement strand
GCACGAACTCGCTTGTTCGTGCCCCTCGTTGCCCTATCTTAGTGACATTGCCCTTGGGGAAGGTGGCCGAGCGAAGCGAGGTCGGATGAGGTTGTTTGCCGCATTCGCATCGTTTTCTCAAATTGCTATGCTCTATTCTGAGGACGGGCTTTTTTGCGACAGGATTCCCCGCTGATTGTCGCCGTGTGGCGAATGCTTGTCCGGCGACCATGAAAACGCTCCGTTTTCCCAATCAGGCAAAACTTCGGCGCTCGCCCACAGCGTGAACGAGGACCGAAGTTTTGCTCGGAAAACATGCCGCCAGGCAACGCGCCCATTTTACCCGTTCAGCGCCGCGGACCTTTCCGCGATTTTCACCAGCGAGAAGAACTCCTCCCGGTAGGGATCGCTCAGCGGGGCCTGCTTCAGCAGCTCCAGCACCGAGGCGTAGTCGGTGTCGCCCTTGTAGCGGCTGTCGTTCAGCAGCATGCCGAACTCGGCCACTGCGCTGGCGAACAGGAAGTCGCCGGAGGGGGCGTCGGTCACGCAGGCGTCGTCGATGATGTTGGTCTGCAGGAGGCTCTCGTCGCCGCCGGGCTCCTTGTAGCGGGTGGACAGGGTCAGCCACTCGCCGCTGAGGCCCGCCTCGGTCAGCGTACTGTCCTGGTAGCGCAGGCCGGAAGCGGCCTCGCCCTCGACCGCGGGCACCAGCTCGTACAGCACGGTGACACAGGCCCCCGCGCCGACCTCGCCGGCATCCTTGGCGTCGTCCTCGAAGTCCTGGTTTTCCAGCGCGCGGTTCTCGTAGCCCAGCTGCCGGTAGGCACTGACCCGGGCGGGATTGAACTCGATCTGGAACTTCACGTCGTCGGCGACGGCGTAGAGGGTCTGGGTCAGCTCCTCGCAGAGCACCTTCCGGGCCTCGAGGATGGAGTCGATGTAGTAGTAGTTGCCGTTGCCGTCGTCGGCCAGGGTCTCCATCTTGGTGTCCTTGTAGTTGCCCTCGCCGAAGCCCAGCACGGACAGGTAGATGCCGCTTTCCTTTTGCTGGGATACGAAGTCGTGCAGGTCGCTGGTGCTGGTGATGCCCACGTTCAAATCGCCGTCGGAGCACAGGATCACCCGGTTGTTGCCGTGGGGACGCAAGTAGCGCCGGGCCACCTCGTAGGCCTGGGCCAGGCCGCGCTCGCCGTTGGTGGAGCCCTCGGCGACCAGGCTGTCGATGGCGGTGATCAGGGCCGCCCTGTCCCGGACGGGGTTGGCGCCCTCGATGACGATGTCCTCGCCGCTGGCATAGGTGACGATGGACACGGTGTCCTGCTCCGTCAGCTCGTCCAGCAGCATCATCATGGCCCGCTTGGCCAGCTCCAGCTTGTCCTCGCCGTACATCGAGCCGGAAACGTCCATCAGGAACACCAGGTTGGAGCCGCCTCCGGCGATTTCCGGGGCGTCCGCGGCCCGCACGCCCAGCAGCAACAGCCGGTTGTCCGGGTTCCAGGGACAGGGGGCGATCTGGGCGGTGACGCCGAATCGGTCCCCGTTTTCGGACGCGGCGTAGTCGTAGCGGAAGTAGTTCAGCATCTCCTCGACGCGCACCGCGCCGGTGGGGATCTCATCCGCCGTCCAGCCATTGTTGAGCATGCGCCGCAGGTTGCAGTAGGAGGCGGTGTCCACGTCCGCGGAGAAGGTGCTCAGCGGGTCGGTGGCCACCTGCCGGAAGCCGTTCTCGACGATCGCGGCGTATTCCTCGGTGTTGAAGTCGTCCATTGCGCCGTAGTATCCGCCGGCCAGCGGCATCGCCGTGGCATAGACCCCGTACTCGTAGGCGGCAGCCTCCATGGGGTAGATGCCGTCCTCCTCGACGCCCTCGTAGTACACTTCGCCGCCATTCACCATGTCGCGCGCGCCGGTCAGCCCCATGAGCAGTATCGGCAGGGCGCAGCCCGCCAGCAGCGCCGCGGTGAGTGCCAGGATCGCGATCAGGATTGCCTTCTTTTTCATGATCTTTCCCTCCCTTTCGGGTATATTGTTGCAGGTTGGACGCAGCGGGGAAGGGGGAAGTTCCATGAAATGGAAATTGAGGGAACAGGCAGATGGTTTTGAGGCAACAGGCAACAGGGAACAGGAATAGCCTGGGCCGGGCTTTCGGGGAATGCAAGCAACTCGGGAAATGGAGGAGGATACAAGTTATAATAAAGCATTCTGACTGCTGCCTGTTGCCTGATGCTTGTTGACTCTCATCCGATTTGGAACAAATCAGATGAGTCACAAATCAGATTTTACAACGCTGTGCTATGATGATGGCAATAACAGCGCCCGGGGCGCGGCGGCGTGGTTCGCCGGGATTCGGGGCGACAATTCACCGTCCGCGGGGCGGGGAAGTGAGGATTCGATATGGCAACGGTTACGCTTCGCAAGACCCGGGAGACCCGCGTGCGCGGGGGACATCCCTGGATTTATTCCTCCGAGATCGAGAAGGTGGAGGGCGCGTTCGAGAACGGCGACATCGTGGATGTGGCGGACTTCCGCGGCAAGTTCATCGGGCGGGGCTTCTACAACCCCCAGAGCCAGATTTCCCTGCGCGTGCTCACGCGCAACGACGAGCCCTGCGACCGGGAGTTCTTCGCCCGCCGCATCCGGGACGCCTGGGAGTACCGCAAGCTGCTGTGCGATCCGAACAGCTGCCGCCTGATCTACTCCGAGTCGGATTTCCTGCCCGGCCTGGTGGTGGACAAGTTCGGCGACATACTGGTGCTGCAATCGCTGTCGCTGGGCATCGAGCGCATCAAGGACATGCTGTGCGACCTGCTGATGGAGATCGTTGAGCCCGCCGGCATCTGGGAGCGCAGCGACGTGCCCGTGCGTCGGCTGGAGGGCCTGGAGCAGACCACCGGCCTGCTGCGGGGCGAGGTGCCGGACCAGGTGGACATGGTCGAGAACGGCATCCACTTCCTGGTGGACGTGAAGAACGGCCAGAAGACCGGCTTCTTCCTGGACCAGAAGCAGAACCGCGCCGCCATGGCGCCCTTCTGCCGGGACGCGAGGGTGCTGGACTGCTTCTGCCACAACGGCAGCTTCGCGCTGCACGCGGCGAAGTACGGCGCGAAGAGCGTGCTGGGCGTGGACATCTCCGAGGAGGCCCTGGAGGTCGCCCGGGAGAACGCTCAGATCAACGGCTTTGAAAACGTGACCTTCGAGGCCCACAACTGCTTCGACCTGCTCCGGGTGCTGACCGACAGGGGCGAGAAGTATGACCTGGTCATCCTCGACCCGCCCGCTTTCACCAAGAACAAGGCGGCGGTCCAGAGCGCCATAAGGGGCTACAAGGAGATCAACCTGCGGGGCCTGAAGCTGGTGCGCCCCGGCGGGTTCCTGGTCACCTGCTCCTGCAGCCAGCACGTGCTGCCGGAGATGTTCCAGGACATCGTGAACCAGGCGGCCCGGGACGCGAAGAAGCGCATACGGCTGGTGGAGTTCCGCACCCAGGGCTACGATCACCCGATCCTGCCCCAGTCGGTGGAGACGAAGTACCTCAAGACGATGTTTATACAGGTGATGGAATGACGCGGCTTGCGCTGAAAATCCCCGGCCTGAGGGACATGGCCTACCGTCAGGCCCTGCTGGCCGACCCGGACACGATGGCCTACAACCGGGGCAGGGACCTGGGCGGCGCAGAGGGCTATGACCCGGCCACGGGCTGCATCGACTTCCCCCGGGACAACTGGCGCTGGTGGCGGCAGGTGTGGCTGATGAACGAGCCGGACTTCTTCTCGGCCCTGCTGTGGGACGAGGAGGCGGGCTGCTTCGTGGGCGAGGTATGCTGGTTCCGGGACGACGAGGCCCAGGCCCACACGGCGGGCATACTGATCGAGGCAAAGCACCGGGGCCGGGGCTTTTGCGCCGAGGGGCTGCGGCTGCTGATCGCCCGCGCCTTCGCCCGGGAGGAGATCGCCGTGCTGCGCTGCGACCTTCCCACGGACAACCTTCCCGCGCTGCGGGGCTACGCCCGGGCGGGCTTCCATGCCTTCGGGGAAAGGGACGGAGTGCGGACGATGCTCTATACCCGGGAGGATTACGAGAGGGAAAACGGATAAAAGTCGTCGAATCATAAATCCCCGCGCCGGAATCAACGGCGCGGGGATTCGTGTTAATGCGCGACAGCGACGGACGATCAGCCCTGCTGGCCGCCCATCTTCTCCTGCTTGACCTTCTTGTCGATCACGTGGCGGGAGGCCAACTCCCTGTGGATGTCCTCCAGGGAAATGCCCATCTGGATCATCAGCACCATCACGTGATAGGTCAAATCGGCGATCTCATAGATGGTCTCGGCCTTGTCGTCCGCCTTGCCGGCGATGATGACCTCGGTGGACTCCTCGCCGACCTTCTTCAAAATCTTGTCGATGCCCTTCTCAAACAGGTAGGTGGTGTAGCTGCCTTCCTTCTTCTCGGTCTTGCGGCCGCGAATCAGCTCCATCAGGCCCTCCAGGGTGAAGGCGTGGTTCTCATCGGACTCGAACACGGGGTTGGTGAAGCAGGAATCGGTGCCCAGGTGGCAGGCGGGGCCGTCCTTGTTGACCTCCACCACCAGCGCGTCCCTGTCGCAGTCCGCGGTGATGGACACGATGTGCTGGTAGTTGCCGCTGGTCTCGCCCTTGAGCCACAGCTCCTGCCGGGAACGGCTCCAGAAGGTCGTCAGATGCTTCTCCATGGAGATCTTGAGACTCTCCCTGTTCATGTAGGCCAGGGTCAGCACCTTCTTGCTCTCCGCGTCCACCACGATGGCCGGGATCAGGCCCTTTTCGTCGAATTTCAAAGTATCAATATCGATCATGTTCATTACCTCTTTCAGAGTCGATCGCCAAAAGGCGCCCTCCCTGTTGCCGAAGGCCTAGCGAAGCGTTTGGGAGCTGTCGCCGCAGGCGACTGAGGGAGTATCATAACCTCACGATGATGTCGTTGTCCCGCAATACCTGTTTGAGATCGGAGATCTGCACCTCGCCGAAGTGGAAGATGGAGGCCGCCAGCCCCGCGTCCACCTTTGGCAGCGCCTTGAACAGCGTGACGAAGTCGTCGATTTTGCCCGCGCCGCCGGAGGCGATCACCGGCACGCTGACCACGTCGCACACGGCTTCCAGCATCTCCAGGTCGAAGCCGCCCTTCACGCCGTCGGTGTCGATGGAGTTCAGCACTACCTCGCCCGCGCCGCTGTCCACGCAGCGCCTGATCCAGCTGATGGCCTCCATGCCGGTGTCCTCGCGCCCGCCCTTGGCGAACACGCGGAATTCACCGCCCACGCGCTTCACGTCCGCCGAGATCACCACGCACTGGCTGCCGTAGCGCTTGGCCGCCGCGGGGATCAGGTCCGGATTGCGGATGGCCCCGGAGTTCACGGACACCTTGTCCGCGCCGCAGTTCAGCACCCGGGCGAAGTCGTCCACGGTGTTGATACCGCCGCCCACCGTCAGCGGGATGAACACCTTCGAGGCCACCTCCCGCAGGATGTCGGTGAACAGCGCGCGGCCCTCGGCGGAGGCGGTGATGTCGTAGAACACCAGCTCGTCCGCGCCGCACTTTGAATAGTATTCCGCCAGCTTCACCGGGCTGGACACGTCCGCCAGGCCCAGAAAGTTGACCCCCTTCACCACCCGGCCGTCCTTCACGTCCAGGCAGGGGATGATGCGCTTGGTGATCATCGGGACGCCTCCTCAATGGCCTGCTTCAGGTCGATGGCCTCGGTGTAGTACGCCTTGCCGATGATGGCGCCGTAGAGCTTCATGGCGGAAAGCGCCCGGATGTCCTCCATCGTGGACACCCCGCCGGAGGCCACGATGTTCATGGCGCACTTCTGTTGAAGCTCGGCGTAGAGCTCCCGGTTGGTGCCCCGCATCGCGCCGTCGCGGCTGATGTCGGTGCAGATCACCGTCTCAACGCCCATGTGCTGGAACTTGTCCATGAACGCCTCCAGCGCCATGTTGCTCTGCTCGGTCCAGCCTTTAATGGAGATGTAGCCGTCCCGCACGTCCGCGCCCACGGCGATGGCGGGGCCGTATTGGTCCACCGCACGCCGGACGAAGTCGCCGTCGGTGATGGCCGCGGTGCCTAAAATCACGCGCCGAACGCCCAGGGAGAGGTACTTCTCCACCACCTCCATGGACCGTATGCCGCCGCCCAGCTCCACGAAGAGATTCGTGTTCTCGACGATCCTTTTGACCGTCTCCGCGTTGGGCGTGCCGCCGGTCTTCGCGCCCTCCAGGTCCACCATGTGCAGGTACTTCGCGCCCGCGGCCTCAAACTTTTTGGCGGTGTTCAGCGGCTCGGGGTCGTAGACCGTCATCTGCTGATAGTCGCCCTTGTACAGCCGCACCGCCTGGCCCTCGTAGAGATCGATGGCGGGGAATATGTTCATGCGTCAACACCGTCCCAACTGATAAATGCCTTGAGGATATTAAGCCCCACGTCGCCGGACTTCTCCGGGTGGAACTGGCAGCCCACCACGTTGCCCCTGCCCACCGCGGCGGTCAGGTCCGCGCCGTACTCCGCGGTGGCGATGACCTCGGAACACCTCGCGCCGTAATAGGAGTGGACGAAGTACACGCAGTCGCCGGGCTTTATATCCCTGAATATGGGGTGACTTCTCACCACGTTCAGCGCGTTCCAGCCGATGTGGGGGATCTTGTAATCGGCGGGGATGACCTCCGCGATGGGTCGCACCTCGCCGGGGATCAGCCCCAGCCCCGCGTGCTCGCCGAACTCGAAGGATTTGTCCAGCAGCAGTTGCATGCCCAGGCAGATGCCCATGACGGGCACGCCCTTGGCGGCGACGTCCTTCACCACCTCGTCCAGCCCGGTCTCCCTGAGCTTCGCCGCCGCGTCGCCGAAGGCCCCGACGCCGGGCAGGATCACGTGGTCGGCGCTCAGTATCGTCGTCGCGTCGCCGGTCACCGCGACCTCCGCGCCGATGCTCGTCAGGCTGTGGGACAGGGAAAACAGATTCCCCACGCCGTAGTCAATGATTGCGATCATAGTACTCCTTTGGTCGACGGGATCTCCCCATTCAAACTCGGGTCCACGGCAACCGCCGTGCGGAAGGTTCGCGCCGCGGCCTTGAACATGCCCTCGACGATGTGGTGGCTGTTCTCGCCGGCAAGCTGACGGATGTGCAGGGTCACGTTGGCCTTGCGCACGAAGCCCAGCCAGAACTCCTTGACCAGCTCGGTGTCGAAAGCGCCGATCTTCTGGGTGGGGATGTCCACCTCATAGGACAGGTGCGCCCGCCCGGAGATATCCACCGCCACCAGCATAAGCGCCTCGTCCATGGGAAGGATGATGTGCCCGTAGCGGTTGATGCCGCCCATGTCGCCCAGAGCTTCGGCGAAGGCCTGGCCCAGGCAGATGCCGATGTCCTCCACGGTGTGGTGGTCGTCCACGTCCGTGTCGCCCACGCACTTCACATTGAGATCGAAGCGGCCGTGGCGGGCGAACAGCGTCAGCATGTGGTTCATGAAGCCGCAGCCGGTGTCGATGTCCGACTTGCCCGTGCCGTCCAGCTTAAGGGATAACCTGATGTCCGTCTCCGCCGTGCGGCGGATGATCTCTGCCTCGCGCATGCGCTACGCCTCCAGTATTTCCACGATCTTTTGAATGAGTATGTCCATCTGCTCCGGCGTGCCGATGGTGATGCGGTTGAAGTCCACGATGCGCTCCGTCGTGAAGTGCCGCACCAGCACGCCCCGCTTCTTGAGCTCCTGATACAGCGCCCCGCCGCCGATCCTGTCCGACTTGGCGAATATGAAGTTCGCCTTGGACGGCAGCACCGTGAAGCCCAGGGCCTCCAGGCGCTTCATGGTCTCCGCGCGGGTCTGCTCGATCTTCCGGCAATTCTCCATGTAATAATCGTTGTTCCGGATCGCCGCCGCGCCCGCCGCGCAGGTCATGAGGTTGACGTTGTAGGGGTTGGTGGAGTACTTGATCCTGTCCAGATCGGCGATCAGGCCCGCGCTGGCGATGGCGAAGCCCAGCCGCGCGCCGGCCATGCTGCGGGACTTGGAGAAGGTCTGGCACACCAGCAGGTTGTCGTACTTCGCCGTAAGCGGCACACAGGATTCCCCGCCGAAGTCCACATAGGCCTCGTCGATCAGCACCACCCGGTCGGGGTTCGAGCGCACGATCCCCTCGATCTCATCCACGGAAAGAGTCAGCCCCGTGGGCGCGTTGGGGTTGGCGATGACCACCATGCCGTCCCGGTGGTGATACTTCACAGGGTCGATGCTGAAATCGTCCTCCAGCGGGATGGTGGTGTAGTCGCAGCCGTACAGGTCGCCGAATACCTTGTAGAAGCCGTAGCTGATGTCCGGGAAGTACGCCTTCCCGCCCCTGCCCGCGAAGGCCATGAACGCGAAGTTCAGGATGTCGTCGGAGCCGTTGGAGACATAGACGTTCTCCCGCTTCACGCCATACAGCCCCGCGATGGCGTCCCGTACATTGGCGCACACCGGGTCGGAGTACAGCTGCAGGCGGCCCGCCTCCCGTGCCGCCGCCTCGACGACCTCGGGGCAGGGGGGATAGGGGCTCTCGTTGGTGTTCAGCTTCACGTATTGCATGTCCTGGGGCTGCTCGCCGGGGGTGTATGCCTCCATTGTTTGGTTGGTTTCGTAGATGTATCTGCTCATGTCACACCTAGGGAATAATTGAGAATTTGAAATTGGGAATTGGGAATTGGAAATGCGCCCTGCGCACTCTGGATCCCCGATCTGTCTCTTTACTGTTCAAACCGGGACAATACGCTCCGGGCGTGGCCCTCCAGGCCCTCCTTGCGGGCGAAGCGGGCGATCTTCTCGGACACGGCCCCGAGGGCGTCCCGGGTGAAGTAGGTATACTGGGACTTCTTCACGAAGTCGTCCACGGACAGCGGGCTGTAGAACCGGGCGGTGCCGCCGGTGGGCAGCGTGTGGTTCGGGCCGGCCAGGTAGTCGCCCAGGGCCTCCGGGCAGTTGCGCCCCATGAATATGGACCCCGCGTGCCGGACCTTATCCAGGTAGTCGAAGGGATTGTCCACGCACAGCTCCAGGTGCTCCGGCGCGATCTCGTTGGCGATGTCGATGGCCCTGTCCAGGGTGTCGGCGACGATGATCTTGCCGTTCACGTCCACCGAGGCGGAGGCGATCTCCACCCGGGGCAGCAGGCGCACCTGGCGCTCGATCTCGTCCCGCACGGCCTCGGCCAGGGCGGCGCTGTCGGTGACCAGCACGGCGCTGGCCATCCTGTCGTGCTCGGCCTGGGAGAGCATGTCCGCCGCCACGTGCACGGGATTGCTCTTCCCGTCGGCGACGATCAGGATCTCGCTGGGACCCGCGATCATGTCGATGGCCACCCGGCCGAACACCTGCTTCTTCGCCTCGGCCACGAAGGCGTTGCCCGGGCCGACGATCTTGTCCACGCAGGGGACGGTCCCGGTGCCGTAGGCCAGCGCAGCCACGGCCTGGGCGCCGCCCACCTTGAACACCCGGTCCACCCCGGCCACCTTCGCGGCGGCCAGTATGGCGGGGTTCACGCTGCCGTCCTTCGCGGGCGGGGTGGTGATCACGATCTCGCCGCAGCCGGCGATCTTGGCGGGGATGGCGTCCATCAGCACCGTGGAGGGATAGGCCGCCGTGCCGCCGGGCACGTAGAGGCCCACCCGGTCCAGCGGGGTGACCTTCTGGCCCATGACCACGCCGTCCTTCTCGGCGATGATGAAGCTGGTGCGCACCTGCTTTTCGTGGAAGGCGCGGATGTTCGCCGCGGCGGTTTCGAGCACGTCGATGAACTCCGGCTCCATCTGGTCGAAGGCCGCGTCGAACTCCTCCGCCGAGACCTCCAGGCTTTCCAGGCGCACCTTGTCGAACTTTTCGCAGTAGTCCAGCAGGGCGGCGTCGCCCCGGGCGCGGACGTCGGCAATGATGTCCGACACGATGGCCGCCACGTCCACCTCGGGCACGGAGCGGGCGAAGATTTCAGAATTGGCGACCTCGCCGTATTTCATAATCCTGATCATAGGGAACACCTCATGGGTTATGGTCGTTTGTAGTGAATGCGTCCGAATGTGTTCACTCCGCGGGCACCTGGGCCTTCAGCCCCTGGGCCACGGCCTCGATGGCGGCCGACTTGAACCGGAAGCTGGCCTTGTTGGCGATCAACCGGGCGCTGATGGGCACGATGGTCTCCAGCGGCTCCAGGTCGTTTTCCAGCAGCGTCTTGCCGGTCTCCACGATATCCACGATCACGTCCGACAGCCCCAGGATCGGGGCGATCTCGATGCTGCCGTTCAGGTGGATGATGTCGATGTCCCGCCCCAGCCCGGCGTAATAGGTCCGGGCGATGCGGGCGAACTTGGTGGCCACCCGCAGGGTGCGCTCCGGGTTGTCCCGGAAGTCCTTCTTCGCGGCCACCGCCATGCGGCACCTGCCCACGTTCAGGTCCAGCAGCTCGAACACGTCCGGCGCGTACTCCAGCAGGATGTCCTTGCCGGCCACGCCGATGTCCGCCGCGCCGCGCTCCACATAGATGGCCACGTCCGAGGGCTTCACCCAGAAGTAGCGCACGCCGGCGTCCTCGTTTTCAAAGATCAGCTTGCGGTTGGGCTCCAGGATACTGGGGCACTCGAAGCCCGCGGTGGCGAACATGCTGTAGACCTTTTCGCCCAGGCGGCCCTTGGGCAGGGCGACGTTAAGCATGGTTTTCAATGATCTCAATCCCCCTGTCCTTGAATCGCAGCAGCTGCCGGTAGCGCAGCTTCTCCGGCACGGCCCGCTGGGCGAGCACGCTGCGGCCGGAGTCCGCGAGCATGCGTATGGCCCGGGTGAGCGCGATCACGTCCGCGCCGTCGTCGTAGAGCAGCACGGTGTCCACGTCGTAGGGCCGCGCCTCGGCGTTCAGCCGCTCCAGCAGGTCCATGTAGATGGCGAAGCCCACCGCCCGGGCGCTGCGGCCCATGCGCTGCATCAGCTTGTCGTACTGGCCGCCGGAGAGCACGCCCGAGGGGATGCCGTCGATGTAGCCCCGGAAGACGATGCCGTTGTAGTAGTTCATGTCGTTGACGATGGAGAAGTCCACCTGGATGCAGTCGCAGCCGTCGGCGGCCAGCGCGTCGGTGACGGCCTCCAGCTCGTCCAGCGCCGCCGCGGCCTCCGGGGATGCGCACCAGGGGCGCAGCGCCGCGATGACCTGCGGGGCGGGGCCGTGGGCGGAGATCAGGGCCAGCAGCCCGTCGATGTCGCCCTCGGGAAACAGTTTGCGCACGCCGTCGGCGTTCTTCTCGCCGATGCACCGCAGCGCCTCGGCCCGCAGCGCGCCGTCCGGGGTCAGGGCATCGACCAGCGCCGAAACCACGCCCATGTGGGACAGGTCCAGCACGCAGGCCGGGTCGATCAGCTTCAGGCTCCGGGCAGCCAGCGAGATGACCTCGCACAGGCTGTACAGGTCCACATCTCCGATGCACTCAAGGCCCGTCTGCAATATCTCCTTGAAGGAGCGGGTGCTGCCGGAGATGCGGTAGACGTTTTCGCTGTAGTAGACCTTCTGCACGCACCCGGGCGCCTGGCGGGTGTTTTTGATGATGGACAGCGTGACGTCCGGCTTCAGGGCCATCAGGCGGCCGTCGGTGTCGGTGAAGGTGATCACGCCGTCGGAGACGAGGAAGTCCTTGTTGCGCACGTACAGGTCGTACTCCTCGAACTTGCTCATTTTGAACTGGCTGTAGCCGAACCTGCTGTACAGGTCGCGCAGCGCGAACAGCACGCGCTCCTCGGGCTTCAGTGGATATTCGGTGGGGTTCATAGGCACCTCCGGGAGTCATTTTGCTTTATCAGTTTATCACTTTACCAAGATAAAGTCAAGGAAGACTGCGTTAAATCGCATCGACGAATACCAAAGCAGCGATCCTATGGGGATGAATTTTGTATTATTATACCAGAATCCATGCGGCAATAAAAGTGCGCCGCGAGGGGAATGGCCCCTTTGCGGCGCGATTTCGTCAGAACTTTACAGGCCGGGCTGCCTGCGCTTTGGGATGATGCGCTTGGTCACGGCGCTTATGCCAGCTCCTTTGCCAGCTTCAGCGTTGCCTCGACCATGTCGTAGCCCGTTCGCGGCGCCATCTTGGTGTCGCCGCTGATGGTGGTCTCATAACCGCCCTCGTCGAAGGCTTCCCGCGTGGCGATGTAGCCGAAGTGGGCGTTGGTCAGGGTGCTGACCATGGTGTGGGGGAAGCCGTCGCGGGCCTTCAGGTCCAACCCGAACTCCACGAACAGCTCGCAGGGCATGCCGGCGATCAACACGTCGCCGACGCGGGCCGCCTGCGCGGGAATGGTGAGCGTCTTGTTCGGGTCCGCCGCGACATCCAGCAGCGAGCGGGCGTAATGGCGGGCGACCAGGTCCGCGTCTCCCGCGGAGGTGCCGCCCTCCCTGGAGATGACCGGCACATAGGGATGGGCGGCGAGCAGCTCCTTCGCGGCCCGGATGCTCTCCTCGTCGGGCTCGCGGACATTGCCGGTAAAGCTGCCGCAGGCGCACTTCACGACGGGGGCTTCCTCAAAGGTATCCATCTGCGCCAGCGCGCGGATGACGTCGCCGGCGAGCACGCGCCCCATGCGCACGTAGTGCGGGGGATTGGCGTCCGCGTAGTAGGAGTAGGGGCGGTGCATGAAGTCGTAGTGGTTGATGTTGCCGCACGCCCCGGTGAGGAACAGGCTGACGACCTCCTCGCCGTAGACCTTTTTGAGGACCCGGGAGAGCTCTCCGGGGTAGTCCGCGCAGAACCAGTTGCCGCCCACGGTGTCCAGGTGGCAGGCAAAATTGGTGATGACGCCCATCAAACTGCCATCCGTCCGGACGAACTTCATGATGCCGACCTCGGGGTCGATCTCGCCCAGCGGCGCGGCGATGGCCTCGGGGGTGAAGCCCGGGTTCGTGCGCATCGAGCCGTCCTTCATGAGGTAGCGGCGGTTGAAGGAGATGCTCCTCTCCTCACAGCTTCCGAAGGCCATCTTCGCCGGTTCGCGGCGCCTCCAGGCATTGTACGCCGCGTCGGCGGCACGATCCGCAAGCCAGTTTCGATATTCGTCGTTTGAGGTCTGGGGGACGAAATCGTCGAGCGGACCTCCCGTGTGGGAGTGGGTCGAGGCAAACATCATATGCTCGCCGGGAATGCCGGTCAGCTCGGTCAGGCGGGCCCGGGCGCGCTCGGTCAGCCGGCCATCCGTTTCGATGGCGTCCATGGCGACGAGCAGGAACGCGCCGCCGGCCTCGTCCTCAAACGCCGCCGCCTTGCAGTACAGGGGATCCCGGATACCGGAAGCGGGGCGAACGACGAAGTAACCGGGAATATTGTCCCCCAGGCGGGGGGTGATGTCCATTTCATAAAAACCGCAGCGCATAACGAACCTCCTTGTCATCTCAGGAACTTGAGCATTTCAGACTTGATTCCATCCAGATGCGTCATATCCAGCTGGAACGGCTTGCCGTCCCGGGCGCATCGCAGCGCGTAATCCAGCAGATCCAGCAGAACCTGGCGGTAGACGCTCATGTTGCGCAGGTAGAGCAGCCGGTTGGCTTCGATTCGGGACTGCTCCACCCGCAGCATCAGCGCTTCCCTGCGATCGACCAGCGTGCGCAGGGCATCCGCGGCCTTCGCGGCGTCCGTCTCCTCCTCCAGGGCGAGCAGGCCCAGGTATTCCCCGGCGACGGTTTCGAAGTGCTGGCAGATGGCGACCCATGCGGCCTGCACCTCCCCGTCGCCCTCGGGCCAGAAGCGGTCCAGGCACGCCCTCGCGCCGCCGGCCTTCGCCTGCACGTCGGCAAACAGGGCCTTGTAGCCGGCAAGGTCGCGGTGGATTTCCTCGAAGGCCTCCTCGGGGAACCGGCGGGGATAGGGCTCGCCGGCCTTGACGTAGGTGTAGGTGTAGTAGTCCAGCTTCATGAAGCGGTTGCGCGGCGTGGAGCCGTACATGAAGTTGTCCGACTGAACGCCGATCATGTCGCCGAGCGCCCTGCGCACCGCTTCGCCGCCTCCCGGGAAGCGCATACTGGCATAATCGTCCAACACGGCGTCAAGCCGATCCGCGTCGGCGGCGTTCCAGGCGAGATCCGCCAGCACGCAGTAGCTCCGGTCGTGGATCTTCTCATAGGAGCTGTAGCCCTCGAGGCCGTCCAGCCCATACTTCTGCGCGATGTGCGTGACCCCGCGAATGTTGTCCAGGTATTCCACCGGCGTGGACCAGTGATAATACCCGGTGATGGGCTTGGCGATGCCGTGGAAATGCCGGTCCAGCGGCTGGTTGGGGAACAGGCCGTCCTCGCTGGAGTAGTCCCACCAGTCGATGGTGATGACGTCGTCGACGCCGGCCTCGCGGAACTTGCGCCACATGGATTCATCCAGCACCTTGAAGATGTTGAAGAACATGTCGTAGTAGAAGTAAACGTGGCGCATGCCCTTTTCCTTCAGGTGCTTGGCGATGCGGATGACGTATTCGATCATCAGCTCGCTGCGCGGCCGCGCGCCGCACTTTTCGCATTTGCAGAAGGGCGTGTGGAAGCGGAAAGGATCTTCGGCGTCCATGCCGATGCCCTCCCAGACCTCGTCCAGCCCCAGGTGGAAGGAATCCATGCCGTTGGGCAGCAGGTAGCGGTCGATGATCTCGTCATAGAGCTCGAACATGCGCTGATAGGTGCGCTCGTCGCTGATGCACAGGCCGAAGCCGGTGTCCCGGCCCTGCTCGTCCTTGGCGGAGATCTCCGGCATCAGGCGGGGAAAGAGCGTGTTGTGCCCGTAGCTGTTCACCAGGGGCTGTACGCGGATGTTGCGCGCCCTGGCATAGGCGACCAGCTCGCCGAAGTAATTGTCGCGGAACATCACCGGCAGCACGTTGTCGTGGCGGACCCATCCGTGTTTGGAGGGGGAGTAGTACCGGACGTTGCGGGGCGTTTGCAGCTCCGGGTGGGAATGGAAGGGGACGTAGAGATATTCCGAGATCATGCCGTCATACTGCTGGCACCAGCAGCCGTACAGGCCCACGGTGAGCTGGTTGTATTTCATGCCGGCAAAATAGTTTATGGCCGAGAACCAGTCCTCCTTTGTGAGGAAGTCGCTGCCGTAGCGGTCCTCGATGAACAGGCTGCGTATCGGGAAGCTGGGCCAGTCGACGACCCTGCCAAGGGGAATGGATACGCGGTCGTTTTCGATTTGGAGCGCCTGCAGGAAGGTCACCACGGCATAGTATAATCCGCCGTCGTCCCTTCCGACCAGCGCCGCTTCGCCCTCGCCTATGCGCAGGGCGTAGGCGTCGCTGACCGCGTGCGCCGCAAACGCCGGGTCCGAGGGATCGACGACCAGGCGGATTATGTAGGACCCCTCCATCGCGTCGCAGGCGCCGAGGGTGCGAAGCTTTGTCTCGAGCAATGACAGGGCGGAGACAGCCGTTTCTCCGCAGAGTCCCTCGGGAACCAGGTGAAACAGGGCCACAGAACCCTTGACAAGACAGATCGATCGGTCCTCAAATGCTGCTTCTTGAGGTCGGGGCAGGATCAGCGGTGTTCTGGGCATACAAGCTCTACTCCTTTCATTATTTGATGTTCCAGCTGTCAAAAGGCGTCGTCTTCACCGTTGTGCAGGCGCCGGTATTCAGAAATGGTGATGCCATTGTATTTCTTGAAGATCTTGCTGACATAGTCGACGTCCTGGAAGCCGATCTCCTCGGCCGCCTCCGTCAAGGAGTAGTTGTCGTGCAGGATGCGGTCCATCATCCGGGAGAGCTTCTTTCGGTTGACGTACTCCATGACGCGCATGTGTTCACACTGCGAAAAGACGTTTGTGAGGTAGTTCTTGTGGATCCCCACGTAGTCCGCGATCTCGCTCACCGTCAGGTGCCGCTCCAGATTGGCGAGGATAAATTCCTTCGCGCGGCGGCAGTAGCGCATTTGCGCGGGGGTGGCGTGCTCCAGGCTGTAGATCCTCTTCACCAAGTTGCGCATCAGATTGACGCACTGCATGAACCAGAGGCATTCCTGGTAATAGTTGAGGTCGCTGTTCATCTGCCGTTCCTGGATGATCAATCGCACCAGGTTTTTCAGTTCATCCTTTTCGCTGCAGTCCGGGATCACGAACGGCAGGACCACGTTCCACTGGTCGATGCGGGCCAGGTCTTCCCCGGTCAGGGTGTCCGCGATGCGCTCCGAGGAAGTGCAGTTGACGAGGAACTCCACGCCCTTTCGGCGGTGGATGCCGGGGTTGACCGGCATCACGTCCACGTCATAGTGGGGGACCAGCACATAGACGTCCCCCTCCTCCAGGCGGATGCTGGTGTTCAGCTTCCGAAAGTGGACGTTCAGCGGGTTCTCCTCGACGAAGCCCACTTCAAAGTACGGGCATATGACACCGGCGCTCTGGATCTCGAAAAAGCGGCCGTTGCCCAGCCTGCGCTGATAGTCCAGCTTCAGGTCCCGCGCGTAGGCGATCCGCTGGAACTGGATCAGGTGCATTTCTGAAAAGACCATCGTTTACCACCATCTTTGTTTGTTAATATTATAACATGAGCGTAAAAATAAACAAATGATTAAAACACATATAACCATACAAATTAAAGATAAATGATGCGCGAAGAAAGGAACAAAAAAGCTAAAAATGTGGGAAAAAATCGGTGAAAAATGCGGTAGAATTGCCCTCCGGGCGGCGATTTCGACCCATTCTGGCCCCGCTATACGGGCGATCAATTTCGCATTATTTTATACAGGAATCATAGAAATATCCATGGAAAAGCTGATGCCCGTTGTGTTAAGATTTAAATGCAATCATCGGAAGGGAGGTGCTGTTGTGCAGGGTTCAGCTTCGCTGAAATTCCGCAGCAAGATCAGGAAAATCATCAATTGCAGATGGCTGTACCTGATGCTGCTGCCGTGCATCCTCAATTTTGTGATCTTCCATTATGTCCCCATGTATGGCCTCCAGATCGCCTTCAAGCGCTACAATATCGTGCTGGGCGCCCAGGCCAGCCCGTGGATCGGCCTCAAGCACTTTGAGAATTTCTTCTCATCGTATTATTGTTCCGAGGTCATCCTGAATACGCTGCGCATCAGCCTGGTGTCGATCTGCGTCGGTTTTCCGTTCCCGATAGTGTTTGCGCTCATACTGAACGAGGTGCGGTCCCGCCGGGCGAGGTCCTTCTTCCAGACGGTCTCCTATCTGCCGTATTTCCTGGCCGTGGTGATCGTCGTGGGCATCCTGCGCATCTTCCTGGAGCAGGACGGCATCGTCAACGCCATCCACCAGCTGCTGTACGGCAACAAGGTGTACTACCTCGGCGAACCAAAGTATTTTCTGACGCTGTACGAATCCATGGGCCTGTGGCGGTGGACGGGCTACGACGCCATACTTTATCTCGCGGCCATGTCCACGGTCAACCAGGACCTCTATGAGGCCGCCGCGGTGGACGGCGCCGGCCGCCTCAGTCGCATCTGGCACGTCACGCTGCCCGGGATCCGCTCGACCATCATCGTGCTGTTCATCATGCGCCTGGGCAACTTGCTGAACGTGGGCTGGCAGGAGATCCTGCTGCTGCAGAACGACCTCAACGAGGGGGTCTCCGAGGTCATCCAGACGTTCGTCTACAAGCGCGGCATCCAGAAGGCCGATTACGGCTTTTCCACCGCCGTGGGTCTGCTGCAGTCGGTAATCAACTTTGCGATGATCGTGGCGGCGAACCAGATCAGCAAGCGGTTCTCGAACACCTATATTTTCTGAGAAGGAGGACGGCATTATGACGGAGCGCATGATTCGCGGCCGGAAAGACACCGCGCTGGATATCGTGGTTTATATCATTATGATCCTGTTTGCCGTCATCTTTCTGTATCCGCTGGTTTTTGTGCTATCAAATTCCATCAGCGCATCGGACGCGGTGCTGCGGCGCGAGGTATGGCTGTGGCCGGTCGGGTTTTCCCTCGAATCGTACAGGCTCGTCTTCAGCCATCAGTACGTGCTGCATTCCTACCTGAACAGCTTCCTGTACACGGGCCTTGGAACGGCGTATTCCGTGGCGCTGACCATCCTTGGCGCGTACCCTCTTTCGAGGCGCTACCTGCCCTTCCGCGACTTCTTCATGCTGCTCATCGCGTTTACCATGATGTTCTCCGGCGGCCTGATCCCCACATACCTGCTGGTGCGAGACCTCGGCCTGCTGAACAAGGTGTGGGCCATGGTGCTGCCCTGTGCCGTGACGCCGTTCAACCTGATCCTGCTGCGCACCTCAATGCAGGAGATCCCCGCGGCCATCGAGGAGAGCGCGAAGATCGACGGCGCCGGCGATTTTACCATCCTCGTCCGGATCATTCTGCCGATGTGCTTTGCGTCGGTCGCCACGATCACGCTGCTGTACGTCATGGCCAAGTGGAACGATTGGTTCAACGCCATGATCTACCTGAACGATCATTCAAAGTACTCGCTTCGACTTCTGTGACCTCGAATACCAACTCTATTATCCACTTGA
>JAUMVG010000069.1 GCA_030530315.1 Clostridia bacterium | reverse complement strand
CTCGACCTCGGCCTTCACGGCGGCGCGCACCTGCGCCTCCACGGCGGGCGTCACCTGGTCGCGCACCTGGGAGCGCACCACTGCGGTCACCTGCTCGCGGACGCCGCTCTCATAGGCTTGCTCCACCTGGGGGCGAATCGCCTGGTCCAGCTGCTGGTCGATCATGCCCTTCACAGTATCGGAGGCCATCTGCTCGGCCACTGCGGCCTCGATCTGCGCCTGCACATCGGAGGACTGCATCTGCTCTGCCACCTTGGCGTTCACGGTCGCCGCGTCAGGGTTGCGCACCGCGCTCTCCACCTTCTGGCGCGCGGCGGCCTCCACGGCCTCGCGCACCTTCTGGGCCACGGCCTGTTCCACCTGCGGGCGAACCTGCTCGCGGGCGCCGGCCTCCACCTGCTGGCGCACCAGGTCGGAAGCGCCGGCCTCCACCTGCTCACGCACCTTTTCGCGGGCCGCCTCGCGAACGGCCTTCTCCACCTTTTCTTTTGCCGCGGCGTTCACCTGTCGCGTGACCTCGTCGTGCACCGCCGCGCGGACCTTCTGCTCCAGCTGCCTGTCGGCCTGCTCGTACACGTAATCCTCGACCTTGTCCAGCAGCTCCCGCTCCAGGCGCTCGATCTCGCTCTCGTAGTTTTCTGCCGTCAGCGTGCGCAGCTGGATGCCCAGCTTCGCGAAGTCGTCCTTCTTCTCCACCAGGCCCTCGTTGGCCGTATCCAGTATGGCCTCGAAGATCTTCAGCGCGCCATCCCGCAGGTCGCCGCTGTTGGCGTCGATCTCCGCAAGGCCGTCGGAGAGCTCCTCAGCACCGTCCTTCAGGTCCCCCGCGCCGTCCTTCAGATCATTCGCGCCGCTCAGCAGGTCCTCGGTGCCGCCCTTCAAATCCCCAGCGCCGTCCAGCAGGTCGCCGGTGCCGTCCTTCAGCTTTCCCGCGCCTTCGTGCAGGTCGTCCGCGCCGTCCTTCAACTCGCCGGTGCCGTCGTACAGGGCGTCGATGCCGTCCAGGATCTGGTCCACGGCGTCGTTCAGCTCGGTGCTGACGCCATCCAGGTCCACGTCCTCGGGCACCAGGCTGTCCCGGTCGCCCTCCCGCAGGTTGAACACGGAGTTGGTCGCCAGCGTGTAGCTGCCGGAGCTGGCGTAGTTCACCACGTCGGCGGTGATGGTCGCCGTCTCGGGGATGTTCACGTCCACATCCTCATAGGCGTCCAGATTCAGCGCCTCGCGCACACCGGGAAGGCCGAAGCACACGGCCGCCTTCAGGTTGCCGGCGTCGATCACCTTGCCGTTGGTGACCTCCACGTTGCTGTAGATGTCAGGGTCCAGCAGCATCACCGTCGCCATCAGGAAGGGCACCGGCATCTCGACGCTCTCCCCGGAGACGTCCGCCTGCCGGCGCTCGCTGGCGCTGTAGCGGATGTCGATCTCCAAGTGGCCGCTCCTGCCGGCCAGCGCCTCCGGCGCGCAGGGCTCGCCGTCCAGGCTGTAGCTGAGCTCCACGCCCACCGGCAGCGGCGCGTCCGTGGTGCCCTCGTAGCTGATATCCGCGCCGTTCGCGCGCCACACCAGCATGCCGTTCTCCACGGAGAAGGTCTCCTCGCCGCCCACGTTGCGGATGTCGTCCAGGGTGCTGACATCCGTCAGCACATCCGCGCCGTCGGGGTTGTACAGGCGCTCGCTGACCACCACGCGATCGGGGCTGCCAGCGGCATCGGCCATCACGAACACGGTCTCCTTCTTGTCCTCCGCCAGCGCCGGAAGTACCGCGCAGGCGGTCAACATCATGGCGATAACCATGGAAATACTGCGCATCAGTTTGCTCTTCATCTCTATACTTCCTCTCCGATCGTCTATTCCTTGACCTTCATGCCCAGCGTGGTGTGCCGCACCAACCCGTCGCACAGCATCAGCAGCGAGGGCAGGAGCAGCAGCACGCACACCATGCTGATCAGCGCGCCGCGGGCCAGCAGCATGCAGATGGACCTGATGATGTCGATGTCCGAATATATCGCCACGCCGAAGGTGGCCGCGAACAGGCCCATGCCGCTGACGATGATGGACGGCGTGGAGGTGCTCAGCGCGATGCGCACCGCGTCACGCTTGTCCTTGCCGGAGACGCGCTCCGACTTGTAGCGGGTGGTCATCAGTATGGCGTAGTCCACCGTCGCGCCCAGCTGGATCGTGCTGATGCAGATCGGCGCGATGAACGGCAGGCTCTGATGCAGCCAGTGGGAAAAGCCCAGGTTGATGAATATGGCCAGCTCGATGACCGAGATCAGCAGGAACGGCAGGCTCAGGCTGCGCTCCACCAGCAGTATGATGACGAATATGGCCGCGATGGAGACCGCGTTGACTACCTGGAAATCGTGGTCGGTGATCTCGATCATGTCCTTCATGCAGGGCGCTTCACCGATCAGCATGCCGTTCGGGTCATAGCGCTTCAATATCGCGTTCAGGGCGTCGATCTGGTCGTTGACCTCGTCGCTGGCCACCGCGTATTCGGAATTGACAAGCAGCATCTCCAGCTCGTCGCTTCGTAGGATCTCCAGCACGGACTGGGGCAGCATCTCCCGCGGCACCGTGGAGCCGATCACCGACTCCAGGCCCAACACGTACTTGACGCCGTCCACGGCCTCCATCTCGTCGATCATCTCCACGACGTCCTTCTCCGGAATGTCCGCGTCCAGCAGCAGCATGTGGGTGCTGGCGATGTCAAAGGTATCCGACAGCTTGTTCTGGGCGATCACATAGGCCATGTCCTCCGGCAGCGTCGCCCCCAGGTTGTAGTAGACCTCGCTATTGGCCCGGGTGTAGCTGTCATAGGCGGGAACTACCACCAGCGCGAACAGGATCAGCAGGATCGGAAAGACCCTGGTCACGCCCTTGGCAAAGCCGGTCATGTCCGGCAGCAGGCTGCGGTGGCGCGTCTTCTGCAGAGGCTTGTCCAGCAGCAGGATCAGGGACGGCAGGATGGTCACGCAGCCTACGACGCCCAGCAGCACGCCCTTCGCCATCACCAGGCCCAGGTCCCGGCCCAGGGTGAAGCTCATGAAGCACAGGGCGATGAAGCCCGCCACCGTGGTGATGGAGCTGCCGATCACGCTGGTCAGCGTCTCCCGGATGGCCGCCGCCATGGCCTCCAGCCGGTCGGGCTGTTCGGCCAGCTGCTCGTTGTAGCTGTGCCACAGGAAGATGGAATAGTCCATCGTCACGGCCAGCTGCAGCACCGCCGACAGCGCCTTGGTAATATAGGAAATCTCGCCCAGGAAGATGTTGCTGCCCAGATTGTACAGGATCGCCATGCCGATGGAAGCCAGGAAAACGAAGGGCACCAGCCAGCCGTCGAGGAACAGCATCATGGCCGCGCAGGCCAGCGCCACGGCGATGCCCACGTAGATGGGCTCCTCCCGCTCGCACAGGTCCCGCAGGTCGATGACCATGGCGGTCATACCCGCCACGAAGCATTGGCGGCCGGTGATCCGCCGGATCTCCTGGAAGGCTTCAATCGTGCCCGCCTCGGAGGTGGTGCCATCGAAGAACACCGCCATCAGGGTGGCGTCCCCGGCGTTGAAGGCGTCGTACACCTTCTTGGGCAGCATCTCCTTGGGAATGGAGGCGTCCAGGAAGCTGGTGTACCAGATGACCGACTCCACGTGGTCCACGGTTTCCAGTCTCTCCTTCAGTGCCTGCACGTCCTCGTCGGCCATGCCCTCGATGACGATGAACGAGAAGGCGCCCTTCCCGAACTGTTCCATCAGTTCGTCCTGGCCCACCATCGTGTCGATGTCCGAGGGCAGATAGGTCAGCATGTCATAGTTGATCCGCGTGGCCGCCATACCCAGCACCGACGGGATCACCAGTAGGATTGCGACGATCAAGATCAGCGCGCGGCCCTTGACCACAGCCCTTGAAAAGCGCATTGGCTCACAGCCTCCTTCGGGAATCTATAAAAGACTTTGGTTTGTTTACAACAATTCTCCATCGACGCACTGCCGGTCGATGATCTTCACGGCACACACCCCGACGCACAGGTTCAATTGGCCCTCGGCCAGCAGCGTCATGCCCAGCAACGCCACCAGTGCCTCCGTCGCCTGGGTGGGCCGCAGCGCCAGCGCAACGCCAAATCCCGCCGTCGCCACGGCCAGGGCGAGAATCAGCCACCAGCGCTCCAGGCCAAAACGTCGGGCATCCAGCGCGGTTTGCACCTTGAATAGCCCGTCCGCGATGGTCTCCACCCCCATGATCACGCACAGGGCATTGATAGCGGCGGAGGGCATGCACAGGATCAGCGCGCCCAACACGATCAGTAGGGTTCCAAAGGCCAGGTCAAACTGAAATGCCAAGCGATAGAGATCCCGGGAAAAATATCCGACCAACTTTATGCAGCCATAGGCGATTAGCACCGCGGCGAGCAGCCTGCCCATCAGCGACACCGACAGGCCGGGGTTCACCACCAGTATCGCTCCCAGGCCGCACAGCACCGCGGACAGGGAGATATAGCCCGCCTTGGCGGCGCGAATCAACTTCACAGTACGCATATCAGGATGCCTCCTCTCGTTTGCACAACGCAGTATAGCAAAAGAAGGGACGGAAAAAAATGGGCAAAATTGGCCCGATGTCAGGTTTTTGGGCAATCGTTCGATTTTGCCCAAAATGATCGCCGGCGTGTTCATTCAGAACCCGCCGGCCTTGAAAACGATTCTCTTTCCAAAATTATGCACAATTCCAAGAAAAAACGCCGCGTACCCGCGGCGGGAGATCGGCTCCGATATATAATAATGTAATTCAAAACCCGGCCAGCTTTGATGCCCATTTCAGTCAAACGTAGTGCAGACCAATACCTGTTTTGCGGAACCATACCGCTTAATACAGACTATGGTTTGTTTTATGAAGAATCCTATGTTATGTCGCTCCGGCTCCTGTCGAACAGTTCTTCCGTCATGCCCCGACGCAACTCGCACACCCTCAGAAAGCGCTCGTGCAGCTCGGGACTCATGCCATGGTTCAGCCAATTGATGATGTGCCCCAGGCACTCGCACTTGTAGGCGTCGACAATGGCGAGCCGGTCCTCCGCGCAGATGGGCTTCCTCGCGGCAATGCCGTCGATGAAAACCGTCACGACATACTCGCAGATCTCCAGCAGATAGCGCTCGTAAATCTCCCGGTTGGGGGAATTGTAGATGTGCAGCACGGCCCGCTTGTGGTCCACCATCAGCTTCGTCGCCGCCTCGATGCATTCCTCCAGAGATGAAATGCCGGGATGGCTCTGCATGATCCGGTGCGCCTCATCCTTGACGATGGCGTCCACCAGATCCGGTATGTCGGAAAAGTGGTAGTAGAAGGTATTCCGGTTGATGCCGCATGCCTCCACGATGTCCTTGACGGAAATCTTGTTCAGCGGTCTCTCGTCCAGCAGCTTCATAAAGGATTCCATGATCGACCTGCGCGTAAGTGCCGACATTCTGTGCCTCCGTTGCTCGAAAATGACTCCCTTTCTCCCATTATAGTCCCGAAGGGCCGCGGCCACAACCAAGCCAATTCGACAATCCCGTTAACTTCAATGCGCAGGCGCCGCGGCATTTCTCCCCTACTTCTCCAGCCGCACCACGGGCAGATCCCACCTGAAGTGGGAGGAGCAGATGCGGATGACCACCGTCACCGTCGTGCCCGCGATCATCGACACCAGCACCGGCAGCGCCGTCTGGCGAATGCCGTAGTAGACCAGGCTCCCGGCGATGACCGCCACGGCGTAGATGCGCTTGTGCAGGACCGCGGGCACGGTCCGGCTGAACACGTCCCGCAGGATGCCGCCGCCCACGCCGGTGGTCATGCCCATGAACACGCAGAGGAACAGGTTGTCCCCGTGACCCGCGTTCATGGCCGCTTCCACGCCCAGCACGCCGAACACGCCCAGCCCGATGGCGTCCACCAGGTTGATGGCGTGGTCCAGCTGCAAGTAGTGCCGCTTGTACTGGTTCTTGCGCAGCCAGGCGTACAGGAACACCACGATCGCCGTCACCGCCGCGACGGCCACGAAGATCGAATTGCGGAACGCGCCGGGCGGCGTGATGCCCAGGAACAGGTCGCGCACGATGCCGCCTCCCACGGCGGCGGTGATGCCCAGAAACAGCACGCCGAAGAGGTCCAGCTCCCGGTCGATGGCCATCATCGCGCCGGAGGCCGCGAAGGCGACGGTGCCCACGATCTCCGCGACGTGGAGCATGGCTTCCAGCCAGTCGAGCATAGCAGATCACATCTCCCCCACATGATAATTGCATTATACAGCATATTCCGCCTTTTATCCAGTGTTTTCGCATCAATGGGCAACGAGAGTGGTTTTTCGCTCATTTCTTGACATTTGCGCCGGTTTTTTCGCCCTTCCGATTGACACAGAGCCTTAACAATGTTAAAATAAGGTCAAGCCGGTATGACCGGAATAACAAAAGGGGGAGAAAACAATGACAGGTGTACCTCTCATAATCGCATTTGTGGTCGCAATCGTAATCATGATTCTCCTGATCTCAAAGCTCAAGGTTCATCCCTTCCTTTCCATCATGGGAATCTCCCTGCTGCTTGCCGTAATCGCCGGCATCCCGCTGACCCAGATCCCCGGCATCATCGGCGCCGGCTTCTCCGGCACCTTCACCTCCATCGGCATCGTCATCATCCTCGGCGCCTTCATCGGCTCCGTCCTTGAAAAGACCGGCGCGGCCCTGAAGCTGGCCGACATGGTCATCTCCCTGGTGGGCGAGAAGAACCCCGAGCTGGCCATCGAGCTGATGGGCTGGGTGGTCTCCATCCCGGTGTTCTGCGACAGCGGCTTCGTCATCCTGAACCCGATCCGCAAGGCGCTGGTCAAGCGCACGGGCACCTCCAGCGTCGCCATGACGGTGTGCCTGTCCTGCGGCCTGTACATCGCCCACGTGTTCATTCCGCCGACGCCCGGCCCCATCGCCGCGGCGCAGACCCTGGGCGTGGGTGAAAACCTGCTGCTGGTCATGGGCATGGGCGTGCTGTGCTCCGTGCTGCCGCTGATCGCCGGCCTGATCTACGCGAAGATGGTGGGCAAGAAGATCAAGAGCGCCGACGAGAAGACGCAGACCGGCGAAGTCGTCAAGACCTATGAAGAGCTGAAGGCCGAATACGGCAAGCTGCCCGGCGGCCTGAACGCCATCGCCCCGCTGGTGGTCCCGATCCTGCTGATGGCCATTTCCTCCGTGGTTTCCATGGCCAAGTGGACCGGCTGGCTGGCCGACTTCTTCACCTTCCTGGGCACCCCGATCATGGCCCTGGCCGTCGGCACCGTGCTGGCGATCATCCAGCTGCTGGGCGCGGGCAAGAAGGGTGAGTTCTACGACCTGACCAACGACACCCTGAAGACCGTGGGTCCGATCCTGTTCGTCACCGCGGCGGGCGGCGTGCTGGGCAAGGTCATCGCCTCTTCCGACATGGTCAACTTCATCACCGAACACGCCTCCGTGCTGCAGGCCATGGGCATCTTCTTCCCGTTCCTGCTGGCCGCCATCCTCAAGAGCGCGCAGGGCTCCTCCACGGTGGCCATCACCACCACGGCGGGCATCGTCGCGCCGCTGCTGAGCGTGCTGGGCTTCACCTCCCCGGTGGAGATCTCCCTGGTGGTCATGGCCATCGGCGCCGGCGCCATGACGGTTTCCCACGCCAACGACTCCTACTTCTGGGTGGTCACCAACTTCGGTGAGATGACCCCCGAGGAGGGCTACAAGACCCAGACGCTGATGACCCTGATCATCGGCATCGCGGCCATGGTGGAGATATTCATCCTGAATCTGATCTTCTGAGAATTACAATGATTCAGTGTGGAGTGTGGAGTTAGGAGCCTGGAGTTGAATAGTGCCGTGGCTTATCGGCATTTATATCTCCACGCTCAGCACTCCACACTCCACGCTTCAACTACAACAAAGACGGAGGTTCGACAATGAATCAGCTATTGCGTGAGCACGCCGACCAGATCATCCGCGAATCCATCGCCGCCGTACAGCCCGACGCCGCCGTACAGCGCGCCCTGTCCGGCAGGCAGTTCCCCGGCCGCGTGCTGCTGGTCGCCGCGGGCAAGGCCGCCTGGCAGATGGCCAAGGCCGCATCCGACTGCCTGGGCAACAGGATCGAGAAGGGCGTCGTGGTCACCAAATACGACCATGTGATGGGCCCCATCGCAAACTTCGACTGCTACGAGGCGGGTCATCCCGTGCCGGATGAGAACTCCTTCCGGGGCACCCAGGCCGCGCTGGACCTGGTTTCAGACCTTACCAGCGAGGACACCGTGCTGTTCCTTCTGTCCGGCGGCGGCAGCGCGCTGTTTGAAAAGCCCCTGGTTCCCGCCGAGGAGCTCCAGGACATCACCGGCCAGCTGCTGGCCTGCGGCGCGGACATCGTGGAGATCAACACCATCCGCAAGCGCCTGTCCCAGGTCAAGGGCGGCCGCTTCGCCCAGCTGTGCTGGCCCGCGAAGGTGGAGGCCGTGATCCTTTCCGACATACTGGGCGATCCGCTGGACATGATCGCCTCCGGCCCCGCCTGCCCGGATTCCTCCACCGCCGAGGACGCCTGGCGCATCGCCGACAAGTACCAGCTGCGCATGTCCGAGGCGGCCCGCCGCCTGCTGGACGTGGAGACGCCCAAGTCCCTGGAGAACGTGAATACGCAGATCAACGGCAGCGTCCGCGAGCTGTGCGCCGCCGCCGCCAAGACCTGCGCGCGGCTGGGCTATGAGCCGATCATGCTCACCGACCAGCTGTGCTGCCAGGCCCGGGAGGCCGGCAGCTTCATGGCCTCCATCCTCAAGACCCACGCGGGTGACGGCAAGAGCCTCGCCTTCATCGCCGGCGGCGAGACGGTGGTCAAGCTCACCGGCAAGGGCAAGGGCGGCCGCAACCAGGAGCTGGCCCTCTCCGCCGCCGCGGGCATCGCCGGCCTCTCCGGCGCGGCGGTGTTCTCCGTGGGCAGCGACGGCACCGACGGCCCCACCGACGCCGCGGGCGGCTATGCCGACGGCGACACCTGCGCCGCGCTGAAGGCCGAAGGCATCGCCATCGACGACGTGCTTCAGGACAACGACGCCTACCACGCCCTGCAAAAGACCGGCGGCCTGGTGTTCACCGGCCCCACCGGCACCAACGTCAACGACGTGGCCGTGGCGCTGCTGAAGGCGTAAGGCACAAGGCAAATGAACCCATGGCACACAAATCCCCGGCGCGACTGCGCCGGGGATATTTTTGATTTACCGCGTATTGGTCAAGTGGATCAGATGTCCAGCAGGTCGCTGTAGGCCTTGAGCGCACCGTCGGTATCGTGGGCCAGCACCCGCTTGGCCAGCACCTTGCCCAGCTGCACGCCCTCCTGGTCAAAGGAGTTGACGTTCCAGCAGAAGCCCTGGAACATCACCTTGTTCTCGAAGTGGGCCAGCAGCGCGCCGAGGGCCTCGGGGGTCAGCTGGTCGCCGATGATGATGCTGGAGGGACGGTTGCCGGCGAAGGCCTTGTTGGGGTTGTCGTCCCGCTTGCCGCAGGCGAAGGCCATGATCTGGGCGGCCACGTTGGCGCACAGCTTCTGCTGGCTGGTGCTGCCCTGGATGTCCACATCCATGCCGGCCTGGTTCTTTTTGAAGCCCACGAACTGCAGCGGCACGATGTCGGTGCCCTGGTGCAGCAGCTGATAGAAGCTGTGCTGGCCGTTGGTGCCGGGTTCGCCGAAGATGACGGGGCCGGTGGCGTAGTCCACGGGCTCGCCGAAGCGGTTGACGGACTTGCCGTTGGACTCCATATCCAGCTGCTGGAGGTGGGCCGGGAAGCGGCTCAGCGCCTGGGAATAGGGCAGCACGGCGGTGGAGGGCCAGCCCTGCACATTGCGCTCATACACGCCGATCAGGGCGTCCAGCATGGCGGCGTTCTTCATCGGGTCGGGCTCGGTGGCCAGCTTGTCGGCCTCGGCCGCGCCGTTCAGGAAGCGCTCGAACACCTCGGGGCCGAAGGCCAGGGACAGCACCACGCCGCCCACGCAGGAGGTGGAGGAATAGCGGCCGCCGATGAAGTCGTCCATGAAGAAGGCGGCCAGGTAGTCGCTGCTCTTGGCCAGCGGAGAGGTCTCGCTGGTGACGGCGACCATGTGCTTCGAGGCGTCCAGGCCCGCGTTCTTCAGCGCGTCCTTCACGAAGGATTCGTTGGTCAGGGTCTCCAGGGTGGTGCCGGACTTGGACACCAGCACGAACAGCGAGCGGGACACATCAATGCTCTTGAGCACCGCCGCGGCGTCGTCGGGATCGACGTTGCTGATGAACCGCGCATCCAGCTTCGCGCAGCCGTTCTGCCTGGCCCACTGCTCCAGGGCCAGGTACATGGCGCGGGGGCCGAGGTCGCTGCCGCCGATGCCGATCTGCACCACGGTGGTGAACTTCTCGCCCTTGGCGTTGGTGATCTCGCCGGCGTGCACCTTCCTGGCGAAATCGGCGGCCTTCTGCTGCTGCGCCACATAGAACGCGCGCTTGTTCACGCCGTCGGCCATGACGTCGTCGCCCAGCTGGCCGCGGGTCAGCTGGTGGAGCACCAGGCGCTTCTCGCCGGTGTTGATGACTTCGCCGTTGTACAGGGCGGCGAACTTGTCGGTCAGCTGGGCCTCCTGCGCCAGCTCGACCAGCGCGGCGAGGACCTCGCCGTCCACGGCCTTGGCGGCATAGTTATAGGTCAGCCCGCCCGCCATGGGCACGCTGTACTCGGCCACGCGCTTCGCGCCGGCCTCGCCGGTCATCGCCTCGGACAGCTTGACGTGGTTCTTCAGGCCGGACAGTTTTTCATAGGCCTTCAGGGTGTCCAGGTTTTTCCAGGATATCATGGGTCATACTCCCTTTCTCATGCTGCTGAGCAGCTCGATTGGTTTGCTTACGCGGGGCCGGCTTATGCCTCCCGGGGGTCCTCCGGCGCGGGCTCTTCGGGCGCCTGGGTTTCAAACACCTCGGACAGCTCCTCGGCGGTCGGGCCCTCAAAGATCTCCTCGGCCTTTTCCACGGCCTCTTCAGCGGCCTCCTGCACGGGCTCCGCCGCTTCCTGGGCGGCCTCGCCGGCTTCCTTCGCCGCGGCAACGCCCTGCTCGATCACGCCCTGCACCTTCTTGGCGACGGTGAGCACGCTCTCCCCCACCTTTTCAAAGGCTTCCTTGGCGGCCTCCTTCGCCTCGTCGGAGACGGCCTTGGCTTCTTCAGCGGCGGTTTCCGCCGGCTGCTCGACGGCTTCCTTCGCGGCGGCCGCGTTCTCCTTGGCCTTTTCGAACACGCCCTGCACCTTTTCAGCCAGGTTGCGCACATTCGCGCCCACGGCCTCCAGCACGTCCTTGGCGGCGTTCTCGGCCTTGTCGGCAGCAGCCTGGGCCTCGTCGGCGACGCCCTCCAGGGCGTCCGCGGCGTCCTCCTTCGCCTCGGCGGCCTTCTCCTCCACCTTGGCGTACTTGCTCTGGATGTAATCATGTATGGGATCGGTGCCGGTCACGGCGCTGCGGATCTCCTTCACCTGGTCGGAGACCTCCTGGGAGAGCTCCTTGCGGATCTCGTTCTTCTTGGCCTCCTCCGGCTTGACCTCGGGCTTGGCCTTCTCGATCAGCTCGCGCGCGCCGTCCGCAACCTTGTCAAAGGTTTCCTCCACCGCCGGCTTTGCCTTTTCGTACAGCTCCTTCGCGCCGTCAACGGCCTTTTCACCGATGTCCTGCAACTTGGAGACCACCTTGTTCAGACCGTCCATCATGCCTGCCATGTCAATTCCTCCTCCATTTTATTGCTTATCATAATTATAACATGAAAGCCTCCGCAATGCAAGGACATATGTCCGCGGGCGGGAATGGAAACCGTCGCGTTTTGCGGCGTCGCCTGTGCCCGGCTGTTCATCGGTCCGTCAGGGCGGCATTTCCCCCTTGCGCGACCCGCCCCGGATGGTATAATATCAATGACGAGGCATGATGAATGAACTTCCGGATTTCCCAAAGAAGCGCGAAAGGAGCCGACAGTGCACGACATCTGGAACCCCTGGCACGGCTGCGTAAAGTGTAGTGAGGGCTGCCAAAACTGCTATATGTACTACCTCGACGGCCTGCGGGACAAGGACGGCGGCGAGATCTACCGCACGAAGGCCGGGTTTCGCTATCCCCTGTCGAAGGACAGGAGCGGGCGTTACCGGGTTAAGAGCGGCGAGATGCTGCGGGTCTGCATGACCTCCGACTTCTTCCTCGAGGAGGCCGACCCCTGGCGCGGCGAGGCCTGGGACATCATCCGGCGAAGGAGCGACGTCAAGTTCTTCCTGCTGACCAAGCGTCCCCAGCGGGTGGCGGACTGCCTGCCGCCGGACTGGGGCGACGGCTGGGAGAACGTGATGTTCAACGTCACCTGCGAAAACCAGCGCCGGGCGGACGAGCGCATTCCCCTGCTGCTGTCCCTCCCCTTCAAGCACAAGGGCATCATGTGCGCGCCCTACATCGGCCCGGTGAGCATCGCAAAGTATCTGCCGGAGGGGCAGATCGAGCAGGTGCTCTGCGACGGGGAAAACTACGGCGGCGCGCGGCCCTGCCACTACGTGTGGGTGAAGGCGCTGCACGACGAGTGCGTCCGCTATGACGTGACATTTGTGTTCTGCGGCACCGGGCGGCGCTTCGTGAAGGACGGCAAACTATATAAGATCGAGGGCAACGATACCCAGACCCGGCAGGCCTACCTCTCCGGCCTCAACCACAAGGGCCGTCCCATCCAATTCGACCTCCGGGACACCCTGGGCCTGCCCATCCCCAGGGAGGAGCTCCATGTGCCCCGCTTCCGCAAGCGCTGCGAGACTTGCGGCATGCGACTGGCCTGCAACGGCTGCTCGAACTGCGGAAGGTGCCGGGAGTGAATCAATCGTCGTTTTGCGCGGTCGGGAAGGCGTTTTCACCGCCGGACGGCGCTTTTTTTGTCCACTGGCGCCCGAAAGTCTTGAAAAAAGTACCCAAAAGCGTTATTCTATAAATGGTACAATGTACTAATATAATATCGGGAGTGATTCACATGAGCAAGAGGTTGTTTGCACTGATCATGGCGCTGGTCCTGGCCTTCACCATGAGCGCGACCGCGTTCGCCGACTACTACACCGGTTTGCTTCCCGCCGTCAAGACCATTCCCGCCGATTTCACCGGCAAGACGATCATCCTGCACTCCAACGACGTACACGGCGCGATCGACGGCTATGCCTACATCGCCGCGCTGCGCGACAAGTTCCTGAGCCTGGGCGCCACCGACGTCATCCTGGCGGATGCCGGCGACTTCAGCCAGGGTACCATCTATGTCAGCACCAACAAGGGTGAGACCGCCATCACCATGATGAACGCCGCCCACTACGACGTGGTCACCCTGGGCAACCACGAGTTCGACTTCGGCTATGCCCAGCTGATGCAGAACTTGGAAAAGGCCGAGTTCACCACCCTGTGCTGCAACGTGTACCTGGACGAGACCGGCGAGACCATCCTGCCCGGCTGGTCCCTCTACGAAACCTCCACCGGCCTGAAGATCGGCTTTGTCGGCATCGAAACCCCCGAGACGGCCACCAAGGTCAACCCGGGCCTGATCACCGAGATCAACTTCTCCACCTTTGACGACCTGTACGGAGCCGCCCAGATCGCCGTGGACGAGGTCCGCGCCGAGGAGCCCGACCTGGTCGTCGCCCTGGCGCACCTTGGCGTGGACACCGAGTCCGCCGCCAACGGCTATCGCTCCATCGACCTGCTGGACAAGGTCACCGGCATCGACTTCGTGATCGACGGCCACTCCCACACCGTGATGACCGCCGCCGAGGCCGGCCAGCCCGTGCAGTCCACCGGCACCAAGTTCGCCAACATCGGCGTCATCGTGATCGACAATGAGACCAAGGCCATCGAGGACAACTTCCTGCTGGCCACCACAACCCTGGCCAAGGACGAGGAAGTCGCCGCCACGGCCGAGGAGATCATGACCTCCATCGACGAGGTGTACAACACCGCCTTCGCCACCACCGAGGTGCTGCTGAACGGCGAAAAGGCCCCCGGCAACCGCACCGAGGAGACCAACCTGGGCGACCTGATCACCGATGCCATGGTGTGGAGCGTCGTCAAGGAAGGCGGCATCGAGCAGGTTGAGCCCAACCAGGTGGTCGGCATCACCAACGGCGGCGGCATCCGCGCCACCATCGAGGCCGGCGACGTCACCATGAAGGACATCAACACCGTGCTGCCCTTCGGCAACACCGTCGCCGTGATCTACGTCACCGGCGAGGAGCTGCTGGAGGCGCTGGAGGCGTCCACCTTCTCCACCCCCGAGGCCATCGGCGGCTATCCGCAGACCAGCGGCATCGAGTGGGTCCTGGACACCACCATCCCCTATGACCAGGGCGATGTGTACTCCCTGAACGGCAAGGAGTCCTCCTACTTCGCGCCCGCTTCCATCCAGCGCGTGACCATCACCGCCATCAACGGCGAGGCCTTTGATCCCGCCGCCACCTACGCGGTCGTGACCAACAACTTCTGCGCTGCCGGCGGCGACACCTACAACGTGTTCAACCGCGCCTACAGCGAAGGCTCCGGCTTCGACACCGGCATCCCGATGGACGAGGCGGTCGTGGCCTACATCACCGACGAGCTGGGCGGCGTCATCAGCGCCGACATGTACGGCGAGCCCCACGGCTTCGCCACCCAGATCCTCGCCGAGGAGGCCGAGGAAGAGGTCGAACCCGCGGCTTGATTTCGGAAACTCAACCGACGACAGCGCCGGCGGATTCCATTGGAATCCGCCGGCGGTTTTTGCTTTTCACGGAAACTTGATGGGTACGCGAAATCACCCTTGGTTATTCCTTTTCAACACTGTTTGCTGACGAAACCCACAGATCCTTCGCTGCGCTATGCTTACGCAAACGCTTCGCTCAGGATGACAACGAATCGCAATCCCCGTCATCCTGAGCGAAGGATCTATATATGCTTGCAAAAAACATATCGTCCAATCCCACAACGTCCCGGGAAGAACCATTTTGGGTTCACCCTCCGATACCCTGCAACGGGTCTCAGAATTCAGGCACATAGCTCTGCTGCGCGTCCTCCCAAACGGCGCGGCGCACCTTGAAGTCCGTCACCGCCACCCGGGTGCAGTAGGCCTCGAAGCCCACCCTGCCGTATTTGTCCTGGTCGATCGGGTCCGGGTCGGTGGCCTCGATGGCCAGCTTGCCGTCCACGACGACGAACACGTGCCCGCCAATGCTGCCGCACTGCATGTGGTAGACCCTGTCCGGGCTGAAATCCAGCAGCTTCGTGCCGCAGTTCAGCTTGTACTCCGGGCTCTTCTCAAAGCCGACCTTGCCGTCCCACCAGCCGCCGATGCCCGCCACGTAAGCCAGGGCGCGGCTGTTGGTCGCCTCGTCCCAGCTGCCGGACCACATGCAGTTGATGTCGTGGGTGCAGGGCTTGAGCACCTTGGCGTAGAAGTCCAGGCAGACCGGGCCGAAGAAGCTCTGCTTCATGATCGCCATGGAGGCGAAGTTCCTGCGGCTCTCTCCGATCAGCCAGCCGTGCTCCACGCGCCAGTCGCCGTCCCGTACCTCAAAATTCTCCTCGAAGCTCTCCCGGGTGAAGGGCTCATCGTAGAGCACCGGCATATTGTCCGGGTCGATTCGCTTGTGCATCAGTTGTATCATTTCATCACTCCTCTTCCGCGGTTTCAGAGTATACTCTTCATATCCCAGGGCTTCCGGCCGCGCCTCACCGCTGCAGCCGTATGCGCCGCCGTTCCAGGGCCGCGGCGTACTCCCGCTTTTCCGCGTCCGTCTGCGGCACGAAGGGCGGCACCTCGGCGGGCCTGTCGTTGTCGTCCAGGGCCACGAACACCACGTAGGCCCGGTTCACCCGCTCTCGGCTCCCGTCCAGCTTCTCCACATAGCTGTCCACCCGCACCTCCAGCGAGGTCTTGCCCGTCCAGGTGACCACCGCCTCCTGCACCACGGTGTCGTTCAGAAACGCCGGGTTCAGGAAGTTCAGGTTGTCCACGCACACGGTGGTCACGGCCCGGTGGGTGTACCTGCGTGCCGCCACCGCGCCGACGATGTCGATCCAGGCCATGATCTGTCCGCCGAACAGGCGGGGCTTCTTATAGCCGTTGCAGTGCTGGGGCAGTACGATCTGCACGCTCGTGGTCATATCGGCCATGCTTTTTCCCTCCGCTTCCCGTCGCAATGCGCGCGGATCCCAGCCGGCATTTTCCCTACGCCTGCCTCTGGTGCGCGCGCCATTTCCTTCATCCATTCTACCATACAATGATTCTACGGTCAAATGGCGATTCCCGGTCATACTTTCGCCACAATTAACGGTTTGCAAGAAAAACAATAACACGTTTTACGTTGTATGTACACTCACCTTATGATAATATTAAATTGGTATAATAAAAAGAATTATTATAGCGATTGGAATGAAACGATGAGCATATTCAATATCATCACGCTGTTCGGCGGCCTCGCCATGTTCCTCTACGGCATGCGCATGATGGGCGACGGCCTGAAGGAGAGCTCCTCCGGCGCGCTGAAGAATATCATGCAGAAGGTCACCGGAACGCCGGTCAAGGCCTTCCTGCTGGGACTGGTCATGACGGCGGTCATCCAGTCCTCCACGGCGACCATCGTCATCACCTCCGGCCTGGTGGGCGCGGGCATCATCTCGCTGCACCAGTCCCTGGGCATCATCATCGGCGCGAACGTCGGCACCACCGTCACGGGCCAGATCATCCGCCTGCTGGACCTGAACACCTCCGGGACCTCTTTCCTCCAGTTCTTCAAGCCCTCCACCCTCGCCCCGCTGACGCTGATCATCGGCATCGTGCTGATCATGACCCACAAGATCCGCGGCGGCGAAAAAATCGGCCGCATACTGATCGGCTTCGGCATACTGTTTTCCGGCCTTCTGAACATGACGGAGGCCGTTAGCACCCTCACGGAGACGGGCATCATCGAAGCTCTGTTCTCCCGACTGGGTGAAAACCCCGTGATCGGCTACCTGATCGGCGCCGGCGTGGCCTTCGTGCTGCAGAGCTCCTCGGCCACCATCGGCATATTGCAGGCGTTTTCCACCTCGGGCCAGCTCACCTTCAACGCCATCTACGCGGTGCTGGTGGGCATCTACCTGGGCGACTGCGTGACCACCGCCATCGTCTGCAACATCGGCGCGAAGCCGGATTCCAAGCGCGTCGGCGTGGTAAACATCCTGTTCAACCTCAGCGAAACGGTGCTGATCCTGGTGTTCGTCAACCTGGCCCACCGGCTGGGCCTGCTGGACAAGCTGTGGAACAGCGTCGTCTACTCCGGCCACATCGCCAACACCAACACCGTGTTCAACCTGACCTGCGCCATACTGATGCTGCCCATGCTGGGCGTGTATGAGAAGCTGAGCCGCAAGCTGGTGAAGGACGAGCCCGCGCCCCAGAAGAGCAGCGAGGAGCTCGCCGAGCTGGGCAAGCTGGACGCGCTGAACCCCGTGTTCATGAGCACCCCCGCCCTCGCGCTGAACAGCTGCTACGACGTGCTGCTGGAGATGTTCCGCCTGTCTGAGAACAACATCCATCGAGCCTTCGACGTGATCAGGAAGTTCGACTCCGGGACCGTGGGCAAGGTCCGCGCGGACGAGGAGCTCATCGACCTGATGGCCGACCGGGTCAGCAACTACCTGGTCCAGCTGTCCGCCCACCTGACCGCGGAGCGGGAGGTGGAGATCATGAATCACTACTACTCCGCCATCACCGAGTTCGAGCGCCTGGGCGACCACGCCATGAACATCTCCGAGTGCGCCGAGAAGATGCACACGGCCGAGCGCAACTTTTCTGAATACGCCCTTCGGGAGCTGGCTGTGCTGCGCGGCCTGATCGAGCGCATACTGGAGTGCACAGGCAATGCCTTCAAGAAGTGCGACATCGCCTCCGCCCAGCACATCGAACCGCTGGAGGAGGTCGTGGACGACATGGTGAACGCCCTGCGCGAGAACCACCTGGAGCGCCTGCGCCTGCGCCAGTGTTCCGTCCTGGCAGGCACGGAATTCCTGAACCTGCTCTCCGACATCGAGCGCATTTCGGACGTCTGCTCCAACGTGGGCGTCGCCACCATCGCGAGGGTGCGCCCGGAGCTCAAGCACCAGATCCACGACTATGTGTCCGAGCTTCACGCCGGCAAGGACGAATCCTTCAACCGCGAATACCAGAAGGCCCATGACCACTATTTCGCCCTTCTGAACAGCGAGGAGCAGGCCCAAGCCGTTCCCGAGGCGATTCCCGAGGCATAAGCAAAGGGGCGTCGACGCGGCGTCTGCCTGAAGTACATTGCGTAGCAGTGTACCCGGGCTGGCGCCGCGTCGGCGCCCCTGCATTTTCATACCCATTCTCCATGTCGCCAAAACACCGGCGCGGGGGGCCGCCGGGGGGGGCGGGCCGGGGGTTTGGCCGTGGGGGGGGTAGAGCGACACGAAAAAAATATAAAATATC
>JAUMVG010000005.1 GCA_030530315.1 Clostridia bacterium | reverse complement strand
TCCCCTCTCCCTTCCTCTCAATACTCTACCACAAACCCGGCCCGGGTTCAAGCCCCGCCCCTTGAACTTGCGCGGCGATGAGGCTATAATGAAGGCATCCCACCGCAGGAGGTCCCGCTCATGGAGCAGATGTCGATGTTCGCAGATTCAGGTTCCCAGCCCCTGGCGGCGCGGCTGCGCCCGCAGACGCTGGAGGAGTTCGTCGGCCAGCGGCACCTGCTGGGCGAGGGCAAGGTGCTCCGGCGGCTGATCGAGGGCGACCAGGTATCCTCCATGATCTTCTGGGGACCGCCCGGCGTGGGCAAGACCACCCTGGCCCGCATCATCGCCCGCCACACGAAGGCCGCCTTCATCGACTTCTCCGCCGTCACCAGCGGCATCAAGGAGATCCGCGGCGTGATGCAGCAGGCGGAGGACAACCGTCGCTTCGGCGAGCGGACAATCGTGTTCGTGGACGAGATCCACCGCTTCAACAAGGCCCAGCAGGACGCCTTCCTGCCCTTTGTGGAAAAGGGCAGCATCATCCTGATCGGCGCCACCACGGAGAACCCCTCCTTCGAGGTCAACGCCGCGCTGCTGTCCCGCTGCAAGGTGTTCGTGCTTCGCGCGCTGGAGACGGAGGAGCTGACGGCGCTGCTGCGCCGGGCGCTCACGGATCCCCGGGGCTTCGGCGGCCAGGAGGTCTCCCTGTCCGACGCCCTGCTGGCGCGCATCGCCGTGTTCGCCAACGGCGACGCCCGCGCCGCCCTCTCCACGCTGGAGATGGCCGTGCTCAACGGCGACCTGGACGCTGATGGCGGCGTCACCGTGACGGAGGAGACCCTGGCGCAGTGCACCTCCCGCAAGTCCCTGCTGTACGACAAGAGCGGCGAGGAGCACTACAACCTGATCTCCGCGCTGCACAAGTCCATGCGCAACTCCGACCCGGACGCCGCGGTGTACTGGCTGGCCCGGATGCTGGAAGCCGGCGAGGACCCGATCTACATCGCCCGCCGCGTCACCCGCTTTGCCAGCGAGGACGTGGGCCTGGCCGATCCCCGGGCCCTGGAGCAGGCCGTGGCCGCCTTCCAGGCCTGCCGGCTGATCGGCATGCCGGAGTGCAGCGTGCACCTGACCCAGGCGGTGGTCTACATGGCCCTGGCCCCCAAATCCAACGCCCTGTACGCCGCCTATGAGACCGCCCGCACCGACGCCTCAAAGGAAGTCGCCGAGCCCGTGCCCCTCCACCTGCGCAACGCCGTCACCGGCCTGATGCGCCAGCTGGACTACGGCAAGGGCTACCAGTACGCCCACGACGCCGAGGAAAAGCTGACTGCCATGCGCTGCCTGCCCGATTCCCTGGCGGGAAAGCGCTACTACCGTCCCGCCGGCCAGGGCGAGGAGGCGGAGCTGGCCCGCCGCCTCGAGGCCATCGAGGCCTGGAAGGACGCCCACCGGGAGGAATAAGGCCCGGATCGTTCTCCAAAGCGCCGCCGGAAAGCCTGAGACCCGGGGACATTCTGCAAAAGCCGTGGCAGAAGAGATGAAGCCTCGATGCTCTCCGGGAAGCCGCCGGGACGCATATCCCCATCCCGGCCACAGCGCGCCAAAAACAAATGACGGCCCATTGCCGATGCGCAATGAACCGCGGTTCGTTCGGTCCTGGAATTACAGGTCGACCTTGCCCTCAACTTCCTTGTTGACGACGTAATAGACCTTGGCTTCCCGGGGCTTCACGTAGATGTCCAAGGTCTGGATCTCGGTCAGCTTCCTGCCGGCATCCTTCCAATCCTTCTTCACGTTCGCCTCGACGGCGCCCAGATCGAATTCCTGTCCATCAAACTGCAAAACCATCTGCTGATTGATCTTAGCCATGATCGTTACCTCCTGTTGGAATCACTACACCGCGCTTCCTGCGCGATGACGGGATCAATATAGCAAAATCAACGTAAATTTGCAAGATTTTTCTTGTGAAATTGCACTTTTTAAAACTGGCAATCCTCACAAACGTTTTCATTCAAGCCGGTTTTATCGCCTGCCGTATTAAGAAAACGGCATATTTTCGGGCAAAATGTTGCAATCGCCGTCCAAATGACGCCATTTTTGGGCCGCCAGCGTTGCAGCCGGCGCAAAAATGCGCTATAATGATGCAGAACACCTCGCCGGCTCTGCCGCGGCCTTTTCATCGGGATCTGCGCGGCACACCGGCGCTTAACGGGAGCGATGAATCATGTCCTTCAAGCTGACCCCCTACCTTCCGCCGGACTTTTCCCAGCCCTTCCTGGCGAACGCGCCGGATGCCCGCCGCCTGCCCGCGCCCCAGGACGGCGTGGTCCCCGACAACTACCACGCCACCACCATCTTTCCGGAGTACTTCAAGGTGGACGGGCGCTGGCTGCTGGCCGAGGAGAGCCGCATGGACTGCGTGACCGTCTACCGGGAGGGCAAGGTCCACGTGGTGGAGTTTCGGAACATCCGCCGGGGCGACGAGGTATTTATCGGCCGCACCGAGGACGCCAGCGAGGGCATCTACGTCTATCCTCACGGCTTCCGGGAGGAAGACGCGGACAGCCCCGACGTGTTCGCCTTCCGCCAGGGCCGCTCCCGGGAGACCGCCTTTTCCATCGACTACGACCAGCTGTACGACCTGCTGCGCTACGAGCGCGACCACGGAAGCATCCTGTGGGTCATGGGCCCGGCCTGCGCCTTCGACCACGACGCCCGGGACGCCTTCGCCGGCCTGATCGCCGAGGGCTACGTCCACGGCCTGCTGGCGGGCAACGCCCTGGCCACCCACGACCTGGAGGGCGCCTGGCTGGGCACCGCCCTGGGCCAGGACATCTACACCCAGCGCAGCCGCCCCATGGGCCACTACAACCACCTGGATACGCTGAACCGGGTGCGCCGCCACGGCTCCATTGCCCGCTTCATCGAGGCGGAGGGCATCGACAACGGCATCATCTACAGCTGCGTGCGCCACAACATCCCCTTCGTGCTGGGGGGCTCCATCCGGGACGACGGACCCCTGCCGGAGATCCACGGCGACGTGTATGACGCCCAGAACGCCATGCGCGACTGCGTGCGCAGGGCCACCACGGTCATCTGCATGGCCTCCACGCTGCACACCATCGCCACCGGCAACATGACGCCCTCCTTCCGGGTGATGCCGGACGGCACCGTCCGCCAGGTCTACTTCTACAGCGTGGACATCTCGGAATTCGCCGTGAACAAGCTGGGCGACCGTGGCAGCCTCTCCGCCCGCAGCATCGTGACCAACGCCCAGGCCTTCATCGTCAACGTCTACAAGGGCGTCCACCGCGCCTGAACTTTCCCCCTCCGCGCCCCATTTCAATCCCGGCATCTGGCGGTTAATCGGGAAATCTGCCTATGACAGATGCCGGAAAGGGCGCCGCGGGACCGGGGGTGGGATTATCCAAATCAGCGGCACCTGATCATTATCCGTTTTTCTAGCAAGTTCGACGCTTCACATCGCTGGGCACGATCCAAAACGCGCGGGATTTCATCGTGCAAATCTTCTCAGTTTTGCAATCGAAAACGATTCCGCTGCCAGAAAACCGGACATTTTCCCAAAATACTGTGCATAATTGTGCCTCAATTACAGAATAGCAACCGTCGATAAATGCCAGCGCAACCGATGAGCAGGCGATTGTTGAAACCCTGTTACAGCCCCGTTATAATAGATGGCACAGAGCGTTTTCGCTCGAAATCAACATCAAGGAGGCTGTTCATGATGAAGAAACTGCTGTCCGTACTGCTTATACTGGCGCTGGCCATCGCCCTGGTGCCCACCGCCATCGCGGAGGGCGAGGCGCTTGAGCCCATCACGCTGACCGCGTTCCGCGGCGATCCCGGCGACCAGCCCTACGAGGACAACAAGATCTACAAGAAGATCGAGGAAGAATTCGGCATCAAGTTCGAGTTTGAGTTCCTGGCCGGCGACCTGGACGAGACCCTGGGCCTGAAGCTGCAGGACCTCGACGACCTGCCGGACCTGTTCGACGGCGGCAACAGCGCCGAGACCCTGATCGACGCGGGCGCGCTGATCAACCTGCTGGACTATATCAACCCCGAGGACACCCCGAACCTGTGGGCCCACATCGAGCCGCAGAAGAACCGCGTCATCACCAAGGACGAGATCACCGGCGAAGACGTGATGTACATCATCCCCAACTACGGCCTCGGTGAAGGCGAGCAGATCGTCAACTCCGTCAACGGCCCCGCGTTTTTCATCCAGAAGCAGGTCCTCGCCTGGGCCGGTTATCCGGAGATCCACACCCTGGACGAATACTTCGACCTGATCGAGCGCTTCATCGCCGAGAATCCCACCAACGCGGACGGCACCCCCTACATCGGCTTTGACATCCTGTGCGAAGGCTGGCGGCACTTCTGCCTGATCAACCCCGTGCAGCACCTGATGGGCCGCCCGAACGACGGCGAGGTGCTGGTGGACATCAACTCCGAGGACTACGCCACCGAAACCTTCATCAACCAGCCCTATGCCAAGGCCTACTACAAGAAGCTGCAGGAGGAGTTCAAGAAGGGCATCATCAGCCAGGACACCTTCGTCATGAGCTATGACCAGTACATCAACCAGCTGTCCAGCGGCATCGTGCTGGGCATGTTCGACCAGACCTGGGACTTCAACGACGCCACCAACGCGCTGCTGACCGACCAGAAGTACGAGAACACCTACGTGGCTCTGGGCCTGGTGTACGACGAGGACGACGTGGCGGACGTGCTGCCCGAGGGCTGGACCATCGAGGAGCACTACGTGAACGGCTCCCTGCCGAACCTGGACCGCGGCTTCGGCATCTCCGTGAGCTGCAAGTATCCCGAGCGCATCATCGCCATGTGGGAGCGCATGCTGGACTATGACTGGCAGCTGCTGCTGAACTGGGGCGTCGAGGGCGAGGATTACTCCGTCGAGGACGGCCGCCTGACCATGACCTTCGAGCAGTTCGCCAACACCCAGGACATCGAATGGCAGCGCCACAACAAGGCCCGCGCCTTCTTCGAGAGCAGCCCGAAGCGCCAGGGCTACATCATGGAGGGCGACTTCGCCGGCCAGTGCTGGGAGCCCGCCAACCAGGACGAGATCGTGTTCGGCCTGATGAATGACTACGACAAGGAGTTCCTGAGCCACTACGGCTACAGCAAGTTCGGCGATTTCGTGAATCCGCCCATCGAGCTGGCGCCCTACGGCGAGGCCTGGCAGATCGACAAGGCCGACATCCAGAAGGACTATGACGACTATCTGAGGATCCAGGACGAGCAGCTGCCCGGCATCATCATGGCCAGCGACGAGGAGTTCGACGCCAAGTGGGACGCCTTCGTGGCCGACATCACGCCCAGCGCGGATATCTACGCCGACTTCATGCACGAGCAGATCCTGAAGCTGGTCGACGCCTACTACGCCGACTGACGGACCTTCCATCAAGGGGAGAGAGCCTCTCTCTCCCCTTGGTTTTTCAAATTCCAAACTGGCGCCGCGGAACAGATCGGGATTTGAAAAACCATGCGAGACTGATTACCGGGGGGAATACTGATGAGCGATACCACGAGGTATGGCAGCCCGAAGAAAAGGGGCTTCTTTTCGCGTCTGGCCACCCAGTGGCAGCTGGCGCTGATGTCCGTGCCCATCTTCCTGTACGTGCTGCTGTTCAATTACTTCCCCATGTGGGGCTGGATCAACGCCTTCAAGGACTACGGGAACCGCAAGCTGGTCGCCCGGGGCATCACGCCCTTCAACGGCCTGGACAACTTCAAGTGGCTGTTCAGCCGCCAGGACTTCTTCATCGCCATCCGCAACACGCTGGCCATGAGCGTGATCAACCTGGTGTTCGGCACGGTGTCCGCCGTGCTGCTGGCCGTGCTGCTGAACGAGCTGCGCCAGAAGGCCTTCAAGCGCACGGTGCAGACCGTCACCTACCTGCCCCACTTTTTGAGCATGGTCATCGTCGTGGCCATGGCCCAGAACATCTTCTCCAGCAACGGCCCCGTGAACGACCTGCTGCTGCGCCTGGGCATCGTCAAATCGCCGGTGTTCTGGCTGGGCGAGGGCAAGTACTTCTGGTGGCTGGTGGGCGTGATCAACGTGTGGAAGGAGGTCGGCTGGGGCACCATCATCTACATCTCCGCCATGACCTCCATCGACCCGGCCCTCTACGAGGCCGCCTCCATCGACGGCGCCGGCCGCTTGCAGAAGATACTGCACGTCACGCTGCCAGGCATCAAGAGCACCTTTGTGATCCTGCTGATCATGAACATCGGCCATCTGATGGAGGCCGGGTTTGAGATCCAGTACCTGCTGGGCAACGGCCTGACCGCGGCGTATTCCCGCACCATCGACATCTTCGTGCTGGAATACGGCACCCAGAACATGGATTTCGGCGTCGCCACCGCCGCCGGCATCTTCAAGAGCGTGGTCGCCATCATACTGCTCGTCGGAGCCAACTTCATCGCCAAACGGCTCGGCGAGGACACGCTGGTTTAGGAAAGGAGGGAACGATCCATGACAAGCAACGCCTATCATGACATCAAGCCGCGAAAGCACTACGACGTCGTATTCCCGATCGTCAACACCCTCCTCCTGACGGTGTTGATGTTCGTGACGCTGTACCCCGTCATCAACACCGTGGCCTACTCCCTCAACGACGGCACGGACGCGCTGAAGGGCGGCATCGGCCTGTGGCCCCGGGTGTTCAGCTTCAAGAGCTACCAGTCCATCCTCCAGGATCCCGCCGTGTACCAGGCCGCCTGGATCTCCGCCAGCAAGACGGTCGTCATCACGCTGCTGAACCTGCTGTGGACGGGCATGCTGGCCTACACGCTGACCCGCAAGGAGTACGTGCTGCGCAAGATCATCACCACTATGCTGGTGCTGACGATGTACGTCAACGCCGGCCTGATCCCCAACTATCTGCTGATCACCAAGACGCTGCACCTGCAGAAGAGCTACTGGGTGTACATCATCCCCACGATGTTCAGCTGCTTCAACATGATCGTGCTGCGCACCTACATCGCGGGACTTCCGGAGGCGCTGGTGGAATCCGCCCGCATCGACGGCGCGGGGGACATCCGCATCTACTGGCAGATCATCTTCCCGCTGTGCAAGCCGGTGCTGGCCACGGTGGCGCTGTTCGTGGCCGTGGGCAGCTGGAACAGCTGGTTCGACACCCACCTCTACAACGCCAGCAAGGCCAACCTGCACAGCCTGCAGTACCTGCTGAAGATGAAGCTGGCCACCACCCAGTCCAGCGCCAACGCCGCCAACGCCTCCGTCGACGCGCTGGCAAGCTCCGCCAGCTCCAAGACCACCTCCGTCACTATTCGCTGCGCCATCACCGTCATATCCACCGTGCCGATACTGATCGTCTATCCGTTTCTGCAGCGCTACTTCGTCACCGGCATGGTGCTGGGCAGCGTGAAGGGCTGAACGCCGATTGAGGATGGTGAAGAACATGGATAACAATCTGCCGAAAAAGCCGGTCATGTCCCGAAGCCGCTTCCCGGACGGGTTCCGCATCATGCGGGGCAAGCACGAGTACGTCACCTACATCGAGCACGCCTCCCTGCGGATCTGGTATTCGGACATCCTCTGGCACTTTGAGAGCCACAGCCACTCCGCCGTGGAGATCATCATGCCGCTGAAGGGCGAGGTAATCTACACGCTGCCGGAGCGCGTCTACCGCGTCCAGGCGGACGAGGCGCTGATCGTGCCGCCGGAGCACGCCCACGACCTGGTCATGGAGGAGGGCAGCTCCCGCTACCTGCTGCTGTTCGAGCCGGACAGCATCTTCGGCATGCGGGACATGCAGCTGATCAACGGCCTGCTCAAGAGCCCCATCTACGTCACCGGCCAGCCCGCCTTCCAGGAGAAGGTCCGCCAGCTGCTGACGCAGACCGTGGAATGCTACGAGCGCAAGGACCCCCTGTGGAACTCCCTGTGCTACTCCTACCTGCTGCAGATGTACGTGCTGATCGGCCAGCACTACGCCCAGCAGGGCTTCCAGCACGACGCGGGCCAGCGGCGAATGGACCCGGAGATCGTGGACAGCGCCCGCCTGTACATCGACCAGAACTTCACCCGGGACATCTCCCTCAGCGACGTCAGCGCCTTCACCGGCTTTTCAAAGTACTACTTCTCCCGCATCTTCAAGCAGCAGCTGGGCACCTCCTTTTCGGAGTACCTGCGCCAGAAGCGGCTCTCCATGGCCGAGGACCAGCTGATCCACTCCCGCACGCCCATCCAGGAGATCGCCGTCAACGCCGGCTTCGGCAGCATCGCCACCTTCAACCGGGTCTTCCGGGAGGCCAGGAACTGTTCCCCCTCCAAGTACCGGGAGATCTACGGCGACTATATCTGACCACTATGGCGCATAAACAGCCTCCGGCGAGAACGCCGGGGGCTGTTTTGTGTTTGCGGGGTTTTTCAACGAATTAAATCAAGGCCCCTTCCGCATGGGAAGGGGCCTTGGCTCATCACATATATGATCAGTCGGACACGTAGGGCATCAGGGCGATGGTACGGGCACGCTTGATGGCCGTAGACAGCTGACGCTGATGCTTCGCGCAGGTGCCGGTCATGCGGCGGGGCAGAATCTTGCCGCGCTCGCTGGTGAAACGGCGGAGCCTGGCCACATCCTTGTAATCAATGTGCTGAATCTTGTCTACGCAGAACGCGCAGACCTTCCTGCGCGGCTTGCGGCCGCGGGGACGGCGAATGCGCTCGCCTCTCTCTTCAGACATGTTCCTGTTCCTCCTTTTCGGATATAAGGGGATGCCTCAGGGCATTCCCAAAGAAGAATTTGCCGTGGCAATGCCACAGGCCGGAAGGACCGACGCTTCAAGCGGCTGCTCAGAAGGGCAGCTCGTCGTCGTCGACCTCGGTGAAGTCGTTCATCGCAGGGGCTGCGGGCCGTGCGGGCGGGGGGGTCGGGCCGTTGTCACGGGGACGCGGGGCTCCGGCAGCCTCGTCGCGGCTGCCCACGGCTTCGATATTTTCGGCGATGATCTCGGTCACATAGCGCTTGGAGCCGTCCTGCGCATCATAGGAACGGTTCTGGATGCTGCCTTCCACCGCAACCCTGCGCCCCTTGGCGAGGTACCGGTTGCAGAAGTCGGCGGTCTGGCGCCACGCGATCACGGTAAAGAAGTCCGCCTCGCGCACGCCCTGCTGGTTGGCAAAGCGGCGCTGCACGGCGATGCGGAAGGTCGACTGGGAGATTCCGCTCTGCGTGGTGCGGGCCTCGGGATCATTCGCGAGGTTACCGATCAGGATGACTTTGTTCATACTTCACACCATCCTTTGTGGGACGCTGTTATTCGGCCTCAGACTCGGGCTTTTCGTCGTCGACGACCTCAGCGGCGGGCGCTTCGGCAGCGGGGGCTTCCTCGGCGGGAGCCACGGGTGCCTCGGCGGCGGGAGCAGCGGCCTCACGGGCGGCGTAGGGCCTCAGCGGCTCGCGCTTGGCGGGCAGCTCACCCTCGTAACGCACGGTCAGGTAACGCAGCACGCTGTCGGAAATCTGCATGTTACGCTCGATTTCGCGGGGCAGCTCGGCGGGAGCCTTGATGTACATCAGCACATAGTAGCCCTCGGTCTTATACTGGATGGCATAGGCCAGGCGGCGCTTGCCCCACTCGTCTACGCGATCCACCTCACCGCCATTCTTCTTCACGAGTTCGGAAAAACGGTTGATCAGCTCGGTCCTGGCGCTGTCTTCCAGCGCAGGATCGATGACGTACATGACTTCATACTGGTTCATGTTCTTTTTCACCTCCTTATGGACTTCGGCCACGGCCGGTTAACCGTGGCAAGGATGCGCTAATAGTTATTATACAACAAAGCGCGCCGCCAGACAAGCAAACATTGTGAAAAGTTTTGGATATTTGGCCGGCGGGCGCTGTTCCGGGCTACTGCGGGTGCCGCTCACACCAGGCCTCGATGGCCCGGGCGGCGAAATCCGCCGTCCCGGGACCGCCGGCGGCGTCGATGTTCTCGGCGAAGCGGCCCTCCCCGGCGTACAGCGCGCCGAGGCTGCGCAGGATCTGGGGCGTGCAGTCATAGTAGTGGCGGGTGATGTAGTCCCGAAGCCGCTCCACCAGCGCCTGGGCCCGCGCGCCGTCAGCGGCCTCCCCCGGCTGCGGGCGGAACTCGGCCAGCAGCGCCATCAGGCCCTCGCCCAACGCCTTCTCGTCGGCGGGGCTGCGGCCCTTGCGCCTGCCCTCGTATTCCTCCCAGGCCGGGGTACTCCCCCAGCTGCGCCGCGCCTCGGCGGCATACTCGTCGATCTTCGTCGTGTCGAACGGTTCAAAACTCATATGGCTCATTCCTCTCAAGAGTAGTCCGCTGGCCAGGGTGATCAGGTTGTCCAGGTGCTCCCGGCGCAGCTTCAGCAGCTCGATCTGCTGCTCCAGGGCCCGGTTCCGGTCGAAGGACGGGCTGTCCAGTATGCGCCCGATGTCCTTCAGCGGGAATTGCAGCTCCCGGAACAGCAGGATCAGCTGCAGCCGTTCCAGCGAACCGACGTCGTACAGCCGATAGCCCGCCTCCGACAGCGCCGCGGGCTTCAGCAGCCCGATGCCGTCGTAGTGGTGCAGCGTCCGCACGCTCACGCCGGTCTTTTCGCTGACCTCGTGTACCGTCATCATCCTCCATGCCTCCCTTCAAGCGCCTTGCTTCAAAGGGATCATACACCCTGACGCAGCGTGAGAGTCAAGCCCTTTTTGCCTTACAGGTTGTACAGCTCGCCGTACTTCTTCTTCAGGTAGGCCACGTAGCAGTTGGGGTCGAAGGGGCCTCCGCAGCCGTTGAGCACCAATTCGTCCGGGGTCAGCAGCTGGCCGTAGTGGTGGATCTTCTCGCCCAGCCACGCGGTGATGGGCTTCAGGCTGCCGCTGCGCACCGCGCCCCAGACGTCCACGTCCTTCTCCATGTTCGCCAGCATCTGCACGCCGTAGGCGCTGCCCAGGGCGTAGCTGGGGAAATAGCCGATGGCGCCGAAGGACCAGTGGCTGTCCTGCAGGCAGCCGCGCCGGTCGTCGGGCACGTCCACGCCCAGGTATTCCCTGTACATGCGGTTCCACTCGCCGGGGATATCCGCGGTCTTCAGCGCGCCGGAGATCATGGCCTTCTCCAGCTCGTAGCGGATCATCACATGGATGGAGTAGGTCAGCTCGTCGGCCTCGGTGCGGATCAGCGAGGGCGTCGAGAGGTTCGCGGCGCGGTATAGCTTTTCCACATCCACGCCCGCCATCTGCTCGGGAAACAGCGCCTTCAGCTCGGGCAGCAGCACCTCGCAGAAGGGACGGCTGCGGCCGATCAGGTTTTCATAGAAGCGGCTCTGGCTCTCGTGGATGCTCATGGAGCTGCCGCCGGCCAGGAGCGTGCCCTGGAGCTCGTCGCCCACGCCCAGCTCATACAGCGCGTGGCCGCCCTCGTGAACCACGCTGTACAGGTTGGAGAGCACGCTGTCCTCGTGGTAGTGGGTGGTGATGCGCACGTCGTGCTTGTTGAAGCCCTCGGTGAAGGGGTGCTCGGTCTCGCCCACGGCGCAGTCGTCGCGGTCGAGGCCCATGATCTGCATCACCCGGTCGGTGAACTTCTTTTGCAGGTGGATGGGATAGGACTGCTCCAGGAAGGCGGTGTCCGGCCTGGGCCTGGCGGCCACCTCCAGGATCACCGGCGTCAGCTCCCGGCGTAGCAGCTCAAAGAAGGGATCCAGCCGCTCGTGGCTCAGGCCCTTCTCATAGCCGTCCAGCAGCACATCGTAGGCAGGGGCGGCGGGGTTCTTGCGCTCGGCGAAGCGGCGGTTATAGGCGACGATTTTATCCAGGTAAGGCGCATAGGCAGCGAAGTCGCTGGCCAGCTTGGCGTCGTGCCACACCTGCATGGCCTCGGCCATCAGCTGCTGGTAGGCCATGTACTCCTCGGCGGGAACCAGGGTCAGGTCGTCCCGGCTCTCCTTGAGCAGCGTCACCTTGCGCAGGTCCATCGCGGACAGCCTGTCCTTCTCCGCCAGCAGGGTCTCGATCAATTCGCCGGTCTCCTGCGAGGTGACCCGGTTGTGGATGATGCCGCTGAGGAAGGCCATGGTCTCGCCCCGGGCGGGGGCTGAGTTGCGGGGGGCGACGGTCTCGCCGTCGTAATTCAGGCAGCCGAGGGCGTGGTTATAGGCGCGCAGGATGGCTTCCAGCTCCTTGAGCGCGTTCAGGGCTTCGTTCAGGTTCATGTCAACGCCTCCGTAAAATTTTGTCAGCGGTACTATTGTAGCACGAAACCCGCGAAAGGGGAAGGGATTTTCAATTGACGGGCGGTGCCGGCCGTGCTATTATTTAATTGACTAAAATTCTGGCGGCACTGCCGCCGATACCAAGGAGAGAATCAATATGAACGCGAAAACTGCCGTGCGCAAGGCCCTTGAAAACGGGCTTGTGGTCCCCGCCTTCAACATTCCCTATCCGCCGATGCTCAAGCCCGTGGCCCAGGCCGTCGCGGACGAGAACAGCGTGGCCATGATCCAGGTGGCCCGCCTGGAGTGGGAGAAATTCGAGTCCGTCAGCCTGGAGAACATCGCCGAGGAGTACGGCAAGTACGCGGTGGAGGGGCATACGCTGCTGCACCTGGACCACGTGCCGGTGATCGACGAGGATCACCTGGAGGTGGACTACCTGCCCATCATTCGCCGGGCCATCGCCGCGGGCTACCAGAGCGTGATGATCGACGCCTCCCGCCTGGACCTGGACGGCAATATCGCCGCCACCCGCTCCGTGGCGGACCTCGCCCACGCCGCCGGCATCCCCGTGGAGGCCGAGCTGGGCGCGGTGATGGGCCACGAGACCAGCCAGGCGTCCATCCCCTACGAGGAGATCTTCGCCCGCCGCCTGGGCTTCACCGAGGTGGGCGACGCGCTGCGCTTCGTGAAGGAGAGCGCCTGCGACTGGCTGAGCGTGGCCGTGGGCAGCGTGCACGGCGCCATCGCCAGCAACCTGAAGGACCAGAAAAAGCCCGCCGCCAAGCTGGACATCGAGCGCATCGCCCAGCTGCGCAAGGCGCTGGACATCCCGCTGGTGCTCCACGGCGGCAGCGGCATCGAGAACGACTACATCGTCCGTGGCATCCGCGCCGGCATCGCCAAGATCAACGTGGGCACCGAGCTGCGCCAGCCCTACGAGCGCGCCATGCGGGAGAAGAACGACGTGGAATACGCCCGCGAGAAGGTCTACCTGCGCTGCCGCGAGCTGATCCGCGACTTCCTGCGCACCGCGAACGACGCCGCGATCCTCGCCTGAGCGCCGGCAGGGCCGGCGGCCATTTGCTACCGCTTTTCTATTATCAATCCCGTGCGCCACTGATTCAAGCGCTGGGGCCGGCAGGGCCGGCGGCCATTTGCTACCGCTTTTCTATTATCAATTCCCAGCGCCACTGATTCAAGCGCTGGGAATTTTCCTTTGCAGGGGACGTTGATTTACGCAAGCAAGGCGCAGGGCGCTCAACCCCAATTGCTACCGCTTTTCTATTATCAATCCCGTGCGCCACTGATTCAAGCGCACGGGATTTTCGTATGTTCTATGCGGTTTACAAAACGCTTTCCTTATGTCCTCTCCTGCTCCGTCCCGCACGGCGCGCGTCACACCCTGCGGATCACCGTCGGGTCCATTTTGCCCAGGTCGGTGCAGCCGGTGTAGGCCATGGCCTTGCCCAGCTCCGCGTTGGCCTTGAACAGGTAGTCCCGCACGCCCTCCGCGCCGTTCTGCTTGATGGCGGTCATCAGCGGGCGGCCGATGCAAACGCCGGTCGCGCCCAGGGCCAGGGCCTTGAAGGCGTCCATGCCAGTGCGGATCTCGCAGTCCACGAAGATCGGGATCGCGCCGTTCACCAGCCGCGCGATCTCCGGCAGAATGGCCAGCGGCGGCACGGCATACTCGATGCGGTTGTTGTGGTGGGACAGCACCAGGCCCTTCGCGCCGGCGGCCAGGCAGCGCTCGGCGTCCCGGCAGCTGAGCACGCCCTTGACGATCACCGGCAGGCGGGTGGCGCGGCAGAGCGCCTCCAGCTCCGCGGTGCGCAGCGCGGTCATCTCCCAGCCGTCCACGATGTCCGGGCCGCCGTCCTCGCCGAAGGGATGGTCGATGTCGATGCCCACCGCCAGCAGGCCCAGCTGCTCCGCGTGGGCGATCTTGCGTCGTATGATATCCCGGTCGCTGTAGGGCTTGATGATCTCGATCATCCGCGCGCCGGGCTTCGCCAGCCGGTCGATCTCGTCGTCATCGGCCATGCCGTACCACAGCACGGCCTTGGCCTGAGCCGCGCCGCCGGCCAGGGCGTCCCCCGCGCCGGGGAACATGAAGTGGTCCAGGTGGGACAGCGCCGCCGTCATGATCGGAGAGGCGAAGCGCTCGCCATACAGCGTGAAGTCCAGCGTGGGATTGGTGGAATCCATGTAGCGGGTCTCGATGCGCAGGGAGTCGATGTACTCCCGGGCGATGCGATTGGAATTTCCGATGTCTGACATGGGGTTTGCCTCCTTGGTGGTCGGTCACTTCTTCATTCGGTTCATGGCGAAGCCCAGGCAGGCGCCCACCGCGCCGCCCACGATGTGGGCCATGTAGGAAACGTTCTCCCGTACGGCCACCGCCTGCCACACCTGCTGGCCGATGTAGAGCACGGCCACCAGTATGAACGTGACAGGTATGGCGTCGTCCTCCGTGCGGGTGATGGAGGACAGCAGGATCATCGCGAACACGATGCCGCTGGCGCCCAGCAGCCGCGTGGCCGGGAAGAAGGCGAAGTTGATCAGCCCCGTCAGCAGCGCCGCGGCCAGCATGACGAAGGCCAGGTTCGCCGAGCCGTACTTCTCCTCCAGCATCGGGCCGAGGATCAGTATGTACATCATGTTGTTCAGCAGGTGGTTCCAGTCGGCGTGGCCGAACACGTGGCACACCATCCGCAGCCAAGCCAGCGGGTTGGCCAGCGACGACCGGTACACGCTGAACAGGACCCGGTTGCTGGCCCCGCCTGTCAGCAGGTTCAGCACCATGGCCGCCAGGCAGGCGGCCACGAAGCCCAGCACCACCGGGGAATTGATGGACACATTCAGCCGGCGTTCGCCTCTGCCCTGACTCACGGCTGTTCCTCCTCTCCCATCTCCCAGCGGATGTCCCTCAGCGCGACGCCTTCGCGCCGGGCGATGGTCGCCAGGTCGTCAAACTCGGGCTTGATCCGCTCCACCCCGAAGCCCCGGGAGCGCTTGCCCCGCACGGGGCCGTAGGGTGTGGAGAGCGTCACCGCCTCCCGCCGCAGGGTGTAGCGCCGCAGGGTCTGGCAGCGCACGCCGAGGGTCGCGGTGTGCTTCAGCATCAGCTGCGCGAATTCCCGCTCCCGCTCTGGCGGGCACAGGCAGCACAGCAGCGTGCCCGGGCGGTCCTTCTTCATCTGCGCGGGCAGCGCGTAGACCTCCAGCGCCCCCGCCTCGCGCAGCGCCTGCATGGCGAAGCCGATCTCCTCGGCAGTCATGTCGTCCAGGTTGCAGCTCAGCTCCGACACCGTGTCGCCGGCATCCTCGGTCTCCCCCAGCATGACCCGCACGCAGTTGGCCCATTCGAAGTCCTTCATGCCCATGCCGTAGCCGATCTTCTCCACAGCCATCGTCGGCATGGCGCCAAACCGGTCGGCGAAGTGGGTCAGCAGCGCCGCCCCCGTGGGCGTGCACAGCTCCCCGCGGATCGCGCCGCCATAGATCGGCACGCCCTCCAGCAGCCGCGCCGTGGCCGGGGCGGGCACCGGCAGCACGCCGTGGGCGCAGCGCACCTGGCCGCTGCCCACGTGCACCGGGGAGACCACCACCTGCCCGACCTCCAGCCGCTCCATCAGCGCGCAGACGCCCACCACATCGGCCACGGCGTCCAGCGCCCCCACCTCGTGGAAGTGGATCTGGTCCACGGGGCGGCCGTGTACCTCGGACTCCGCTCTGGCGATGCGCCCGTACACCGCGCCGGCGTCCGCCTTCACGCGGTCGGAAACCGGCAGGCCGTCGATGATCCTCCGCACCTCCGCCAGCGTCGCGTGGTGATGATGGCCGTGGTCATGATGGTGCTCATGCTCATGCTCGTGTTCATGCTCATGATCGTGGTCATGCTCATGGTGGTGTTCGTGGTCGTGATGGTGTGCATGCCCATGATCGTGTCCGTGCCCGTCCACGTCGAGGGATATCTCCTCCTCCCCGTCCACGGTCACGTCGATGTGGGTGCCCTTCACGCCGCACTTCTCCGCGGCGGACCGGGCAAAGCGCACCCCGGGCAGCCCCAGGCCGTTCATGGAATCGATGAATTCCTCCGGCGCGTCCAGCAGCTCGCTCAGCGCGGCCATCAGCATATCCCCCGCCGCGCCCATGTTGCATTCGATGTAAAGCGTCCTCATGGATCAGTCGTTTCCTCCGCTGGGCGTCTCCGCCTCGTCGATCCCCTTCATGCGATTGATGCGATTGGCCAGGAACCCGGCCCCGAAGCCGTTGTCGATGTTCACCACGGACACGCCGCTGGCACAGGCGTTGAGCATGGACAGCAGCGCCGACAGCCCGCCGAAGTTTGCCCCGTAGCCCACGGAGGTGGGCACGGCGATCACCGGGCAGCTCACCAGGCCGCCGACGACGCTGGCCAGCGCGCCCTCCATGCCGGCCACGGCCACCACCACCCGGGCGGACTGCAAATCCTCCATGTGGCTCAGCAGCCGGTGCAGCCCGGCCACGCCCACGTCGTACAGCCGGGTGACGCGGCTGCCCAGGGTCTCGGCGGTCAGGGCCGCCTCCTCGCACACGGGCAGGTCGCTGGTGCCGCCGGAGGCCACCACCACGCCGCCCACCAGCTTCTGCTCCTGCCGGTTGGCGACGCCCACCCGGGACATGGGATCGTAGAACAGGGGCACGACCTGGGCCACCGCCGCCGCCTTTTCCCCGTCCATGCGGGTGATCAGTATGTTGCTGCCCCCGCGCTCGATCATCCGCGCGGCGATGCCCGCGATCTGCTCCGCGGTCTTGCCCGCGCCGTAGATCACCTCGCCGCTGCCGTTGCGCAGGCCGCGATGGTGGTCGATCTTGGCGTAGCCGATGTCCTCATAGGGCGCCTGGGCCAGCATTCCCAGCGCCGCCTCGGGGGTCAGCTCCCCCGCCTGCACGGCGCGCAGCGCGCGAAGCGCCTGTTCTCTGTCCATAGACGTTCACCTGTCCTTCAAATCCAATAGCACGATGTCAAACCACGGGGCCAGCGCCTTCCGTATCGCCCCGCGCCGCTCCAGCGCCCGGGCCATCTGCCCCGCGGGCAGCTGCAGGCGCGCGGCGTCGTGGAACACCCGCACGCGAAAATCCGAAAAGCCCATGGCGAACAGCGCCGATTCCGCGCCTTCCACCCGCGCGAGCACCTCCGGGGTGATGAGCGTGCCGCTGGGCACGCGGGTCGCCAGGCAGGCGTAGGCGGGCTTGTCCCAGGTGAACAGCCCCGCCCGCCGGGAGTACTCCCTCACCATGGCCTTGGTGATGCCGCACAGGCGCAGCGGGGAGAGCACCTTCAGCTCCGCCAACGCCCGCATGCCGGGCCGGTCCCCGGCGTCGTCCGAGGCGTTGGTGCCGTCCACGATGGCTTCGCAGCCCGCGGCGGCGGCCGCCTCCAGCAGCGCGCCGAAGATGGCCCGCTTGCAGTGATAGCATCGGTTTTCGGGGTTCTGCCGCACCGCCTCCACCGCCAGCACGTCCAGGGGCACGACGGTCATTTTCGCCCCCAGCTGCTCCGCCAGGCGGCGGGCGTCCTCCCGCTCGAAGGCCGGCTGGAAGGCCGACCGGGCGTAGAAGGCGTGCACGTCGCAGCCGCATTCGACGGCGGCATAGAGCAGATAGGCGCTGTCCACCCCGCCGGAAAAGGCCAGGGCCAGCTTCGGATGAGCGTCAAAGAACGCCCGAAGCGCCTCGGGCACCGTGTCCGTTCGAACCATGCCGCCGCCTCCTCTTGCGCGCAAATTTACTCATTTATCATAACACAACGCCGGGGGAAACGCAACGGGTAACGGCCGGCTTGCGCGATATTTCCATAGCGAAATGCTATGCTATTCAGCACGCCTCCCGCGGCGTACACAGAAGCGGAGCCGTCCCATCGGGGCGGCTCCGCCCAGGATGTTGACCAAACCAACAGACTGGAGGCCGCTGAAAAAGCTTGCAGGGCAAGGCGGCAAGCCTGCAAAAAAGGGAGTTTACCCGGTCGTAAATGACCGCATTTTGCAGGCGCTGCCAACGCGGCAAGCAAGAATCCCACCCGTTTTTTTCATCAGGTGGGATTCTTGCGATTGTGGGCTTTGTCAGCGGTCTGAGCGGAGCCATCCCATCGGGGCGGCTCCGCCATAGCTCTCTATTCAGGTTTTCCGGCCGCTCAGCCCGCCACGTTCAGGGTCACGGGCACGCGGTTGGTCAGCTGCACCTCGCCGTTGGCGTCGTACACGGTGGTAACGGCCATGGCGCGATAGGTGCCGGCCTCCAGGGCCTTGTTCAGCTGGATGCTGTCGATGACCTCGCCGGGCTTCAGGGCGCCGGAGGCGTAGAGGGTCTCATCGTCCAGCACCAGGCTCAGGGTGACGGCGTTGCCGCTGATGTCGCGGTTCACGTAGTCCCAGGTGGCGGTCACGCCGTCATCGGCGATCTCGATCACGTTGCCGACAGAGGTAGAGACGTGGGCCTCGCCGCTGGCGGGCTCGCGCTGCACGCGGTAGGCCTCCAGCTCGGCCACATACTGCTCATAGGCGGTCTGGGCGGCGGCCAACTCCTCGGCCTTGGCATCCGCCTCGGCCTGGGCCTCGGTCAGCTGGGCCTGCAGGGCTTCCAGCTGCGTGGCGTCGGTCTCGGCCTGGGTGCTCATCTCGTCGATCTGGGTGGTCAGGGTCTCGATGGTCTCCATCTGCTCGGCCAGCTCGCCGTTCAGCTGCTCCAGGCCCTCTTCGGCAGCGGTCAACTGGGCCTGCAGGGCCTCCAGCTCCGCGTCGTTCCCGGTGTCGCGCTCCAGCTCCGGAGCCGCCTCATACAGGCCGTCGCGGATGGCCTCCAGCGCTTCGACGCGCTCCTCGACCGTCATGTCCTCGCCGCTCACCACGGCGTCGATCTCCTGGCGGACCTCGTCCAGATCCACCTTCGATACGGCTTCGGAAACCTCGCCCTCACCGGCCTGCAGACCGGCGATGCCGATGATGGAATCCTCCAGCTCGCCCAGCACCCGGGACAGCTCATCCTCGGCGGCAAGCTGCTCGGCGGTGGGCTCGTCCTCGGCGTCAGGCTGCTCGTCTTCCTCCTGGCTCAGGTCGATGCCCAGAGCCTCGGCGGCGTCGGTCAGCTCCGCCTGGATGGCCTCCAGGGCCTCCACGCGCTGCGCGGTGGTGGTCTCCTCGGACGTGTCGTTCACGACCGCGTCGATCTGCTCCTGCACGGCGGCGACATCCACGGCGGGCGCTTCAGCGCCGGCCTGGGCGGTCCCGATCCTGGCCAGCAGGGTCTTGAGGGAGGCGCGCAGCGCGGAGAACTGCAGCCCGGCCACCTGCTCCTGGGCCTCGGCGACGGTGGCGTTCAGGCCCTCGATGGTCTCGTCCCGCTCGCTGGTGGCGGCCTCCAGCTCGGCAATGCGGGCTTCGGTCTCCTCGGCGGCGGCTTCCAGCTCGCTCACCCGGGCGTTGGCGGCGTCCAGGTCGCCCTGCAGCTGCTCGGCGTTGGCCTGGCCGGCCTCCAGCTCCCCGGAGAGCCGCTCGGCCGTGGCCTGGGCCTCTTCCAGCTGGCCGCCGATAGCCTCCAGCTCAGCTCTGGCCGCGTCCAGATCCGATTGCAGCGCCGCGGCATTTTCCTGCTCCTGCGTCAGCTGAGTCATGGTGGCGGATAGGGACTCCTTGCTGGCGTTCAACTTGTTGTTGAACAGCAGTATGGCGATAATGGCTGCTACCAACAGAACCAGCAGCACAATCTGCCAGATTTTGCTCTTGGTATTCATAACACGGCCTCCCTGATGTATTTTCTGGTATTATTATAACATGCTTGTTCGGCGATGTCCATTTCTAATTTTACGCCTCCGGCCCGTCCACGATGGCCCCGCCCAGGCACACCCGTCCCTGGTAGAACACGGCGGACTGGCCCGGTGTCACCGCGCGCTGGGACCTGGCGAAGGCCATGTGGGCGACGCCGTCCGTCAGCGTCAGCCGGCAGTCCTGCAGCGGCTGGCGATGGCGCAGCCGCACCTGGCATTCGAGGGGCTCGCCCTCCGCCACTGGCGGATGGCCCGCCAGCCAGGTGACTTCCGAGCCCACGGCTCCGGGGCTGTAGAGCAGCGATTCGTCCTCGCCCTGGTGCACCACCAGCTCGTTCCGCCCCAGGTCCTTGCCCACCACGAACCAGCGCTGGCCGTTGCCGCCCCCGCCGATGCCCAGGCCCCGGCGCTGGCCGAGGGTATAGTACATCAGCCCGTCGTGGCGGCCCACCACCCGGCCGTCGGTGGTCACCGTGTCTCCCGGCATGGCCGGCAGATAGGTAGAGAGGAACTGCTTGAAGTTGCGCTCCCCGATGAAGCACACGCCGGTGGAATCCTTCTTCTCGCTGACGGGCAGGCCGGCCTCCCGGGCGATTTGGCGCACCTCGCTCTTCAGCATCCCTCCCACGGGAAACATCGCCTTTGAAAGCGCCCGCTGGCCCAGCATGTACAGAAAATAGGTCTGGTCCTTGTTCTCGTCCGCGGCCCGCAGCAGCCGGTACTCCCCCTCCGCCTGGTCGATGTTCGCGAAGTGGCCGGTCACCAGCTTATCCGCGCCGAGCTGCTCGGCGAAATCCAGGAACACGTTGAATTTGATCTCCCGGTTGCACAGCACATCCGGGTTGGGCGTGCGTCCCCGGCGGTACTCCTCCAGGAAGTGCTCGAACACCCGGTCCCAGTACTGGCGGGCGAAGTTCACCGAGTAATAGGGGATGTCCAGCTTTTCGCAGACGGCCCGGGCGTCCGCCCAGTCCCGTTCACTGGTGCACACGCCGCTCTCGTCCTTCTCCTCCCAGTTCTTCATGAACACGCCGATCACCTCGTGACCAGCGCGCTTCATCAGCAGCGCGGCCACAGAGCTGTCCACGCCGCCGGACATGCCAACCACAACGCGCATACGCATTCCTCCCGCAGGGTTTTACCTACAACATTATAGTCCATTTTGCCGCTCCGCACAAGCCGGAACGACCAGAAAAGCGCGCAGGGCCCGCGCCCCGCGAGCGGGCGGTCCCGCGCCGCGCCCAAGTCCCGGGGAGGAATTCATAATATCATCATTTGATATTTACATATCGGCCACTATTCATTATAATAGTAATCGGAAACGCATCCCGCCGACCCGGCAGACCGCTGTCCTCCGCAATCGGAGGGGACGCCCGCCGTTCCGGCGCGGGATTTATGAGAGAGGAGTGGTCCCCGTGACGTTCAAACGCCTGCTCTGCGCGCTGCTGTGCCTCATGCTGCTGGCAGGAATCCTTCCCCCCGCGCCGGCTTCGGCGGAAGTAAACTGGCAGTCCCTGCCCTACTGGATCGGCGTGGACATCGGCAGCCAGCGCACCACCATCTACTGCACGTCGGACAACAGCGTCGTGCACCGCTGGATCTGTTCCTCCGGCGCCCACAACCTGACGCCCCTGGGCGTGTTCTACCTGCCCGCCGCCAAGGGAAGCGAGCGCAAGGAGTGGTTCTCCTTCACCAGCAGCTATGTGAAGTACTGCGTGCGCTACACCAAGCGCCTGTACTTCCACACCATCCTCTTCCGGGAGCCCAGGGAGGGCACGGAGATCCATTCCTCCATCCGTCAGCTGGGCAGGCCGGCGTCCCACGGCTGCATCCGCCTGCAGGTGCCCGCGGCCCGCTGGCTATGCTACAACTGCCCCACCGGCACCAAGGTCGTGATCCACAAGGGCGTAAACGACCCGCGCATCGTCGAAGCCCTGGGCGCGAGCGCCGGGACCGAGCTGACGGACACCGCCAGCCTGCCCCAGGCGGTGCAGTCCGTCGCCCTCGCGGCGGTCCCGGAGACCAGCCTGGTGCTGGGTCAGCAGGTGCAGCTCACCCCCGTCATCACGCCCTCCAACACCTATACCTCCTATAAGTGGAAGACCAGCAACAAGAAGGCCTTCAAGGTAAGCGCCAGCGGCCTGGTCACCGCCGTGGGCATCGGCAAGTCCAAGATCACCGTGACCACGGGCAACGGTAAGAAGGCCTCCGTCACGCTGCGGGCCTACGACCCGACCCTGCCCGAGAGCGTCGCCCTGGACAGGACCGGCACCATCACCCTGAACAAGGGCGAGACCCTGACGCTGAACGCCGCGATGGCCCCGGCGACCGCCGTCAGCGGCCTGACCTGGTCCAGCAGCAAGAAGGGCGTGGCCCGGGTGAGCGCCAGCGGAACGATCACCGCCGTAGCCGCCGGCACCGCCACCATCAAGGTGAGGACCCGGAACAAGAAGACCGCCTCCGTGAAGGTGAAGGTGGTGGACCCCTCCATCCCCACCGGCATCGCCCTCGCGCCCGGCGGCACCGTGACGCTGAAGAAGGGCGAGACCCTCAGCCTGAGCGCCGTCATCACGCCGGATACCGCCAAGTCTGCCGCGCTGACCTGGAAGAGCTCCAGGAAGAAGGTGGCCAGGGTGAACGCCCAGGGCGTGGTCACCGCCGTGTCAACGGGCAAGGCAAAGATCACCGTCAAGACCCGCAACGGCAAGAAGGCCGTCGTCACCATCGTCGTCGTGAATCCGTAGCCAGCGGCAGTACATAAAAGAGCCCGCCATCGGGACAAATCCCCGATGGCGGGTCAGGATGTTGACAAAGTCAACAGACTGACAGATTGATGAAAAGCCTGCAAGGCAAGGCGGCAAGCCTGCAAAAAAGGGAGTTTACCCGGTCGTAAATGACCGCATTTTGCAGGCGCTGCCAACGCAGCAAGCAAGAATCCCACCTGCTTTTCTTCAATCAGGTGGGATTCTTGCGATTGTGGGCTTTGTCAGCGGGCTGGCCCGCCATCGGGACAAGTCCCGATGGCGGGCCCTCTTTGCCTTGCAAACGTCATCAGGGCACCAGGATCTCCTGCTCCAGTTCCTCCTCCGCCTGCTCGGCCTCCACCAGTATGGTCTTTTGCTGCATGCCGATGATCTTCCACGCGCCGCCGACCTTCACCAGCGTGATGTCATAGCGCCCGCCCTGCCAGCGGGGGATCCGCTCGGACACCTCGCTGCGGCGGCTGGAGATGACGCTGCCGGTGATGGAAGGAACGCGCTCCACCACGGTGCAGTTGGCATAGGTGTCCCAGGGCCAGGCCCACAGCTTCTCGATGGTCAGCTCGTAGTCGAAGCTGGTGATGTTGTAGTCCGAATAGGCGCTAATGCCGTTCAGCGCGCCCTCCAAAGCCTCGTCGGCGATCAGGAAGTCGGCGTGGAAGTACTTGTTCAGCTCCTCGGCCTGCTGGCGCGTCAATATGACGTCCACCCGCTTCTCCATGCCGTCGTTCAGCACCACGTAAATGTTGGCGGCGTTCAGGGCCATGAAGAAGCCGCACACCAGCATGCCCACGAGCACGCAAATCAAGATCATATACCTGGCGATGAACCAGGTCAGCCTGCGAAAATACTGCACAGAAATTACTCCCGTAAGTTATTCGGCCGCCGCCGTCATTGGTTTTCCAATATGGACTTCATCTGCTGGATCATCTGCTCGTCCGTCATGCGGAACTTGAACACCACGCGGCGGGAGGCGTCCATGTCCTCGTGCCCGTTCTCGTCGTACACCCGGTCGCTGTAGGAGCGGCCGTTGGCGGTCACCACTTCCCGGAGCATCCGCTTCTGGGCGGCGGTGATGGCGTGGTAGTCGTCCGCCAGCACGTAGGAGGCCACCGCCAGCGCGCGCTGCTGGGACAGCGCCAGGTTGTCCAGGTAGCTGCCCAGGGAATCCGTGTGGCCCTCGATGATGATCTCGGACACGTAGTCCTTGTACTCGTCGGAGAACAGCACGTTCAGGTAGACCGGCAGGAAGCTGTCGATGAAGTTTTCGCCCCGCTCGGACAGGTCGTAGCGCCCCAGCTCGAACATCACGTCCGATTCCAGGGCGATGGAGCCGTTGGAGGGGTCCACCTGGGCGGAGATGTGGGCGGCCTTCAGCGCATCGCTCAGCGAGCTGATGATCCGCGTGCGCATGCCCACCAGCTGCTCCAGCTGATACTGCTGGTCATCCAGGGCCTGCTGCTGCTGCTCGATCTGCGTCTGCTGATTGCCCAGCTGCACGCTCAGCGCGTCCAGCTGTTCCTGCTGGGCCGCGATCTCCTCCTCCTTTTCGTCCAGCAGCGACTGGGCCTGGCTCAGCTCCTCCTGCTGGGCGGCCAGTATGCTCTGGGCATCCTCCAGGTCGGACTGGGCCGCGTTCAGCCGGATCTGCTGGGCCACCATCTGGGCCTCGGCCTCGGACAGCCGCGTGCGCTGCTCGTCCAGGCTGGCGTTGGCCTGGTCCAGGTCATACTGCTGGCGGGCGATCTCCGCCATGTTGATCTCATACATATCGAAATACTGGTACATGATGTAGAACATGATCAGTATGAATATCAGCAAAAGGGAGCTCATCAGGTCCGAAAAGCTGAGCCATTGCGTGCCGTTGTTCGCGGCGCGCCGCGCGTGGGTGCGTGCGCTTCGCACGGGCCTCCCTCCTTTCATCGCGGGCGTTCAGCGGTCCGCCCCGCGTCGGCGGACGAATGAAACATTTCAATGCATCGTGGCGAAAACCTCTGGCGGCACTGCTCCGCCGATCAGCCGCGGTAGAGCCTGTCCGCCGCGTCCTCCAGGGCCCGCTGGCCCTGCACCATGGCGTCGGTCATGCGGTCGACCTGGTCCAGGAAGCGGTTGTTGGCCTCCGAAACGGCGTCGGGCAACTCCCTCAGCGCGCCGGAGATATTGGAAGCCAGGTAATCCACACGCTGGGTGAACTGGTTGACGTAGTCCCGATAGGCGTCCATGGTGCTGCCGAACTCCTCCTGGAGCTGCTTGTTCGCCTGGATGTGCACCTTCTCGATGCTTCCGGCGGAGGAACGCAGGTCGTCGGCGGCCTTCTGCATGGCCTCCACGATGCGGGAGAGGTCCGCCTGCATGGTGCTGACCGTCTTGAGGTAGTTGTTCTGCTGCCGGGAAACCAGCTCCATCTGCTCCACGCTGGAGGCCACCCGCATGTAGGCGTCGTCCGCCTGGCGGCGGGCGTCGGACAGCTGCTGGGCGTAGCCGGCCAGGCCGGTCAGCGTCTCCCGGGACAGGGTCTGCAGCTGCCGCAGGTCCTCCAGGGCGTTCCTGGCGCCGGACACGCTGCTGCGCACGGCCGCGCAGCTCTCCTGCTGCAGGCGGCTGGTCTCATCCAGCACCTCGCCGAAGCGCTGCAGCTTCGAGCGCATGGATTCGTCCAGGCGGTCCGCGAAGCGCTGCATCACCGCGTCCATGAAGCGCATCTGCTCCTTGGTGGAGACGGTGACGAAGTTCTTGAAGGACTGGTTCAGCGGATCGATGGCGTCGTGCACGGCGGCGGCGATGTTCTCGGTGAAGGCGCCGTTCAGGTCCTTGGCCATGGTCTGGATCAGGGCGGTCTGCTCCTGCTGGTAGATGGCGATCTGGGTCATCGGGTCCACGCTCAGCACGCCGGCATAGCGGCTCATAGCCCCGTAGAAGGATTTCAGCGTGTGCTCGCTGGAGCCGTAGACCGCGCGGGTGATCAGCGTGAACAGCACGCTGCCCACCACGCCGAATATGGACGTGGTAAAGGCGTAGCGCATGCCGGGGATCAGCGTGACGATGGACTGCTGCACGGCAGTGGAATCCGACATGTTGAAGCCGGACAGGCCCTGGGCCAGGCCGATCAGCGTCCCCAGGAAGCCCAGCGAGGTCATCAGCCCCGGCAGCGCGTCCGCGAAGGAGGCGCGCCCCGGGCCGTACATCACGGTCTCCTCGTTGATGTAGTCCTCCACGTTGCTGGCGTTGTGGTACACGCCGTCGGCAAAGAACAGGTTGTTCAGGTACTCGCTCCAGTGGGGATACAGCGTGCCCTTGCCCAGGAAGTCATCCTGCTGCCAGGCGTATTTCTTCTCCCCCTCGGACCGAATGCTGCGAATCGCCCGCCGCAGCGTGCCCCGCGTGGCGAGCACCGGCGCGATGCAGCGGATCAGTCCCACCACGAACAGCGCGACGATGCCAAAATACACCAGCAGGTTGGAAACGCCGCTGAGCGCGTTGGCGAATAGCGAATGTATAAAATCCATGGGCACCTCCGAATGGTCGTCATCGGGCCGCGGCGCTGCGCCGCACTCCCTGTTCTGACGCGGTCTGAGCCGCCGTTGTTCCATCTTCTGCCTGCCGGGCCGCCCTTGAGCCGCCCCGGCGCGGGCGGGCATACCTACCCCACCCTATATATTTATTCAGGTAACAGTATAACATTACAATGGTGAAAATATGGGTAGAAAACTGGACAACATAATGACAAATCGCGCGGGGCATGTGCCTCGCGCGATTTCTGTGCATTTCAAAGGGGTTTGCTCACTTTCCGTACAACTGGAACAGCAGCCAGCGCACGGGCCTGCAGGGCAGCAGGCTGTCCAGCAGCACCAGGAACTTGTAGGAGAAGCCGATGGCGTAGTAGGGCTTGACGCGCCTCTTCTGCAGGGCGACCCGCACGATGGTGCGGGCGGCGGCCTCCGGGCTCATGCCGTTCTGCTCGTCCTTCTCCATCCGGGCCACGGACCGGGCGATGCGCCCGCCGTACACGTCGTCGCCCTTGACGCTCTTCTTCCGGGCGGCGGTGAAGCCGGTGCGGATGTCGCCGGGCATGACGCTGGTCACCTGGATGCCGAAGGGATCCACCTCGTTGGCCAAGGCCATGGTCAGCGAGCGCACGGCGGCCTTGGAGATGGAATACCAGGCCTGGAACGGTATGGCGAACACCCCGGCCACGCTGCTGATGTTCACGATGCGGCCGGAGCGGGCCTGGCGCATGTGGGGCAGCACGGCGCGGATGGCGTTGTCCATGCCGAACAGGTTGACCTCCATCAGCCGGTGGGCGTCGGCGGGGTCGGTGAACTCCATCGCCCCGGAAATGCCGAAGCCCGCGTTGTTGATCAGTATATCGATGCGGCCCTCCCGGGCAAAGACCTCCTCCACGGCCCGCTTCACGGCGGCATCGTCGGTCACGTCCACGCTGAAGTGGTTCGGGTCCGACTGGGCCGCGCGGCGGCTGAACTCATACACCCGGCACCCCTGTGCCCGCAGCTGGGCGGCCACGGCCTGGCCGATGCCGCTGGTGCCGCCGGTGATGATGACGACCTTGTCCATGCTGTACACCTCCGAAGTATTTCACGGGCCGGTCGGGCCCCATTGCGCCCCGCGGCGCGTCGGTCGACCTCGGGTATGCGCGTCAGTCGATCCTGCGGATGAACGTCATGCCCTCGGTCTCGCCCAGGAGCATGCGGTTGATGTCGGTGATCAGGCTGCCCACGATGTCGGTGGCCTGGTACAGGTAGCGGTCGGTGCTCCACACGTTGCCCTCCTTCACGGCCTTGAAGTCCGCGAACAGGGGGCTCTTCCCCATCAGGTCGGCGACGCTGTTCAACGGCGCGTCGATGGAAGCGTTGTAGATCAGGTAGTCCGCGTCCACGGCGGCGTTGTAGAACTCCTCCATGGTGATGGAGACGGAGGACCGGGCGCTGTCGCCGGTCAGGGAGTCGTCGAACACATAGCGGCCCCCAGCGATTTCGATCATGCCCGCCACATAGTCGCTGGCGCTGCGCACCACCACGCTGCCGTCGCTGCTGATGTAGAAGAAGGCCACGGTCTTTTCGGTGTTCTGGAAGTCCTTCAGCTCGTCGATAATCGCCGCCTGGCTGTCGAAGAAGGTCTCGGCCTCCGCCTCCCTGTTCACCATGGCGGCGTAGAGCTTCACCCACTCGGTGCGGCCCAGGGGGTGGGTCTCGTAGCTGGAGTGCTCGATGAACACCGGGATGCCCAGCTGTTCGATCATCTCCTGCACCTTGGGCGTATGCAGGATCATCGTCGATTCGATGGCCAGTTCACAGCCGGAGCTGACCATCAACTCGTAGTCCGGGGTGCTGTACTTGCCCGCAAACAGCATGTCCCCGCGCTCCATGGCTGCGACGGCGTTGTCGATGTACCATCCGCTGGCCTGCAGGCTGGACAGCCTGATCACGTCGATGGCGTCCACAGCGTCGAACAGGGCCATGGCCGAGGTGGCCGCCAGGTACACGTTGGTCAGCGGCTGCCGGATCAAGCGGATCCCGGGATCCAGCCCCTCGGGCGCCTCGCCGCCCTCCGGCACCACCAAGTAGCGGTTGCCGTCGCCGATGCTCAACAGCTTGTAGCCGCCCTCGTAGTAGTCCACGGCGAACTCGTGGGCATAGCGCAGCGGCATCGTGGATTGATAGGTCAGGCCGGGGATCTCCCGGTCCCGGTCCTCCAGCGGCGCGCCGGCGGCGGGCTCCAGCGCCGGCTCCTCCTCCGTCTCCCACGGTTCGGCGACCGCCTCGCCGATGGAGATGCGAATGGTATACTCCACATCGTGGGGCTGGGACATGGCCGTGGTGGTGCCCACGATGGTCATGTCCTCGTTGATCCGCGCCGGAATCTCAAACACGGAGGTATCGCCGTCGTGGCTCGCGGTGTACTCGACACCGTCCGCCACCACCCGGGGATAGTTCGGGCTGGAGAACACCAGCGTCGCCGTGACGGCTCCGCCCGCCGCGACCACCCGGGGGCAGCTGATGGTCACCTTGCCGGTGCCGCCGGAGAAGCTGAACCCGTCGGGCACATACTCCCCGTCCGGCAAAGCCGCGCCTTCGGCAAGGGCCGTCGCCGCGGCCGCCAGCAGGCACAGCGCCAGCAGCGCCGCCAATACCCGTTTTCCGATGTTCTTCATGTCCAAAACCTCCTTACATCACCTCTCCATTATACCCCAACTCTCCCTGCCGCGCAACAAAAAGCGTCTGAATCCAAAAGGCGTCCCCCGGTTCATCGAGCCGGGGGACGCCAGTTGATTATTCATTTATTTCAGCCGCTTTGTGGTCAATCCTTCTCCTCCAGGGTGACCTCCACGTCGAAGGTGGTATAGCCGCCGCCGACGGTCAGCACACCCTCGGTGCTGGAGCCATAGCCGCCGTTGCCGTAGCTGCCGTAGCTGCCAAAGCCGCCGAAGGGGAAGCCGAAGCCGAAGGGATAGCCATAGCCGTCATAGTAGTTGTTGCTGGGCTGGGACATCTGGGCGTTGTTGTAGCGCACGATGGTCAGCGTCACGGTGTCGCCGGGCTTGAAGGTATCCAGCAGGGTGGTCAGCTCCCGGCGGGAGGTCACGCGCTGGCCGTTCACGGCGGTGATGAAGTCATACTGCCTCAGGCCGGCCGCGGCGGCGGGGCTGCCCTCGTTGACGCCGTAGATGCACACGCTGGCGGGGGCATACTCGTTCATGGGCTCGTCCGGGCCCTCCTGATCCTTCACGGTCACGCCGATCTGGGGACGGATCACCTTGCCGTACTCGATCAGCTGCTGGGCGATGGGGTAGGCGGTCTCCACCGGGATGGCGAAGCCCAGGCCCTCATAGCTGCCGGAGGAATAGTAACTGCCGCCGTACTTCAGGGTGTTGATGCCGATCAGGTTGCCCTGGTAGTCGAACAGGCCGCCGCCGGAGTTGCCGCTGCTGATGGGCGCGTCGTGCTGGATGTAGTTAACGTTGCGGGTGGTGTTATTGCTGGAGACGCTGCTGCGCTCCAGGGCGGAGATGATGCCGCGGGTGACTGTGTTGGCCAGGATCTCGCCGCCGGGGTTGCCGATGGCGATGACGGTGGAGCCCACGGGCAGGCTCTCAGAGGAGCCGATGGTCACGGGCACCAGGGTGTCGCCCTGCTCGTTGACCTTCAGTACGGCCAGGTCCATGGCGGAATCCGCGCCGACCAGCGTGGCGTCCACCTTGTCGCCGCTGGGCATCAGCACCTGGAAGGCGCTGCCGTCCTCGATGACGTGGTTGTTGGTCAACACGTAGCCGCCCTCGGCGATCACGACGCCGCTGCCCTGGCCGACCATGGTGTTCTGCACGCCGCCGCTCTGGGTCCAGCCCTCGGTGCTGGTGATGATGCCCACCACGGAATTGGCGTTCTTCTGGGCCACGTAGATGGCCGGGCTGTTGTCCTCCACCGGCGTGGCGACGGGCGCCTGGGTCACCTCAGCGGAGGCCGCCCGGTTCACGGACAGGCTGCCGAAGGCGAAGGCGCCGCCCACGGCCAGCGCGCAGACCAGCACCAGGGAGAGCATCAGGGAGACGCCGCCGTTCCTGCGGACGCGCCTGCGATTGTTTTTCGTAGTCTTCATATCTATCTTCTCCTCTCGCAGATTATCATATCCATTCAGCCGACCGGGCTCTCTTCCCGATCGCTGGAAATATTATATGATCAGGAAAGATCAAAGTCAATAAACAAACATTGCACGATTTGTGAACGAATTGAAAACGTGTATCGCGGCGCAAAAAAACCCGCCTCCGATCATTCGGAAGCGGGTTCTGAAAAGTGTGGCTTATTCGGCGGGGGTCACCGCGGTGATGTGCGGGTTGGCGCCGTTGTACCAGTACAGGAAGCCCTCCAGGTCGACCACATCGCCGATGTTCAGGGCCTCGACGGCCTTGTAGACGTCGGTGTCCTGGCCGCAGAGGTAGAACTCCACGGTGAACTCGTAGGTCTGGCCATCCTTGGAAACCTTGAAGTACAGGTCGTCGGTCTTCTCTTCCTCGTTCTTGTAGGCGAAGGCCGCGCCATTGCCGTAATCCTCAACGGTCATGCCCTTGAAGGCAACCAGCTGGTTGATCTTCTCGGCCAGGGCGTCGGTGCCCAGCAGGTCGGTCACGTCCACGGCCTCGGCGATGTAGGGATCGCCCTCGACGATCTCAAAGGAGGAGACATCGACGATCTCCACCTCGCCGGACCACTCGCTCTTGAAGCCGGTGGCGACGAACTTGGTGCCGGGGACCAGCTTCTCAGCGTCCTCCTGGGAGCAGGGCACTTCATACAGGAAGTAAGCGCCATCCTCGTCAGCGGCGTAGATGGTCACCTTGTCGTCCCACCAGCTCTGATGGGCCTGCACATAAGCCTCGATGGTCACTTCGCTGTCCAGCTCGGCGGCGACGTAGTCGGCATAGGACATGGCGCCCTCGGCCATGGCGAACGCGCACAGGGACAGCGCCAGGGTCAGAACCAGAACGGCAGACAGAATCTTCTTCATGATCTCTTCCTCCTTTTTTATATCGGAGCCGTGCCGGGAACCTCGCCCCGATTCGGCCCAAAGGACAGCTTTATTATACTCTAAATCCTTGACATTTCAACGAAGCGGGCCGGATTTAACATTAATTTCAAGCAGTGCCGCGCCGCCCAAGGCCAGGCAAGCCCGACCGGGAAGGGCGCTTCCGAAGCCGTTCGCGCTACAGGTACAGGTCCTCCGCGTGGACCTTCAGCCACTTCTTCCAGGCCTCGTACTCCGGCATCTGCGCCTCCACCAGCGCCCAGAACCGGGGCGAGTGGTTGAACTCGTGCAGGTGGCACAGCTCGTGGATCACCACGTAGTCCAGCACCTCCGGCGGCGCCATGATCAGCTTCCAGTTGAAGTTCAGGTTGCCCTTCCGGGAGCAGCTGCCCCACCGGCTCTTCTGCTCGCGGATGGTCACCCGGCCCGGCGCCGCGCCGACGCGGGGCGCGTAGTGCTCCAGCCGCTGGCGGATGCGCTTCAGCGCCACGGCGGAAAGGGTGCTCCGGATGGCCGCCCGCACGGCGGCGTCGCTGTCCGGCTCCGGCAGCGTCAGGTGGTACTCGTCCCCCACCAGCCTCCCGGCGCGGCGGGACCCGGCGTGGAGCCGCAGGGTGCAGCGCCGTCCCTCGATCAAAATGGGGCTGCCGTCGGTCACGGGGTGGGCCCGGCGGTCGTCCTCCAGCCGCTGCTCCACCTCCCGCTGCATGCGGGTGAGCTGTTCAGCCCGCTCCCGGACCATTTCGTCCACGTCCCGCAGCCGCAGATACTTCGGCGCGTACACCCGAATGCCCGCCTCCGGCAGGGCCTGGAACAGCACGTTGGCCCGGTTGGACTGGATCAGCGTGTACTCGACGCGCCTGCCCCCGGCGATCACCGCCCGCTTCATGCGCCCGCCCCCTTGAATTCTATCGCTTTCATTCCCCGCGCTACCAGACCTGCCGGGTCTGCTGGCCCTGGAGCATCGCCCGATAGGCGCCGGGGTCCTCCATGATCCGGTGCAGGCCGCGAATGGCGCAGCTCTCCGGCGCGTCCGCGACCCGGCAGGGAATGCCCAGGGCCTGGCCGATGCGCCGGTCCAGCTCGGTCATCGCCGCGCCGCCGCCGGTCAACACCGCGCCGGCATCGTTCAGGTCGGCGGCCAGCTCCTCCGGGGCGTTGTCGATCACCGTGCAGCACAGCCGCGCCAGCTCCGCCACCACGTCCTCGCAGGCGTCCAGCACCGGCTTCGTCTCCACGTCGAAGTTCACCGGCATCCGCTGGGCCATGGAGATGCCCGTAGCGTGCATGATCACGTCCCGGGGGGCCTTGTCGGGCATGGCGCTGCCCAGGGTCAGCTTGATCTCCTCGGCGCAGGCGGCGCCCACACGGTAGCCGTAGTCGCTGCGCAGGATGCGCCGGACCCGGTCGTCGATGCGGTTCAACCCGTAGGGCAGATAGCCGAAGGCCGCCACCCGGCCAAAGGTGAACAGCGTGGCGGTGATCTTGCCCGCGCCCACGTCCACCAGCAGCTTGGCCTCCGGGCTGTTCAGGTCCAGCCCGGCGCCCACCGCCGCCGTGGCGTCGGAGCGCACCAGCACGGCCTCCGCCGCGCCGGCATCGATGGCCGCGGTCAGCATGGCTTCCTTCTGCACCGGCCGGGCGAAGGGCGCGCAGGTGATCATCGCGCCGAAGCGCCGCCGGGTGTTCACGCCCTCCGAGCGCTTGAACAGCCACTGGAACATCCGCGCCGCGTACAGGTTGTTCTCCAGCACGCCGTCCCGCAGCGGGTAACACACGGACACGCCCTCGCAGGTGCGCCCCACCAACCGCTGGGCGATCTCCCCCGCGCAGATGGGCGAGTTGTTGCCCTCGCGGAAGGCCAGCGCCGCGGGCGCGCTCATCACAGGGCCGTGCTTCAGTTCCGCCATGCGCACGCTCTGCGTGCCCAAATCTATGCCAATGTCACAACGCATGAAATATCCCTCCATAGTATGCCAATTATCATTATAGCACACATCCCTCGGGAACACATGGAAGAAAATTAGACAATCGCCTCCTGTAGCCGCCGCGCAATTCTCTCCCAGAGAACCGGCGGCCGGGAATTTACTTCTCCCCCGCGCCGTGCTATAATGAAAAAAACCAATTGCCGGCGGGTTCCCGCGAGGCCCGCGAGGGCAAAATCCCGCAATTCCCCAATTAACGATCAGGGGCACGGCGCGAAAAGCCGCGTCCCCGGAAAGCGAGCGCAACATGAAAAAGCTGATTCAAAACGGAATGATCCACGACGCCGTCACCGCCCAGCCCTATGCGGCCGACCTGCTGATCGAGGACGGCAGAATCGCCGCCATCGGCGCGAACCTGCCGGTTCCCGAGGGAGCAGAGGTCATCGACGCCTCCGGCCTGCAGGTCTACCCCGGCATGGTGGAAGCCCACGGCCACATCGGCCTGGACGGCTGGGCGGTGGGCTACGAGGGCCGGGACTACAACGAGTACAACGACCCCGTCACCCCCCAGCTGCGGGCCATCGACGCCATCAATCCCTTCGACGAGGCCCTGCGGGACGCCGCGCTGGGCGGCGTGACCACGCTGTGCACCGGCCCCGGCAGCAGCAACGTGCTGGGCGGCACCTTCGCCGCGTTCAAGCCGGTGGGCACCTGCATCGACGACATGGTGCTGGTTCCCGAGGCGGCCATGAAGTGCGCCTTCGGCGAGAACCCGAAGCGCTGCTACAAGGACAAGGGCATCTCCAGCCGCATGAACACGGCGGCCAAGCTGCGGGAGATGCTGTTCAAGGCCCGGGAATACATGGAAAAGCTGGACGCCGCCGGGGACGACCCGGCGAAGAAGCCCGCCTTTGACCTGCGGCTGCACGCGCTGCTGCCGGTCATGCGGGGGCAGATGCCCCTGAAGGCCCATGCCCACCAGGCCAACGACATCCTCACCGCCGTGCGCATCGCCCGGGAATTCGGCGTCCGGCTGACGCTGGAGCACGTGACCGAGGGCGCGCTGATCGTGGACGAGCTGAAAAAGGCAGACGTGCCCCTGGCCGTCGGGCCCACCTTCGGCCAGCCCAGCAAGATCGAGCTGAAGAACAAGAGCTGGCAGACCCCCGGCATACTGAACGCGGCGGGCTGCCGGGTGTCCATCATCACCGACAGCCCCGTCACCGAGCAGAAGCACCTGCGCTTCTGCGCCGCCATGGCCATCGAAAGCGGCATGCCGGCCTTCGACGCCCTGCGGGCCATCACCATCAACCCGGCCCGCCACATCGGCGTGCAGGACCGGGTCGGCTCGCTGGAGGTGGGCAAGGACGCGGACATCGTGCTGACCGACGGCAGCCTGTTCTCGCTGCAGACCCGCATACTCTCCGTCTGGATCAACGGCGAGAAGGTCCCCGAGGAGCGCTGAAGTCCGTGGAAAAGCTGAAAGCCCTGCTGATGAAGTACCGGGAGGCGCTGCTGTACCTGTTCTTCGGCGGCGTCACGACGCTGGTCAACATCGCCGCCTTCGCGCTGTTCTCCCGGCTGGGGCTCTCCACCGGCGCGGCCAACGCCATCGCCTGGGTGATCGCCGTGCTGGTGGCCTACGCCACCAACCGGCGGTGGGTGTTCGAGAGCCGCAGCGCCGGAACGGCGGCCCTCAGGGAGTTCGTCGCCTTCGTCGCCTGCCGCCTGGCCACCGGCGTGATGGACGAGGTCGTCATGATCCTCGGCGTGGACCGGCTGGGGCCCCTGCTGGTCTCCCCCGACCGCCAGAGCCTCTGGGCGCTGGGCGTCAAGGTGTTCTCCAACATCCTCGTCATCGTGCTGAACTACGTGTTCAGCAAGCTTTTCATCTTCAGGAGGAAGGACAAATAAACATACCTGGGGGCTGTCTCGAAACTGAGACAGCCCCCGTTTATGTCATTTTAAGCAATAATGCATCCCGCAGCCTGCGCTTGCCTTCGAATCACAGGCCGCGCTGTGAGCCAGAGTCTCGCGGGCACAAGCCTTACTTGCTCGACTGGGATGCCTTGCGGCGAATCACGTCGATGATGACGGCGACGACAATGATCATGCCCTTGACCATCTTCTGAGGTCCCTGGGCGACGCCCAGCAGGTTCAGGCCGTTGGCGATGATGCCGATGATGAGGATGCCGATGAGGGTGCCGATCATGGAGCCCTCGCCGCCGGACATGGAGGTGCCGCCGATGACGACCGCGGCGATGGCGTCCATCTCCTGGCCGTCCGCGTTGGTGGGCACGGCGGAGTCAAGGCGGGAGGACAGCAGCAGTGCCGCGACGCCGCAGCACAGGCCGCTGACCACATACACGAAGCACTTCACCTTCTTCAGGTTGATGCCCGACAACTTGGCGCAGCTCTCGTTGCCGCCGATGGCGTAAGTAAAGCGGCCGATGCGGGTATACTTCAATATGTACCAGCCCAGCAGGATGACCGCCAGCATGATCAGCGTGGACCAGAGCGGGATACCCGCTACGCGGCCGGACACGGCGGTAAAGCCCGTGGGGAACGTGTAGATGGGCTGACCGGCGGTGACGGTGTAGGCCGCGCCGCGCACGATGGACATCATGCCCAGGGTGGCGATGAAGGGCGGCAGATCCATAAAGGAGATCAGCATGCCGTTGATCAGGCCGATGACGCCGGAGAACAGTATGCACACCAGGATCGTCACGAACACCGGCACGTGGTAGTTCTTCATCAGAATGCCCATCAACAGGCCGGACAGCGCGATGTTGGAGCCGACCGACAGGTCGATGCCGCCGGAGATAATGACGAAGGTCATGCCCACGGCCACCACGAAGTTGATGGAGATCTGCTGGAATACGTTCAGGAAGTTGGAGGAGGTCAGGAACACCGGCGAGGCGATGGCCAGGTCCAGGCACAGCGCCAGCAGGGCGATCACGATGCCCAGCACGTTGTTAGACGAGCTCAGCTTCTTCCTTCCCTTTTCCTTTTGGCGGCCCTTCCATGCGGAATAGAGCAGCCCGCCCGCGCCGATGATCAGCAGGTCGATGGCGCAGACCCACAGCATTGAAGAGGCATTGTTGACGCCGATGACGAACCGGTCGGCGACGGTCAGCTCCACCTCGTCGGGCACCACCACGTCTTCCGGATTGATGCCCAGTATGTCGGCGGCTTCAATCTGAGCCAGGGCCCGCTTGCGCGCGGCCTGCTGCTCCTCCAGCTCAGCCAGGTGCGCCCGCTGCGCGCCGGCGTACAGGTTCAGCGCGCCGACCAGGATGCCCAGCACCAGGCAGACGATGAACACGAGCTTGATATTCTTCTTCATTTTTATCCCTCATTTCAATCGCCTATGCGGTGTGCTTCTCGCCGCCGGTGGCGTAATAGAGTATCTTCTCCTGGGTCAGCGTGCCGTCGTTGTCAAACACGCCGGTGATCTCGCCCTGGTGCATCACGGCCACGCGGTCGGACATGCCCAGGATCTCAGGCAGCTCCGAGGAGATCATGATCACCGCCACGCCCGAGCGGATCAGGCTGTTGATGATGTTGTACACCTCGATCTTCGCGCCGACGTCGATGCCCCGCGTGGGCTCGTCGAATATGATGACCTTGGAATCGCTCAGCAGCCACTTCGCCAGCACCACCTTCTGCTGGTTGCCGCCGGAGAGGTTGCGCGCCAGCTGCTGGGGCGAGGGCGTCTTGATGTTCAGCTTGTCGATGTACTCGTTGACGGTGCTCCTCTCCTGGGAGAGGCTCAGGTGCAGCGCCGAGCCGAACTTGTCCAGCGTGGCCAGCGTCATGTTCTGGCTGATGGGCAGCGGCAGCACCAGGCCCTCGCCCTTGCGGTCCTCGGTGACGAAGCCGATGCCGGCCCTGATGGCGTCCAGGGGCTGCTCGATGGTCACCTTCTGGCCGTCCACGTAGATCTCGCCGGATTCCTTCGGGTCCATGCCGAAGATGGCCCTGGCGGTCTCGGTGCGGCCCGCGCCCACCAGGCCCGCGATGCCCAGTATCTCGCCGCCCCTTGCGGACAGCGACACCCCGCGCACCTGCTTGCCCGCCTGGATGTTCTCCACGCGCAGCCGCTCCGCGCCGGGCTCCAGGTGGATCTTCGGGAACTTCTCCTTCAGCTCGCGGCCCACCATGTAGCGTATGATCTCGTCCAGGTTGGTATCGGCCACGTTCAGCGCGGTGACGTTCGTGCCGTCGCGCATGATCGTGGCGCGGTCGCAGATTTCCATGACCTCCTCCAGCCTGTGGGAAATGTAGATCATGGAGACGCCCCGGGCCTTGAGCATCCGTATGGTATCGAACAGCGTATCGATCTCGCGGTTGGTCAGCGGCGCGGTGGGCTCATCCAAAATCAGCACCTTGGAGTTGATGCTCAGCGCCTTGGCCACCTCCACCATCTGCTTTTGGGCCACGCCCAAATCGCGCACCAGCTGGTGGGCGTTCACGGCTACGCCCAGCTCGTCCAGCAGCTTCTGCGCCTCGTCGTACATCCTGCGCCAGTCCACCTGGAAGCGGTTTTTCATCAGCTGGCGGCCCATAAAAATGTTTTCGGCCACCGTCAGCTGCTCGGTCAGGTTCAACTCCTGGTAGATGGTGGAGATGTTCAGCGCCTGGGCGTCCTGGGCGGAGTTGATTTCAACCTTTTGCCCGTCGAAGAAGATCTCGCCCTCGTCCTTCTGGTAGGCTCCGGAGAGGATCTTCATCAGGGTCGACTTGCCCGCGCCGTTCTCGCCCAGCAGCGCGTGCACCTCGCCCTTTCGCACGGACAGGTTGACGTGGTCCAGCGCCAGCACGCCGGGAAACGTCTTGACGATGCCGCGCATTTCGAGGAATTCTGCCACCGGTGGTTCACCCCCTGTATGGATTTGGTTATTCAATGATTGTCGACGTGCTCCTTTGGAACCCGCCGACCCGGAAAACGTTCCGTTTTCCTAATCACGCGCATTTTCAATGATTGTCGACGTGTTCCTTTGGAACCCGCCGACCCGGAAAACGTTCCGTTTCCCAATCACGCGCATTTCAAGGAAATGCGGCGGCGCGAACGCGCCGCCGCACGGTTTTTGTTCCGATCCGCGGATTACAGGAACTGATCCACGTTGTCGATGTCCACGACGGTGGTCTCAGCCTCGATGACCTTCTCATCGCGCTCCACGCCGTCGATGGCGTCGGCCAGAGCCTTGATGGCGTTCGCGCCGATGGCCACGGGGCCGCAGTCCAGCGTGCCGTCCAGCTCGCCGGCCTTCACGGACTCCTTGGCATTGGGGTTGCCGTCCAAGCCCACGCAGATGATGTCGTCGCGGTTCAGCTGCTTGCACGCCTGCACGGCGCCCAGAGCCATCTCATCGGACAGGCCGTAGATCACGTTGATCTCGGGATGGGCCTGGATCATATCCATGGCGGCGTTCATGCCCTTCTCACGCACCCAGTCGCCCGGCTGGGAAGCCACGACGGTGATGCCCGGATAGGCCTCGGCGGCCTTGTCCACGAAGCCGCCCATGCGCTGGGTGGTGTAGTCAGAGGGCAGGCCCTCGATGATGGCCACCACGGCCTCGCCGCCGGTCTTCTCGTTCACCCAGTCGGCGATCTTGGCGCCGCCGTTGTACTGGTTGTAGCCGGAGTAGGCGTACACATCCACGCCCTCGAGCTCGGTGATGGTGTTGAACATGACCACCGGCACGCCGGCCTCATTGGCCTTCTTGATGGCGGGGATCAGCGCGTCCAGGTTGATGCCGCAGACGGCGATGCCGGCGACACCCTGGGTGATGAAGTCCTCCATCATGGAGGTCTGGGTGGCGTAGTCGTCCTCGGATTCAGGCGCCATGATCACCAGCTCATAGCCCAGAGCGTCGGCGACGGGCGTCGCGCCCTCGATGCAGCTGGCGTAGAAGGGGCTGGTCATGGCCGGGGGCAGGAAGCCCAGCTTGCCCTCCGCCATGGCGGCGCCGGAGAGCACCAGCATCATCACGAGAACGATTGCGAGCAGCTTCTTCATAAGATTATTCCTCCTTTATTATATGCCCGAAGGCATACTGTGACGGTTTCAGCCGCGGCGCTTCCGCGGTGCAAATACATTTTATTACATTTTCGGCGATTATGTCAACTGCAAAATGCTATTCCCGGCCATTTTTGTTGAAAGTCGACAAAGTAAAGGTTATCATTTGCAGAACCGGCGCGCGTTTCCCAATATTTTGCCATCCTCACCCCGGCGCTGCCGAAGGCATAGTATGCCCGGGAGGACTCGCGTGATTTAACATAAGTTAGCTATATCTAACTTCTATTGTATGCTATAATACTAAGACCTGAATAAAATGAGACTGAATCAGCGAGGACTTTTTTGCGTTGGCAAGGCGAAGCCCCGCAGGCTTGCTGGCGCATAGCAGTCGCGCCACTGCCAGAGGCAGGCGCGACCAGCCCGCGTCGGAATCCGAAGGATTCACGCGGCGCTGCCGCCGCTTCCGCAGAGCGGAACAGCGGCGGTGCGTAAAAGTCAAGGGGCTTCAACACCGCCAACGCGGAAAAGATCCGCTGAAATGTCTTGTTTTAGTCAGGGATTAGTATAATCTGCCTGAACAAACCAAGGGAGGTTTCAACGTGAATATGGAAGTCGTTCGGGGCATACTGGTCCCCTTCCTGGGCACATCGCTGGGCGCGGCGTGCGTATTCTTCATGCGGGGCAGGCTGAACCCGCTGCTGCAGCGGGCACTGACGGGCTTCGCGGCGGGCGTCATGGTGGCGGCCTCGATCTGGAGCCTGATCATCCCCGCCATCGAGCAGAGCGAGCCCATGGAGGCCCTGGCCTTCGTTCCCGCGGCGGTGGGCTTCTGGATCGGCATACTGTTCCTGCTGCTGCTGGACAAGACCATCCCCCACCTGCATGCGGGCAGCGACGAGGCCGAGGGCCCCATGAGCCCGCTGGGCCGGGTGGCGAAGCTGGTGCTGGCGGTGACGATCCACAACCTGCCGGAGGGCATGGCCGTGGGCGTGGTGTACGCGGGCCTGCTGCGGGGCAGCGCCGGCATCTCCGCCGCCGGGGCGATGGCGCTGGCCCTGGGCATCGCCATCCAGAACTTCCCGGAGGGCGCGATCATCTCCATGCCGCTGCGGGCCGAGGGCCAGAGCAGAGGGAAATCCTTCTTCTACGGCGTGCTCTCCGGCGCGGTGGAGCCCCTTGGCGCGCTGCTGACGATCTGGTTCTCCGCCCTGCTGGTGCCCGCCATGCCCTATATGCTCTCCTTCGCCGCGGGAGCCATGATCTACGTGGTGGTGGAGGAGTTGATCCCCGAGACCCAGGCCGGCGCCCACTCCAACCTGGGCACGCTGATGTTCGCCCTGGGCTTCACGGTGATGATGGCGCTGGACTGCGCGCTGGGATAGGTTCAATGATCGAAAAACGGAGGTTTTAAAACTTGAGGCGCGGCCGATGCGGCCACGCCTCAAATCATTATCTCTTTTCGTTTCAGAAGCGGCACTTTTCGCCCATGTGCGCCTTCAGGTAGTCCCGCACCTCATCGTCCGGCACATTCGCCTGGCCGTCCGGGAGCAGGAAGGCCTGAACGGGGCTGATGTACAGGTACACGCAGCCCTTGACGTGAAACGCGGCCTGCACGTCCTTCCAGGCCACGGACAGCGGGGATTCCTTCTTCTGGTCGTTGGTCACGTGGACGCCGTCGAAGTCCAGCCGGACGGTGTACACCCGCTTCGGGCGGTCCAGTCCCCGCTGGACTGCCTGGAGGTTCACCTGGGCGAAGAACGTGCCGAAGTACACCAGGGGCAGTCCCATGCCCACCACCAGCAGCACAGCGGCGATCAGCCCCGCCTGGGGCTTCCGGGAGAGCAGCGCCACCGCGGCGAAGGCCAGCAGGATCAGCGCGAACACCACGGGCCGAACCCAGCGGCGGCGCAGCCGGAACATGTCAAAGCGGCTGAATTTCTTGAAGGTCCTGCCGTCCAGCCGGACGGGAATGGTGATCTCCTTGGCGCTCATTTGAAGCAACCTCCCCCATTGATTATTGCGTCATCCCACCGCCGCCCCGCCGCGGTCGTCCGCCTCCGAAGCGGCGACGGCGCTGGGACTGACGCCATAGGCGGCCCGGAAGGCCCGGTAGAACGCGCTGTAGTCCGAAAAGCCGCACTCCGCGCAGGCCTGCTGCATCGTCACGCCGGAGAGGATCAACTGGTGGGCGGCCTCCAGCCGGTTGCGGCGGATGCACTCCCCGGGCGTCACGCCCACCAGCCGCTTGAACTGGCGGGTCAGGGTGTTCTTGTCCATGAAGAACATCTCCGCCAGCCCCGCCACGCTCAGATCCTCCCGGAGGTGGGTGAGGATATATCCGTACACCCGCATGATCTCGTGGTAGCGCAGCTCTGCCCGGCGGGGCAGCGTCTCCGGCGCCCGGGTGACGCAGCGGCTGCAGTGGATCAGCAGCTGCGTCACGATGCTGCGGCTCAGCAGCGCGCTTTCGGCGTCGTCCCGCACGTCTTCCCGCTGGAGGGCAAACAGCAGCTGGCGCATCATCGCGCCGGTGTCGTCATCGGGTTGGATCAGGTTTCGGCCGGTCATGTCCCCCAGCAGCGTGTAGCGGAAGTGGGGCAGCGGACCCGTCAGCGCGCGCACGTACTCCGCGCTCAGCCACAGCACGAAGCGGTCGATGCTGCGCACCGGGCCGGGCACGTCCGCGCGGTGCAGCTGCCCCGGTGCAATCAATATGATGCTTCCGGGCTTCATGGTGTAGCGCAGGCCCTCGACGATGTAGTCCAGGCTGTCGTCCAACAGGCAGAACAGCTCGTAGAAGTCGTGCTGGTGGGGCGGGCAGGTGCAGGTCTCGGGATTATTATAATGAAAGATTTCATAGTTCTCCCGCCGCATGGTCTGCCGGTGATCAAAGGGGTTGAGCAGTATCTGCGCCATTCGCCTCGCCTCCCCTCAACGCTTGCTTTTTACCTTCAAGGGTATTATAATAATATTTGATGTTTTTTGCAATGTAATTAATCGTTAAAACCCTTTACTTTTACAGCAAAATGTGGTTGAATATGTATGATGCGTTAATGTGGGCGTCGAATTTGTGAATCCGAAACGGAGAGATCCGTTTGGAATAGAAAAAAGGAGGAAACCCCAATGAAAAAGCTGTTTAGCATCGCTCTTGTGCTGGTCATGCTGCTGAGCTGCGCTTCCGCGCTGGCCGAAGTGACCTTGACCTACGCCGAAGTGAACCCTATCGAAGGCACCGTCGTCGGCGACGTGGCCCTGGCCTTCAAGTCCAAGCTGGAAGAGCTATCCGGCGGCGAAGTGGTCGTGGACATCCAGGCCTCCGGCGTCATGGGCGATGAGAAGACCGTCCTGGCCAACATCCTGGGCGGCGACACCTCCGTGGACGTGGTCCGCATCTCCGCTTTCGCTCTGAACCAGTACGGCGCTCAGAAGTCCGTCTTCCTGACCCTGCCCTATGTGTTCACCAGCGAGGAGCACTACTGGAACTTCGTCGAGAGCGACCTGGCCAAGTCCTTCCTGGCCGAGGCGAAGGAAGTCGGCCTGCCGCTGACCGGCCTGGCCTACGGCGAAGAGGGTTTCCGTCACTTCTTCCTGAAGAACGAGGCGCACACCATCGAGGACCTGAAGGGCCTGAAGATCCGCGTCTCCGATGACCCGATCATGACCGGCATGGTCTCCGGCCTGGGCGCCGCCGCCACCACCGTGTCCTTCGGCGAGCTGTATAGCGCGCTGCAGACCGGCGTTGTCGATGCCGCCGAGCAGCCCATCACCAACTACCTGTCCAACTCCTTCCAGGAGGTCGCTCCCTACCTGCTGAAGGACGGCCACACCCTGGGCACCATCGAGCTGATCGTGACCGACGCCGCCCTGGCGAAGCTGACCGAGGAGCAGCAGGCCATGGTGCAGGAAGCCGCCGATTACGCCATGCAGGTGTGCAAGGAGTCCGTCACCACCAAGCAGGAGGAGGCCGCCCAGACCCTGATCGAGAAGGGTGCCACCATCATCGAGGTTGAGGACAAGACCCCCTGGCAGGAAGCCACCAAGGACGTGCTGACCGCCAACATCGCGGGCATGGAGGACATCTACGAGCAGATCCTGGCCCTGCAGTAATTGCATAACCGGAAAACCCAATGTTTGACCCATCGGGGGCGCAGGGCTTGACCCCTGCGCTCCCGATTTGTTGAGTGGTAACCTGGAAGTTGTCTGAGAGTGGAGAGTTAAGAGTTTAGAGTTGAGATAAAGTCAGCCGCGCACGAACCATATGCGATACAAGACGGTTGTTCCCGCGAAGATACCTGAATTGCTTGGAAAGCAGCATAGCTTCGTTCTTCAGCACTCTATCTCTAAACTCTTAACTCTAAACTCTAAACTCTCGGGCTCAGCCCGACAACTTCCAAGTTACCGCACCATCAAACCCATTCGTCTTTCCCGCAAACCTATTACACCGAGGAGGCTTTCCAATGCCCGCTTTTTTCCAGAAGCTGGAGAAGCTCAAGCCCGTCTATGACTGGGCTTACAAGATCATCCTGCTGATCTGCAAGCTGCTGCTGATCGCGGATATCATCATCACCTCTTGGTCCGTGGCGGGGCGCTACATACCCTTTATCACCGACCCCCACTGGTCCGAGGAAATCGTGCTGACCTTCATGGTCTACATGGCGGTGCTCTCCGCCACGCTGGCCATCCGCAAGCGCAGCCACATCCGCATGACCGCCTTTGACAAGTACCTGCCTAAAAAGGTGCTGGTGTGCATGGATCTGCTGGCGGATGTCGCCGTGCTGATCCTGGGCATCGTGCTGCTGGTGCAGGGCGCGAAGGTCGTCAGCCCCACTGGCAACATCGCCAAGTTCGCCAAGTACTCTTCGCTGCCCAAGCTGAGTCAGATCTGGATGTACATGCCCGTGCCGGTGGCCGGCATCGGCATGATCCTGTTCGAGCTGGAGCAGATCTTCCTGCGCATCGAAGAGCTGTTCGACCCCAACGTCAATAACGGAAAGGAGGCCCAGGCATAATGAGCGGCGAAAATCTCTCCACCCTGATTCTGCTGGGAAGCTTCCTGATCATGGTCTTCCTGCGCTTCCCCATTGCCTACTCCGTGGGCATCTCCACCGCGCTGTGCCTGCTGAGCATGGGCCAGAACCTGAGCGTGCTGCCCATGCAGATGGTGCGCGGTGTGTGGTCCTTCTCCCTGATGGCCGTGCCCTTCTTCATCACCATGGGCGTGCTGATGGGCTCCGGCGGCATTTCCGAGAAGCTGATCGCGCTGGCGAACAGCCTGGTCGGCTGGATGCGCGGCGGCCTGGCCATGGTCAACATCGTGGCCTCCTACTTCTTCGGCGGCATCTCCGGCTCCGCCTCCGCCGACACCGCCTCCCTGGGCTCCATCCTGATCCCCATGATGGTGGACCAGGGCTATGACGCCGACTTCTCCACCGCGGTCACCATCACGTCCTCCTGCGAGGGCCTGCTGGTGCCGCCCAGCCACAACATGGTCATCTACGCCACCACCGCCGGCGGCATCTCGGTGGGCGCGCTGTTCATGGCGGGCTACCTGCCCGGCGCGCTGCTGGCCCTCAGCCTGATGGTGGGCTCCTACATCATCTCCGTCAAGCGCAACTATCCCAAGGGCGACAAGTTCTCCCTCATGGGATTCCTGAAGCAGCTGGCCACCTCCTTCTGGGCGCTGGCCGCCATACTGATCGTCATCGTGGGCGTGGTCGGCGGCGTGTTCACCGCCACCGAGTCCGCCGCCATCGCGGTCGTCTACTCGCTGCTGGTCTCCGTGTTCATCTACAAGGGCCTGAACTGGAAGGGCGTGTGGCATGCGCTGGAGAGCTGCATCGACACCCTGGCCATCGTGCTGATCCTGATCTCGCTGTCCGGCGCCTTCGGCTACTGCCTGACCAACCTGCACGTGCCCGCCAAAGCCGCCGCGATGATCACCGGCGTGTCCTCGAATCCCATCGTGATCGCGCTGCTGCTGAACCTGATCCTGCTCATCCTGGGCATGATCATGGACATGGCGCCCATCATCCTGATCGCCACGCCCATACTGCTGCCCGTAGCCACCTCCATCGGCATCAGCCCCATCCAGTTCGGCATCATGGTGGTCCTGAACTGCGGCATCGGCCTGCTGACCCCGCCCGTGGGCGCGGTGCTGTTCATCGGCTCCGCCGTGGCCAAGCGGCCCATGGAGAAGGTCGTCAAGGCGACGCTGCCCTTCTATGTCTGCATGCTGATCACCCTGCTGCTGTTGACCTTCATCCCCCAGATCAGCCTGTGGCTGCCGAGCCTGTTCGGCTACGCCGTCTGATCCAGCCCAAGGGGAGCGGAAACGCCTTTTCCGTTCCCCTTTTCTCCCCCATTTTCCATCAAAGGAGTGATTCCCCATGAAAATGACATTCAGGTGGTACGGCAGCAAGGCCGACCCGATCCCGCTGAAATACGTCAAGCAGATCCCCGGCATGACGGGCCTGATGGGCCTGCTGGACAAGCCCGCGGGCGTGGACTGGCCGGAGGATGAGTTCAAGGCCTTGGTCAATGAGGTGCACGACGCCGGCCTGGAGCTGGAGGTCATCGAGTCCGTCAACGTCCACGAGGACATCAAGATGGGCCTGCCCAGCCGCGAAGAGTACATCGAAAACTACATCTCCACCATCAAAATGCTGGCCCGCAACGGCGTAAAGGTCATTATCTATAACTTCATGCCGGTGTTTGACTGGCTGCGCACCGACCTGGCCCGGGTGATCCCCGAGGACGGCTCGAACTCCCTGTACTTCGACGAGAAGGACCTGGGCGAGATGGGCCCGCTGGAGATCGTGCGCAAGACCGCCGAGGACAGCAAGGGCTTCACCCTGCCGGGCTGGGAGCCGGAGCGGCTGGCGCTTCTTGAGACCACGCTTAAACAGTACGAGGGCATGACCGGCGATGACCTGCGGGCGCACTACAAGTACTTCCTCGACGCCGTGATCCCGGTGTGCGAGGAGGTGGGCGTGCGCATGGCCTGCCACCCGGACGATCCCGCCTGGCCCATCTTCGGCCTGCCGCGCATCGCCCACAGCATCGAAGACTACGACAAGATCGTGAAGCTCCACGACAGCCCCGCCAACACCGTGTGCCTGTGCACCGGCTCGCTGGGCAGCAACCCCGACAACGACGTGCCCGCCGCCATCCGCCACTTCGGCGCGATGGACCGCATCGGCGCGATGCACGTGCGCAACGTCAAGTACCTGGGCCACCACCACTTCCGCGAGGCCGCGCACCTGTCCTCCACCGGCGATCTCGACATGTACGCCATCATGAAGGCCATCCACGACACCTGCCCCGACACCTACGTGCGCCCCGACCACGGCCGCATGATCTGGGACGAGCAGGGCCGCCCCGGCTACGGCCTGTATGACCGCGCCCTGGGCGCCGCGTACCTGAACGGCCTCTGGGAAGCCATTGAGAAGAATTAGGAATTAGAGTGTGTTTCTAAATTCATCAAGATGCATTTTCGGCGTCTTGAACTGCACATGCCTCATTTTAGAAACACACTCAAGGCATGAGGAGTTAGAAATTGTGGTGGAAATCCTTGCTGATTTCTTTGATTTGACAAATCCGGAGGATTTAACCGCCATTCCTCATTCCTAATTCCTCATTCCTCATTGAAATCGACCATCGAGAGGGTGTTCTAACATGATACTGAATTATAACGGCATACAGGACCGCGCCGCCTGGGAAGCCGCGGGCGTGCAGCTGCCGAAGCACGACTGGAAGGCCATGTGCGCCGAGACCGCCGAGAACCCGGTGTGGGTGCACTTCGGCGCTGGCAACATCTTCCGCATCTTCGTCGCGGGACTCATGCAGCGGCTGCTGGACGCGGGCGAAGCCAAGGCCGGCATCATTGCCGTGGAGACCTTTGACCGCGAGGTCGTGGACCGCATCTATGTGCCCCACGACAGCATGACCCTGGCGGTCAGCCTGCGCCCGGACGGCGGCATCGACAAGGCCGTCAACGCCTCCATCGCCAAGGGCGTGGTCGTCGCGGACCCGGAGGGCTGGGAAGAATTGAAGGCCATCTTCCGCAAGCCCAGCCTGCAGATGCTCTCCTTCACCATCACCGAAAAGGGCTACGCCCTGCGGGACATGAAGGGCGAGCTGCTGGCGCCTGCCGCCGCCGACATCGAGGCCGGCCCCACCGTTCCCAAGACCGCCATGGGTGTGGTGGCCTCCCTGCTGCTGGAGCGCTACAACAGCGGCAAGACCAGCGGGACAGGCCCTGTCCCCATCGCCGTGGTGTCCATGGACAACTGCTCCCACAACGGCGAAAAGCTGCGCGCCGGCGTCACCGAAATGGCCATCGAATGGCAGAAGAAGGGCTTCGTCTCCGAGGACTATGTGAACTGGCTGCTGGACGAGTCGAAGGTCTCCTTCCCCTGGAGCATGATCGACAAGATCACGCCCCGCCCCGCCGAGGTGGTGGAACAGCAGCTCACCGCCCTGGGCATCGAGGACATGGCCCCCATCGTGACGGCGAAGCACACCTACATCGCCCCCTTCGTGAACGCGGAGGTCCCCCAGTACCTGGTCGTCGAGGATCGCTTCCCCAACGGCCGCCCGGCGCTGGAGAAGGCCGGCGTGTACATGACCGACCGCGACACCGTCAACATGACCGAGCGCATGAAGGTCACCACCTGCCTGAACCCGCTGCACACCGCGCTGGCCGTGTACGGATGCCTGCTGGGCTATGAGAAGATCTGCGACGAGATGAAGGACCCCGAGCTCGTGAAGCTGGTCAACCGCATCGGCTACGTCGAGGGCCTGCCGGTGGTCACCGACCCGGGCATCCTGTCCCCCAGGGCCTTCATCGACGAGGTGGTCGGGCAGCGCCTGCCCAACCCCTTCATGCCGGACACGCCCCAGCGCATTGCCTGCGACACCAGCCAGAAGATCCCGATCCGCTTCGGCGAGACCATCAAGAGCTACATGGCCGACCCGGAGAAGGACGCCGCCTCCCTCACCGCCATCCCGCTGGCGCTGGCCGGCTGGCTGCGCTACCTGCTGGGCGTGGATGACAAGGGCAGCGAGATGCCCGTCAGCCCCGACCCGATGCTGGCGGCCCTCCAGGCGGACCTTTCCGGCATCACCCTGGGCGACCCCGATTCCGTCGGCGACAAGCTCGCCCCCATCCTCACCAACCCCAACCTGTTCGGCGTCAGCCTGAAGGATGCCGGGCTGGACGAGAAGGTCACCGGCTATTTCAAGGAGCTCCTGGCAGGAAAGGGCGCCGTGCGGGCGACGCTTGTGAAGTACCTGGACTGAGACCTGGAATTTGCTCCACAAATTCCAGGCTAAGGGATCAGGCAAAAGGCAACAGTCGAAATGCGGCTGCCGCTGTTTCTCTTCCGGTGATATCAATAACGCGGCAGCAGCATTTTCTAATCCCTAATCCCTGATTCCTTGAATACTCAACACGATACAAAGAGAGGAAGATCGATATGCTTAACCTGAACCTCAAACCCGAAGGCACCTACAAATACGACGCGGTATCCCTGGGCGAGATCATGCTGCGCCTGGATCCCGGCGAGGGCCGCATCCGCACGGCCCGCTCCTTCCGCGCCTGGGAGGGCGGCGGCGAGTACAACGTGGTGCGCGGCCTGCACAAGTGCTTCGGCCTGAAGACCGGCGTGCTGACGGCCTTTGCCGACAACGAAGTGGGCAAGCTGCTCAAGGACTTCATCGAGCAGGGCGGCGTGGACACCGACCTGATCTACTGGAAGAAGACGGACGGCATCGGCCGCATCTGCCGCAACGGCCTGAACTTCACCGAGCGCGGCTTCGGCATCCGCGGCGCCGTGGGCTGCTCCGACCGCGCCAACACCGCCATCAGCCAGGCCACCCCGGCGGACTTCGACTTTGAGCACGTGTTCGGCGAGCTGGGCGTCCGCTGGCTGCACACCGGCGGCATCTACGCGGCCCTGTCCGAGCAGAGCTGCGAGACCGTCATCGAGGCCTGCAAGACCGCCAAGAAGTACGGCACCATCATCTCCTACGACCTGAACTACCGCCCCTCCATGTGGTCCGCCATCGGCGGTCTGGAGAAGGCCCGCGAGGTCAACAAGGAGGTCGCCAAGTACGTCGACGTCATGATCGGCAACGAGGAGGACTTCACCGCCTGCCTGGGCCTGAAGGTCGAGGGCAACGACGAGAACCTCAAGTCCCTGAACCTGGACGGCTACTACAAGATGATCGCCGAGGCGGCCCGGCAGTACCCCAACTTCAAGGCCATCGCCACCACCCTGCGCACCGTCAAGACCGCCACCGTCAACGACTGGAAGGCCATCTGCTGGGCCGACGGCCAGGTGCACATGTCCAAGGAATACAACGGCCTGGAGATCATGGACCGCGTGGGCGGCGGCGACAGCTTCGCCTCCGGCCTGATCTATGGCCTGATCACCACCGGCGACCCCGAGAAGGCCGTCAACTACGGCGCGGCCCACGGCGCGCTCGCCATGACCACCCCCGGCGACACCTCCATGGCCAGCGTCAATGAGGTCGAGGCCATCATGGGCGGCGCAGGCGCGAGGGTGAAGCGGTAAGCTGCGCCTACAGGCAATTGCTGCCGCGACGAGCCTGTCGGACATGGGAAACCATAGATTCAAGTTTCCCATGTCCTGCCTGAGTTCGTTTTCTCTGCCTTTACGGTTGAAGTTGCCTCTGCGAATTTGTCTATCCATCGTAGGGACGCCGTGGCGTCCGAAAAGATCAAGATTCATCAACCTGTGAATGGAGGAATTTCCCATATGTTCCTGGACAAGGACTTCCTGCTGAATACCGAGACCGCGAAGAAGCTGTATCACGACGTCGCGGAGAACTGCCCCATCATCGACTACCACTGCCACATCAACCCCCGTGAGATCTACGAGGACCGCAAGTATGACAGCATCACCCAGGTCTGGCTGGGCGGCGACCACTACAAGTGGCGCCTGATGCGCTCCGCGGGCATCGAAGAGAAGTACATCACCGGCAACGAGACCAGCGACCACGACAAGTTCATCAAGTGGGCCGAGGTGCTGGGCAAGGCCATCGGCAACCCGCTGTACCACTGGAGCCACCTGGAGCTGCGGCGCTTCTTCGGCTACGAGGGCATCCTGAACAAGGACACCGCCGAGGAGGTCTGGAACCTGGCCAACGAGAAGCTGCACAGCGCGGGCTACAGCGTGCGCGGGCTGATCAACATGTCGGGCGTCGAGACCATCTGCACCACCGACGACCCCGTGGACTCCCTGGAGTGGCACGAGAAGCTGGCCGCCGATCCCACCTTCAAGACCGCGGTGCTGCCGGCCTGGCGTCCCGACAAGGCGATGAACCTTGAAAAGCCCACCTATCTGGACTACCTCGGACAGCTCGAGACCGTTTCCGGCGTGAAGATCGACAGCTTCGCCGCCCTCAAGGAGGCCCTCAAGGTGCGCATGGCGTTCTTCCACGACCACAACTGCCGCCTGAGCGACCACGCGCTGAACTACGTGATGTACGCTCCGGCCACCGAAGATGAGGTGGAGGCCGTGTTCAAGGCCCGCCTGGCCGGCACCATCCCCACCCCGGAGCAGGAGAGCGTGTTCAAGTTCGCCTTCATGACCTTCGTGGCCGGCGAGTACAAGCGCATGGGCTGGGCAATGCAGCTGCACTACGGCTGCCGCCGGGACAACAACCCCACCATGTTCGCCAAGATGGGCCCCGACACCGGCTTTGACTGCGTGGACAACTACGCGCCGTCCGCCCAGACCGCCGCGTTCCTGGGCAACCTGGAGGCCAAGGGCGCCCTGCCGCGCACCATCCTGTACAGCCTGAACACCAACGACAACGCCGCCATCGACTCCATCCTCGGCTGCTTCCAGAATTCCGAGGCCGTGGGCTATGTCCAGCACGGCTCCGCGTGGTGGTTCGACGATCACTTCGACGGCATGGTCGACCAGCTCAAGTCCCTGGCCGCCCGCGGCTACCTGGCCGGCTTCGTGGGCATGCTCACCGACAGCCGCAGCTTCCTGAGCTATCCCCGCCACGAGTACTTCCGCCGCATCCTCTGCCGCGTGATCGGCGAGTGGGTGGAAGAGGGCATGTTCCCCGACGACATGGACGCCCTGTCCGAGATCGTCCGCGGCATCAGCCACGACAACGCCAAGGCGTACTTCGGCTTCGCCGCCAAATAACTGGTGCGCAGGCAAGGTCTGTCGCCATTTGTCGATACCTTATCAAATCCCATACAAACACAGAAATCCCACGCTTGAATCAGTGGCGTGGGATTTCGCCTATAGAAAGGCGGTAGCAATTGGGATTAAGCGCACTGCGCTTAGCGACAGCATTTGGGATTAGGCTCATCGCGCTTACAATCGCCTGCCTGATCGCTCCCCGCAAACGCAGAAATCCCACGCTTGAATCAGTGGCGTGGGATTTCGCCTGTAGAAAGGCGGCAGCTAATGGGATTAAGCGCACTGCGCTTACAATCGCCTGCCTGATCGCTCCCCGCATACGCAGAAATCCCACGCTTGAATCAGTGGCGTGGGATTTCGCCTATAGAAAAGCGGTAGCAATTGGGATTAAGCGCACTGCGCTTATACGACTTCGTAGCCGGCTTCCTTCACGGCGGCAGCGATGGCGTCATCGGCGACGGCGGCGTCGATCTCGGCACACTTGTTCTCCAGGGAGACCTCCACATTCGGGTCCAGCGCGGACAGCGCGGACTTCACATGCTTGACGCACATCTGGCACATCATGCCCTCGATCTTCACAGTCTTCTTCATGGTATTGTCCTCCTCATGATTTGCTTGGCTTCTATCCACAGCGGCCCCTGCCGCGGTGTTTCCGGTTGCGATGGGCGTGCTCACCACCTGGACCACCGACGCCTCCGCCGGCTTCTCTCCAGCCTCCCGGGCCGCGCCGTCCAGCTTCAGCTTGAAGCGCCTGAGCCGCAGCGCATTGCTGACTACGCACACGCTGCTCATGCTCATGGCCGCGGCGGCGATCATCGGGTTCAGCTCCACCCCCAGGCTGCTGAGCGCGCCGGCGGCGATGGGGATGCCGATCAGGTTGTAAAAGAACGCCCAGAACAGGTTCTCCTTGATGTTGCGAATCACCGCGCGGCCCAGCTGGATCACGCCCGCCGCCAGGCGCGGGTCGTCCCGCATCAGCACCACGTCCGCCGATTCGATGGCCACGTCGGTGCCCTGGCCCACGGCGGTGCCCAGGTCGGCCTGCACCAGCGCCGGGGCGTCGTTGATGCCGTCGCCCACCATCATCACTTTCTTGCCCTGGCCCTGCAGCTCGGCGATCACCTTCTGCTTGTCCTCCGGCAGCAGCTGCGCCCGCACCTCGCTGACGCCCAGCTGCCCGCCGATGGTCTGGGCCGCCCGCGCGTTGTCGCCCGTCAGCATCACGCTGCGCACGCCCAGCGCGTTCAGGCTCCGAATCGCCTCAGCGCTCGTGGCCCGCATCGTGTCCGCCAGCGCAAAGCCGCCCAGCAGCGCTCCGTCCGCCGCGGCGAACATCACCGTCGCGCCACGCCCGGCCATTTCCTCCGCCCATGCCGCCATCGGAGAGGTGTCCACGCCGGTCTGGGTCATCCAGTCCGCCTTGCCCACGCTCACGCGCCGGCCCTCCACGGAGGCCCGCACGCCGCGCCCGGCCAGCGTCTCGTAATTGATGGCCTCTGGCAGAGCCTCGTGCTTCTCCTCCGCCGCGGCGACGATGGCCGCCGCGATGGGATGGGTGCTCAGCTTCTCCACGGCCGCGGTCAGGCGCAGCGCCTGCTCGGCCTGCCCGTTCGCGGCATTGATGCCGATGACCCGCATCTGCCCCTCGGTGAGGGTGCCCGTCTTGTCGAAGGCCACGCAGTCGATGCCGTGGGCCATCTCCAGGGCCGCCGCGGTACGGATCATGATGCCCAGCTCCGCGCCCTTGCCGGTGCCCACCATGATGGCCGTGGGCGTCGCCAGGCCCAGCGCGCAGGGGCAGGAGATCACCAGCACCGCGATGGCGTGCTTCAGCGCCGCGGGAATGCCCGCGCCGACCAGCAGCCAAATGACGAAGGTCACCAGGGCAATGCCCATCACCACCGGCACGAACACGCCGCTGACCCGGTCGGCCAGCCGTGAGATCGGGGCCTTCGAGTTCGCCGCCGCCTCCACCAGCTTCACGATCTTCTGCAGGGCGGTGTCCTCGCCCACCTTGGTGGCCCTGAAGCGGAAGCTGCCGCCGCGGTTGATGGTCGCGCCGACCACCTCGTCCCCGGCGCCGAGCTCCACGGGCACGCTCTCGCCAGTCAGCATGGACTGGTCCAGGCTGCCGTGGCCCTCCAGGATCACGCCGTCCGTGGGCACGGTCTGTCCCTCGCGCACGACCACCACGTCGCCCACGGCCAGCTGCGCCGCGTCGATCTCCACCTCCACGCCGTCCCGGATCACGTTCGCCCTGCGGGGCGCCAGGTCCATCAGCCGGGAGATCGCCTCGCTGGTGCGGCCCTTGGCCCGCGCCTCCAGATACTTGCCCACCGAGATCAGCGTGGGAATCATCACCGAAGCATCGAAGTAGTAGTCCACCATGCCCACCGTCTCGCCGGCGTCCAGCTTCAGCGCCGCGCCAAGCAGCACCGCCAGGCTGTACAGCAGGCCCGCCGTCGCGCCGACGCAGATCAGGCTGTTCATGTTGGGGGCCAGGTGGAACAGGGCCTTGAAGCCGTTGATGAAGTAGTTCCGATTGATGATGATCGCCGGAATCACGAGCAGCAGCTGGATCAGGCCGTTGAACATGGGCCGGTGCAGCGCCTCCGGCATCGGCAGGTGCAGCATGTGGCCCATCGCCACGTACATCAGCACCACCAGCAGCGCCGCGGAGGCGATGAGCCGCCTGCCCATGGCCCGGACCTCATCGTCCTGGGAAGGCGCGCTCACGGCCGCCTGAGCCGCCTCCGCCCCCCTGGGAGAGGCGCTGTAGCCGCCGGAGGCCACCGCCTTGCAGATCTGCTCCGCGCTGACGACGGCGGGATCGAAGGCCACCTCCATGGAGTTGGTCAGCAGGCTCACCGCCACGCTGTCCACGCCCTCCAGCTTCTTCACACTCTTTTCCACGTGCGCGCTGCACGCCGCGCACGTCATGCCCTTTACGTCAAACGTCATACGTCCATCTTCTCCTGTCGGGCGACCCCTCGCCGCACATCTTTCCACCGGTTCTTAGAACCCGCGCTACTTGAGCTTCTTCATCAGCTCGATGGTCTCCCCCATGATGGCGGTGTTGCCCTTGCCGACCTCCTCCACCACGCAGGATTCCATGTGATCCTGCAGCACGATATAGCCGAAGTTCTGCAGCGCCTTCTCCACCGCGCCGATCTGTATCAGTATATCCCCGCAGTATCGGTTCTCATCCAGCATGCGGCCGATGCCGTTCAGCTGGCCCACCATGCGATTCAGCCGGTTTTTCAGCTGCTTCAGCTGCGCCTCGTCCCGGGGCGTGTGCTTGGTGCGAAACGCCGGGGCCTGCTCCTCGCAGCAAATTTCCTCGCGGCTCATGTCTTCACCTCATTCCAAGCGGTCCTAATATACCCCCATTGGGTATCTACGCGCCTATTATATACCCCCTCCCCGTTTTTGTCAACCCCCAATCGCACTGATCCCGGCAACGGAAAAGCCCAAAAACGGCACCCCCGCTCCGGCATTGCGGGGCGGGGGTGTGCGTTGAGGCCGTCACTTCAGGGTGATGATCACCCGGCGATAGGGCTCTTCGCCCTCCGAGTGAGTGGTGACCTCCGGGTCATTCTGCAGCGCGGAATGGAGAATCCTGCGCTCATAGGGGTTCATGGGCTCCAGCGCCACGCGGCGGCCGCTCTTCTTGGCGCGGCCGGCCATGCGCACGGCCAGCTTCCGCAGGGCCTCTTCGCGCTTGGCGCGGTAGTTCTCGGTGTCGATGGACACGCGCAGGTATTCCTCGCGGCCGCGGTTGATGTTCAGGCTGGTCAGATACTGCAGGGCATCCAGGGTCTCGCCCCGGCGGCCGATCAGCAGGCTCATGTTCTCGCCGGTCATCTGCATGCGCAGCTGCTCTTCACCCTCCTGAAGGGCGATCTCCACGGGCACGCCCATGCGCTCGGTCAGGCCGGCCAGGAATTCCCTGGCGCGCTTGGCCTCGTCGGACTGCTCCTCCTCGGGCGTAGGCACGAAGGGCTCCTGCTCCAGCGCGGGAGCGGGCTCGCCGATGGACTCCTCCACCGCTGCCTCGGCCGCCTCGCGGGGCTCGGCGCCTTCGCCGCGGTTCGCGCCGCCCCTGCGGCGCCTGCGGTTGCGGGACTTCTTCTCGGGCTTGGGCGCGTCCTCGGACGCGGCGTCCGCCGGAGTCTGTTCCTCGGCCTCGACCGGAGTGGAAACCTTCTCGGCCTTGGCGGGCTTTTCGGCCTTGGCAGGCTTTTCAGCCTTCTCGGCCTTGGGCATCTCCGCCTTGCGCTTCTCGGGCTTCTGCTTGCGGGAGGTGCCCGCATCCAGCGAAAGAACCGGCATCTCGATGGTCAGGGACGGGTCCTCCGCCTTCACGGTCAGGCGCACCTTCGCGGGCTTGCCGAACATGCCGAACAGCCCGGGGCTGCCCATTTCTACTACTTGGATATCGACGTCATCGGAATCACAGCCGAGCTCGGCCAGGCCGTTCCTGATGGCATCCTTCACCGTCTTGCCACTGGCTTCAATGGATCTCAAGGCACACTGCCTCCTTACCTGAATTGTCGAGCGTTAGCGATCGTCGGTGTCCTGCGCAGCCGCCGCCTCCTTGGCGTCCTGGCGTTCGAACCAATAGTTCACGGCCAGCTGCTGTACGATCTGAATTACGTTTGCCGCCATCCAGTAGATGGAGAACGCGGCGTTGGACGTTGCGCAAATCCACACGGAGAAGATGGGGAAGAACCACTTCATCACGGGGCTGTTCATGGGGTTGGACTGTTCCGCGGCGCTCTGCTGGGCCTGCTCCTTCTGCTCGGGGGTCTGCTTGCCGTTCATGATCTTGGTCATCAGGAACTGGCTGGCGCCAGCCAGCAGCGGCAGGATGAACAGGCCGTTGCCGTACTGGAACAGATTGGCCAGGGAATTGGGCAGCATCAGCGTGGGACGGACGAACAGCAGGTTCAGCGTCACCACGGAGAAGGCGCTGGCCGGCATCAGCTGCGATGCCAGGGCGGAATACTCGGTGGACTTGAGGTACTCCACCGCCGCGGCGATGTTCTCCGCCGTCAGAATGGCGGAGCCGTTGGCGGGACGAATGATCGAGAGGGTGCTGTTGACCGCGGGCAGGATGGTGGCGGCGAAGGAATCCGGCTGGAACACGTTCTTGATCCACAGCCAGTTCTGCAGGGTGGGCAGCTCGCCGGTGTTCTTCATGTCCAGGATCATCTGAATGGTGTACTCGTTGCCCAGCGTGCGCATGGCCGAGAACATGATCCACAGGATCGGCAGGGAGATCAGCATGGGCAGGCAGCCCGAGGTGGGGCTGACGTGCTCCTTGCGGTACAGCTCCATGGTCTTCTGATTCAGCTTGTCCTTGTCATTGGCGTACTTCTTCTGAAGCGCCTGCAGCTTGGGCTGAATCTTGCTGATCGCGCGCATGCTCTTCTTGCTCTTGATGTCCAGGGGCAGCAGGACCAGGCGGATCACCAGGGTGAACACGACGATCGACCAGCCGTAGTTCCCCACGATCTTATTGATCCACGTCAGCAGATTGATAAACAAGCTTGTCATCTACAGAGCCTCCAATATCGTTGATGATTGCTCCCCTCCCGCCGGCGCCGCCTTCGCGGTCCGGCGGGTCAAGCCGCCCCCACGGCCCATTCGGATTTACACAAAATGCCCCGCCGCACATCAAACTGGCCGCGGAGCATCGCCATTCACGGAACCGGGTCATATCCGCCCTTGTGGAACGGATGACAGCGCAATATCCGGCGCAGCGCCAGATATCCCCCCTTCAGGGCGCCGTATTTTTCAACGGCCTCCAACGCGTACTGCGAGCACGTCGGCGTAAACCGGCAGCAGGCAGGGTGCAGGGGCGATATGCTCACGCGGTAAAAACGTATCATCCAAAGCAGCACGCGCTTTGGCACTGTGCGCAGATATCGCATTACATATCCTCTTTCAACAGCTTCGCCCGCTGGAGCAGCTTGCGCAGCTCCCTCGTGACAGCCTCGTGCGGCACGTCGACGATCGACGTCCTGGCGATGAAGACATACTTGCCGCACTTCATCTCCGCGCGCAGCCTGCGAACATCCTCCCGCAGGCAGCGACGGATTCGGTTTCGCGTTACGGCGTTGCCCACCTTGCTTGACACCGAGAACCCGACCTTCAGGTCCCGGCCCTTCAGGTGGATCAACACCAGGTTTCGAGAGGGGTAGGACTTGCCTCTGCGATACACATAGCGGTAATTCCGATTGCCGCCCAGCCTGTACTGACGGCCGAAAGCCTCAGACCGCCGCGCGCCTTCGCGCTTCCCCTCCATGGCCTTCGATTATGCGGACAGGACCTTGCGGCCGCGGGCACGGCGGGCCTTCAGAACGTTGCGGCCGGCGCGGGTCTTCATGCGGGCGCGGAAACCATGGACCTTGCTCCTCTGACGCTTCTTGGGCTGATAGGTACGAACAGACATGATGGTACACTCCTTCAATTTTTATGTCGCATTCGCCGCGCGGTCCCCTCGCCCCCGAGCGGGACGATCGGATACGCCACGGTGAATAATGCCAAATTAACAGCCTTATAAGTATAAGAGATTTCCCGGAGCCTGTCAAGACAGGTTGTGTGAAATATCATGATTTTGCCACGAGTGGCGCCGTTTCCGCCCCTTTTGCCCCTGCTTTTTCTCCCCGGGGTTTGTTATTCCCGCGTCCATCTGCTATAATGGGGAGGAAATCCAGCTTTGCGGCCCGGGGCCGCCCATAGGTGCAATATGAAAAAGCCAAATCTCTCCGCCGTCGCGCCCGCCCCGGCGAGTTACGCCGCGGCGGCCGACCTGCTGCGGGTATTCTGCGTGTTCATGATCGCCTGGTTCCACATCTGGCAGCAGTCCTGGCTGAGCCCGGTGCTGCGCGTCGGCGGCCTGACGCTGAACATGACCTCCCCGGTGCGGGCGGGCTACATGTTCGTGGACCTGATGCTGCTGCTCAGCGGCTTTCTGTGCTACCTGCCCTATGCCAACGACAGGGCTCCCTCGCCCCGGGACTTCTACCTGCGCCGGGCCCTGCGGATACTGCCCAGCTACTGGCTGTGCCTGGCGGTGATGCTGGCCTTCGCCCTGGCCCAGCCGGAGCTGGCCGTCGACCGCCTGATGAAGGACCTGGCGGCCCACCTGACCTTCACCCACAACCTGTTCGAGCTGTCCTACACCCAGTCCAAGCTGAACGTGGTGCTGTGGACGCTGGCGGTGGAGGTGCAGTTCTACCTGGTGCTGCCCGCGCTGGCGCCGGTGTTCAAGCGCCATCCCGTGCCCTGCTATCTAGCCATGACCGGCGCGGCGCTGTGCTTTCGCAACCTGTGGACCGCCCCGCTGGCGGACACCACGCTGTTCATCAACCGCCTGCCAAACATGCTGGACGTCTACGCCAACGGCATGCTGGCGGCCCACCTGTACGTCCTGCTGGCCCGCCAGGAGAAGCGCCGGGCGCTGATCGCCGCGCTGGGCACGCTGGCCTGCATCGTGGGAGCGTGGGGGATCTTCCGCATCGTTCGCGCCCAGTCCTTCATCTCCGGCTACGAGCCGCTGCGCCACGGGCAGCTGGACCACCGCTGGCTGTTCTCCGCCTGCGGCGCGGCCTTCCTGTTGGGCGGAAGCCTCAGCTTCTCCCCGGTGCGCAGGGTGTGCTCCAACCGGGTGGTGCGCTTCCTGTCCGGACTGAGCTTTAACTTCTACATCTGGCACCAGTGGCTCGCGGTGCGGCTGAAGGCGTGGCGCATCCCCCCTTACCTGGCCGAATCCAACCCCAACCAGGCCGGGGAAATGCCCTGGCAGCTGCAATACACGCTGCTGTGCTTCGCCGCCGCGCTGGCGGTCTCCGCCCTGATCACCTATCTGGTGGAAAAGCCCTGCGCAAAACAGGGACGGAGTTGGATGGAGAAGCTGGTGAAAAGGGATCGTTGACAGGAAGAGCCCTCCAAAAGCCTTCCCTGTTGGGGAACGAGCGTCCTCCAAAAGCCTTCCCCCTTGGGGAAGGTGGCAGCCCGTAGGGCTGACGGATGAGGTTGTTAATCTCTCAAGATAGGAATAGGATACCGAAGGACGGATTTTCTTGGCGGCATGTTTTCCGAACAAAAACTTCGGACCTCGCCCACGCTGCGGTCGAGGACCTCGTTTTAATCGTTCGGGCCAACATGCCGCCGTTTATGTGGGGATTAGCGAGTCAGGAGAATTGGAACCGGCGAGGTTGTTTGACGTAAACCGAAATAGGAACAAGAGTGTGTTTCTAAAATGAGGGATGTGCAGATTCGAGCAGATAATCATTCATTTCAAGGCGGTTTTCCGCAGGCTTAGTGGCGCTAAGTCAAGGGAAACCAACGCTGAAATGGAGGATTAGATGCCGAAAATGCATCTTTCCGAATTTAGAAACACACTCTAATTGAATCAAGGATATAAATAGCAAGTCGCGGAAACTTATGCTGGTATGCATGAGATGTTTCCTCTATCGCTGTTCCTCTCTGAGAAGCGGCGGGTTCCCCCGGCACTTTTTAAACGAGGCAGCTCGACCGCAGCGTGGGCGAGCACCGAAGTTTCTTGTGCCGGGAATCCGCCGCAAATAATCCCGTCCCGACATGGGACACAGTAAATAGAACAGACGATGCGAGTGAAGTAGTAACCTTATGCAGTTGACAACCTCATCCGTCTTTCGACAAAATTGCAAGCAATTTCGCCGAAATCCACCTTCCCCATTGGGGAAGGCTTTTGAAAGCACCTCTGTTGCTGCTCTCTGGTAAAACAAAACCCAGCCCCGCCACGCCTTCGCTGACTTCCAACGAAGGGCGCGGCGGGGCCGTTTTCATGGAATCCTGTATTCATTTCAAGCCGGGCTGTCTGCCGTCGGAGGCGGGCTCACCAGCGCTTCATCTCATCGATGATCGCGGTCTCATAGTCGCCCTCGTAGTCCTCCATCCTGCCCCAGGAGCGCACGTTGCTCGCCGCGCCGCGCTCCGGCTCGGGATACTCCCAGACGTGATAGTTCAGTCCCCGCAGGGTGAACTCGATCCCGCCGCAGTCGTCGTTCTCCGAGTAGGCGTAGGCATAGCCCTTTTCCTTCAGATACGCCTGTATCCTCTCAAGCCGCATGATATTGCCTTCTTCCCCATGCGCTCAGCGCCTGGAACACTCCGGGTTTACTCGCCGATGGTGGCCTTGATGCGGCGCACGCCGGCGGAGGAAGCCTCTTCCTTCTTGATCTTGAAGGACACGAGGTCGCCGGTGTTGCCGGCATGGGGGCCGCCGCAGATCTCCTTGGAGAACTCACCCATGGTGTACACCTTGACGCGCTCGCCGTACTTGGACTCGAACAGGCCGATGGCGCCCTGGGCCTTGGCCTCGGCGACGGTCATCTCCTCGCAGGTGATGGGGGCCTTGGCCTGGATGTACTCGTTGACCAGGCGCTCGACCTCCTTCTTCTCCTCGTCGGTCATCTTGCGGCCGAAGGAGAAGTCGAAGCGCAGGCGCTCGGGGGTGATGTTGGAGCCCTTCTGCGCGACCTCGGGGCCGAGGACCTTGCGCAGCGCGGCGTGCAGCAGGTGGGTGGCGGTGTGCAGCTTGGTGGTCTGCTCGCTGTGGTCCTGCAGGCCGCCCTTGAAGCGCTGCTCGGCGCCGGCGTGGCTGTTCTCCTGATGCTTCTTGAAGCGCTCGTTGAAGCCGTCCACATCCACCTCGATGCCCTTCTCCGCAGCCATCTCCTCGGTGATCTCGATGGGGAAGCCGTAGGTGTCGTAGAGCTTGAAGGCGCTGCGGCCGTCCATCTTCGCGCAGGTGGCCAGCAGGGCGTCGATGGTCTCGTCGGAGATCGTGCCGTCCTTCACCTGCTCGATGATGGGCTTGTTGTCCGGGGACGGGGGCAGCTGCTTCAGGGCGGCGGCCACAGCGTCGGGATCGGCCTTGTTGGCCTTCAGGGCGGTGAAGGCGTCCTTCTTGCGGGCCATGTTGGTGTAGACCTTCTCGAACTCGGCCATGCCCTTCTTCAGGGTGCGCTGGAAGCGCTCCTCCTCCAGCTTCAGCTGCTCCAGGATGTGGGCGCCGTTGCGCTCCAGTTCGGGATAGACGTCCTTGTACTGGTCGATGATGACCTTGGCGATCTCGCAGGTGAAGCCCGCGGGCATGCCCAGCTTCATGCCATGGCGCACGGCGCGGCGGATCAGGCGGCGCAGCACGTAGCCCTGGTCCACGTTGGAGGGGGTCACGCCGCGGTCGTCGCCGATGATGAAGGTGGCGGTGCGCATGTGGTCGGAGATGATGCGGATGGCCTTGGTGGCCTCCTCGCTCTCGCCGTACTTCCTGCCGGAAAGCTCCTCGATCTTGCCGATGATGCCGGCGAAGATCTCGGTCTCATACACGGTGTTCGCGCCCATCAGCACGCAGTAGGTGCGCTCCAGGCCCATGCCGGTGTCCACGTTCTTCTGCTTCAGCGGAATGAACGTGCCGTCCTTCTGCTTCTCATACTGCATGAACACGTCGTTCCAGATCTCCAGGTAACGGCCGCAGGAGCAGGCGGGAGAGCAGTCCGGGCCGCAGGGCGGCTGGTCGCGGATGATGAACATCTCGGTGTCCGGGCCGCAGGGGCCGGTGATGCCGGCGGGGCCCCACCAGTTGTGCTTCTTGGGCAGGTAGAACAGGTGGTCGTCCTTCACGCCCTGGGCGCGCCACAGGTTGGCGGCCTCCTCGTCGCGGGGGCAGTCGGCGTCGCCCTCAAACACGGTGAAGGCCAGCTTGTCGGGGTCCAGGCCCAGCCAGTCGGGGCTGGTCAAAAACTCCCAACTCCAGGGGATCATCTGCTCCTTGAAGTAGTCGCCCAGGGACCAGTTGCCCAGCATCTCGAAGAAGGTCAGGTGGCTCGGGTCACCGACCTCGTCGATGTCGCCGGTGCGGATGCACTTCTGCACGTCGGTCAGCCGGGTGCCCATGGGGTGCTTCTCGCCCATCAGGTAGGGCACCAGCGGATGCATGCCGGCGGTGGTGAACAGCACGGTGGGGTCGTTCTCGGGGATGACCGAGGCGCTGGGGATCCGGGCGTGGCCCTTCTCCTCGAAGAAGCGCAGGAACAGGCTGCGCAGCTCGTTGGCGGATTTGATGTTCATGGGAATTACCTCCTCTGAATAGAGGGAAAAGAGAAAAGGGAAAAGAAATGGCTGAGAGCCGCTTCCAATTCTCAATTCTCAATTCCCAAATAATAATATCGCACCTGTCATCTCAAGGACGAACAGATGCGCTTCGCGGTACCACCCTGATTGACTTCGCGTTGGCGAAGCCCTCTCGATTTCCGATAACGGGGAAAACCGCCGCGCCATTTCCTGCGCGGGGCATGGGCCGAAGCCCCGGGGAACGGCATGCCCTCCGCGCGCCTGCCGCCTCGCACCCTCCGGCGGCTCTCTGCAAGGCAGAGCGATGGACGAATTCCCCATATGCCTATTGATATCGATGGAAATTATAGCACCTTTGGGCAGCGGGTGTCAACCGCACAACCGATAAATTAAAGGAACTCCACCGGAAACGGTGAGAGTTCCTTTTCATGTCGATGTATGATTCGCCTATTTTTCATTGGGCTTTTTCTTCATAAACAAGGCGGGAACGATGAAAAGTGCAGCAAAAATCAGCGAGAGAATGGACCACACCTGCAAATCGCCAAATGTCCCTTTGTTTCCCATCCCGATGAGTCCACCCAACAGATAGATGACACCGGTAATAATTGAACCTGCTTTCTTGTCCCTCGTTACAATTGCAGTAATCCCCGCAACCAAAAACACAAACGCAAGGATGATTCCCCCACCGGCACTGGTATCCGTTGTGTTCTCCCCAATTCCATTGACAATCCCTGTGGCGCAGGATTGAAATACCACAACCAGGCACAGCACAATGGACAGAATTCCAATTATCAAACGAAGACTCTTCATGCATACTCCCCCTAACAGATACATGGTTTTCACAATTATACACCAGATCTGGCGTAATTGTCAACACACCACATCTGATGTGAATATACTTTTCCCGGGGGGATTTCATGAAGGAGTATTGGGAAATTCTTCGGGAATTGCGGGAAGACCGTGATATCAAGCAAATCACGATCGCAAAGCTCCTTGGTACCACCCAGCAAGTATACTCCCGCTATGAAAACGGCATAAATGAACTCCCTATCCGGCACTTGAAAATCCTATGTGAGTATTACGGCGTAAGCGCAGACTATATCCTTGGAATCCATCTCAAATAAAGCCATTCGATTCTATATCCGAATGGTTTTTTTCTGCACTGGAAATTTACATAACCGCTTTCTGATTCTCACGCAATTATGTATAATAGTATGCATAAGAGGTGAAACACTTTGACACAGGATACCTTCGACGTCGTCGTCATCGGCGCGGGCCACGCGGGCTGCGAGGCGGCGCTGGCCTGCGCCCGCATGGGCCTTTCCACGCTGCTGACCACGCTGAACCTGGACGCGCTGGCCATGATGCCCTGCAACCCCTCCATCGGCGGCACCGCCAAGGGCCACCTGGTGCGGGAGCTGGACGCCCTGGGCGGCGAGATGGGCCGCGCCATCGACGACGTATTCATACAGTCCCGGATGCTGAACACCCGCAAGGGCCCCGCGGTGCACTCGCTGCGGGCCCAGGCGGACAAGAAGGCCTACCAGCTGCGCATGCGCCGGGCCGTGGACGACTGTCCCAACCTGACCCTGCGCCAGGCGGAGGTGCGCCGCATCCTGGTGGAGGGCGACAGGGTGGCCGGCATCGAGACCACCACCGGCGGCCGCGTGGCCTGCCGGGCCGTGGTGGCCTGCTGCGGCGTGTACCTGAACAGCCGCATCATCATCGGCGAGTGCAGCTGGAACGGCGGGCCCCAGGGCCTGATGGCGGCCAACGCGCTGACCCGGAACCTCATCGACCTGGGCTTCTCCATCCGCCGCTTCAAGACGGGCACCCCCGCCCGGCTGGACGGCCGGACCATCGACTTCTCCAAAATGGAGCCCCAGTACGGCGACGAGCCGGTGGTGCCCTTCTCCTTCCTGACGGACCCGGCGACGCTGAAGAACCGGGCCATGTGCTACCTGACCTACACCACGCCCCGCACCCACGAGATCATCCTCGCCAACCTGCACCGCGCGCCGATGTATTCGGGCACGATCCACGGCACCGGGGCCCGCTACTGCCCCTCCATTGAGGACAAGGTGGTGCGCTTCAAGGACAAGGACCGCCACCCCATCTTCATGGAGCCGGAGGGCCTGTACACCTGCGAATGGTACGCCCAGGGCATGAGCACCTCCATGCCCGAGGACGTGCAGCGGGAGATCTACGCCTCCATCCCGGGGCTGGAGAACGCCCGGCTGCTGCGGCTGGCCTACGCCATCGAATACGACTGCATCGACCCCACCCAGTTGGACGGCACCCTCGCCGCGCGGCACCTCCGGGGGCTCTACTGCGCCGGGCAGATCAACGGCACCTCCGGCTACGAGGAGGCCGCCGCCCAGGGCCTGTACGCCGGCATCAACGCCGCGCTGTGGCTCCAGGGCCGCAAGCCCATGCTGCTGACCCGGGCGGACGCCTACATCGGCGTGATGGCCGACGACCTGGTGACCAAGGGCGTGGACGAGCCCTACCGCATGATGACCAGCCGCGCCGAATACCGGCTGCTGCTGCGCCAGGACAACGCGGACCTGCGCCTGACCGAGAAGGGCCGGGAGGCCGGCCTGGTGTCGGAGGAGCGCTACAACCGGATGCTGGAGAAGCGCCGGCTGACCGCGGAGGGCCGCGCCCTGCTGGAGAAGCTGCGGCTGGTGGAGCAGCTGCGCCACCCGGAGGCCACCTACGACGCCCTGAGGGCCGAGAGGCCGGAGCTGCCGGACTACCCCGCCGAGGTGAAGGAGCAGCTGGAGATCGACGTGAAGTACGAGGGCTACATCGGCCGGCAGACCGCCGACCGCCAGCGCTTCCTCAGCATGGAGGACACGCCCCTGCCCCCGGACGCGGACTACCTGAACATGTCCGGCCTGCGCATCGAGGCGCGGCAGAAGCTGGACGCCCAGCGGCCCCGCTCCCTGGGCCAGGCCAGCCGCATCCCTGGAATCAATCCCGGCGACGTGACCGTACTGATGATCTGGCTGAGAAGCCGGTAATAATTTTCGGCATGTTTCTTCGGAACCCGCCGACCCGGAAAACGTTCTGTTTTCTTAATCATGCACAATTCCAACAAAGTCCCGGAGGCTGCACATTTACAGCCTCCGGGACTTTATAATCTATGTCAACCCCGCGCGCGGCGTTTTCTCCGCGCCGGGAGGTTCTCACGTGCCCGCCGATCAGGCGAACTTCGCGTACTTCGAGGACACCCAGCCGGTCTTCCCCTTGTAGCTCACCTTGTACCACTTCACGCCCCGCGCGTCCTTCGCGGTCTTCCCCAGGTACTCCGCCTTCGCGCCCTTCTTCATCGTCGTCGCGATCGCGTAGTCCAGCCCCGCGCCCTTGCGCACGCGCACGTTGCCCGTCGCCTTGATCGTCTCGCCGCTCTTGGTATCGCCGGACACATTGCCTTCGACCTGCTTGGTGTACTTCGAGGATACCCAGCCCGTCTTGCCGTTGGTGATGTGGTACCAGATCACGCCCCGCTCATCCTTCGCGGTCTTGTCGAACTTCAGCGTGGTCCCCTTCGACACGGTGCCCTTGGAGGCGTAATCCAGGCCGGCACCCTTGCGCACGTTCACGTTGCCCGTCGTCTTGATCTTCCCGTCGGCCAGCGCGGCCACGCTCGCCAGAACCATCACGGCAATCAGCAGAACAGCGATCAGTTTCTTCATCATCTTCATGGATTCGTCCTCCTTCGACTTCGTCTCTGTGTTTTCTGTGTTTCTCTCTTTGATGGCTCAAGTATACCACCCTCATTATCACACATCCGTCACAGATTCCGGCCTTATAGAGGATTTCCGTATTTTTTTGTTTGCAGGTTTCTTTCAGGGGGAAATGAACTGCCAAAAGCCTTCCCCCTTGGGGAAGGTGGCCGAGCGAAGCGAGGTCGGATGAGGTTGTCAACCGCATAAGATTGCTCCTTCACCCGTATCATCTGTTCTATTTGTTTCGTCCATGTCAGAACGATATTTTTTGCGGCGGATTCCCGGCTGATTGTCGCCGGAAAATCCGTTCCCCCCGGTTCTCCTTTAAATGGTTTGAGCAAATAACGACTTCATCCGTCTTTCGCCGGAAATGCGGTAAATACCGCCGGCCGATTATCCTCTTTCCACCTCGCCCCTGTAGCTGACGATTCCGCCGATGCTCCTGACACGGCTGTACCCGCGCCGTTTGAGGATGCCCGCGGCCCGAGCGCTGCGGCTGCCCCGCAGGCAGTAGAGAAACAGCGGTCGGTCCGCGGGAAGGTCCGCCCCTTCGAGGGCCGACAGCGGCGCGTTCACTGCGCCGGGAATGTGGCCGGCGGCGTATTCCCCGACCTCCCGCACGTCGACGAGCAGCGCGTTTTCCGTCCTCCGGCACTCCTCCACACCCTTGTTGATATTCGCAAACAGCATGCGCTTACCTCCTCGCCCGAGCCCGTATACCAATTCGATGGCCTTAGCCGATCCTGCTCAGCCGTCTGCGCAGCTGAACGGCATAGACGGCGAACAGCGCCGCCGCGAACACGATGCCCACGGGATAGGCGATGGACGCCGACAGGCCGAAGCCCTCGCCTGCCATCAGTATGTAGGTCATGCTGACCGCCGACATGAAGGCGGCCGGCAGCGCGGTCATCAGTGAGCCGAAGCGGGCCCCGCCCTCCTTGACCAGGTAGGCCGTGGCCACCCACAGGGAGATCATCGCCAGGGTCTGGTTGCTCCAGGAGAAGTAGCGCCAGAGCACGTTGAAGTCCAGCTGGGTGAGCACTGCGCCCACCGCCAGCAGCGGCAGCGTGATGATCAGCCGATTCCTGATCTTCTGCTGATCCAGGTGGGTGATCTCCGCCAGGATCAGGCGGGCGCTGCGGAAGGCGGTGTCGCCGGAGGTGATCGGGCAGACCACCACGCCCACCACCGCCAGCGCGCCGCCCACGACGCCCAGCATGGTGTTGGAGATCTCATAGACCGTGCCAGATTGGCCCAGGGTGGAGATGGCGCTGTTCAGCACGTCGGTCGCACCGTAGAAGGCCACGCCCGCCGCCGCCCAGATCAGGGCGATGACGGATTCGGCGATCATCGCGCCATAGAAGATGGCGCGGCCCTGCTTTTCGCTGGTGATGCACTTGGCGATCATCGGCGACTGGGTGGCGTGGAAGCCGGAGATTGCGCCGCAGGCCACGGTGACGAACATGAACGGCCACACCGGCAGGCCCGTCGGGTGCAGGTTGGCCAGGGTGATTTCAGGGATCCTGTAGCCGCCGAACACGATGCCGCCCAGCACGCTCACCGCCATGACGATCAGGATCACGCCGAAGATGGGGTACAGCTTGCCGATCAGCTTGTCGATGGGCAGCAGCGTCGCCAGCACGTAGTACAGCAGGATCACCACGATCCAGAACTTCTCGTTCAGGAACGCCGGGGTCAGCCGGGCGATCAGCGCCGCGGGGCTGTTGACAAACACGGTGCCGGTCAGCGTCAGCAGCACGATGGAGAACACGCGCATCACCCACTTGGCCGCGCCGCCCAGGTAGATACCGGACAGCTCCGCGATGGAATCGCCCCGGTGGCGGCAGGAGATCATGCCGGACATGTAGTCGTGCACCGCGCCGCCCAAGATCGAGCCGAACACGATCCACAGAAACACCACCGGGCCGAAGCACGCACCCATCAGAGCGCCGAAGATCGGCCCTGTGCCCGCGATGTTCAAAAGCTGCACCAGGAAGGCCTTCCAGGGCTTCATGGGCACGCAGTCCACACCGTCGTTGATGGCGATGGCCGGCGTCTGCCGGTCGTCCGGCCCGAACACCCGCTCGACGACCCTGCCGTACACGGCAAAGCCCACCAGCAGTACCACCAGCGCCAAAAGCAGTGAAACCATATCGTATTCTCCTTCTTTCCCCTTGAAATGGTCTGTCTGAGGCAACAGGCCTCAGTCCATCTTCCCCATGATCCCGTCCGCGGTCACGCCGGGATGGGTGACGTACAGCCGGGCGATCTGCTCCACCAGCGCCGGGTCCCAGCCGCGGCGGCTCGCGATCTCCCCGGGGCCGCGGCCCCTCTGGGTCTCCCGCATCACGATCTCGATTTGAGCCTTGAGGTCGACCGGTTTCGGCGTGGCAACCGCCCTGCCCTGGTGCGGGATGTCCACGCGCCGGACGGCGATCGCCCCGCCTTCGACCTCCAGCACCGCCAGGGTGATGGCCTGATTGAAGCGCCTCGGCCCGCAGCTGCCGGGGTTCAGAAGCAGCGTCCTGCCCTGGCGCGATTCCTCGTATTTATGGGAGTGGCCATAGACCGCAAGGTCATAGGCGCTCAGGTCCGCGGGCAGATCCTTCCTTTTGTGGGTCATGAACACCCGCAGCCCGGCCAGCTCGAAGTCCAGGAACAGCGGAATGCGCTCCGCCCACTCCCTGTCGTTGTTGCCCCGCACGACCCGGATCGGGGCGATCCTCGACAGCTCGTCCAATATCTCCTGCCGGTTGATGTCCCCGCCGTGCAGTATGGCTTCGCAGCCCTCAAGCGCCGACAGCGCCTCCGGCCGCAGCAGCCCGTGGGTGTCCGATAATACGCCGATTCTCATGTGCCTCTCCTTGCCCGTTCGCCCCGCGGTCAGTAAAGCTCCTTCAGCACCAGCACCGTGATCCCGGGGTTGTCGCCGGGCATGATGCGCAGCACCCTTTCGTGCCAACGGTATTCGTCCTGGATCATGCTCCGCAGGCTCGTGCCCCGATGGTAGCCATGGATCAGCTGCAGCTGATAGGTCATCGGCCCCGCGGAGGCGAGGGCCCTGTCGATCACCCGGATGGCCTCCTCCTGTCTGAGCCCGTGCAGGTCCACCTTCACAAACGGTTCGTTCATGTGTTTCACCCTTTTCCTTCCGTGCGGGCGACGCCCTCAAAACAGATCCAACGCGCTGTCCAGGTAGATCTCCTCCCGGACCTCCAGCTGATGCTCCGGCTTCGTCATGTAGTGGAGCAAAAACTCCAGCACCACGGCGCTGCCCAGGCTCCGCCCTTCGATCTTGAAGTGGGAAAAGCCCCGGGGCAGCCAGACCCCTTGGATGTCCCCGACGCCGATGAAGCCGGGGTTTTTCATGGCGTCGGAGAAGCGATAGCCCCTCCGGGCGTTGGGAGAGACGCACACGTGGTCCGGGCAGTCCTCCCCCAGGTTCTTCCGGCTGACGTTCTCATAGCACGCCCTGCGGTCCGGGCAGTCGAACCGGCAGCACTCGTTGCACAAAAGCTCCACCTTTCGCTTTTGTCCGTCGGGCAGCGCGAACAGCCTGTCGCGCTCCCGATTCAGCCGGAAATCCGGCACCACAAAGCGGAACTCCGGCCGCTCCAACTCGGCCTCGAGCTGTTCAAATTCCGTCAGCACCTTGGTCGTCGAGGAGACGAAGTACAGCCCCGGATACCGCTTCCCGAGGTAGTCCAGCAGCAGGTCCGAATGGAGTATCACGCCGCTCTGCGCCTGCCCGTTCTTCTCAAACAGCGCGCACAGGGCGTTGCACTTCCTGTCGGCCAGGTGCTCCTCTCGGAGCAGGGAATTGCTGAAGGTGAGCCGCGCGGAGATCCCGTATTCCCGCGTCAGCGCCGCCGCGTCCTCCGGCCGCGCCTCGCCAAACCCGACGCGGCCCCCGCCCCAGAGGCAGTCTGCGGGCGCGCCGTAGATCGACCCGATCTCGCACCAATCGTAGAACCAGTCCCGATGCCCGCGAAACAGTGGCAGGAAGGCGCGGTACAGATCATAGAATTCAAACAGCCCGGGGAGATGATAGTATGCCTTCATAGCCGTATATTGCCGTCCTCAATCGCCCCGGACGCCATAAATGCCATCGCGTCCGGCGCGCAGTTCAAAACCCACATCAAAGCCACAGCCCTCGGGCCCGCGAGGGGCCTTGCTCCTCGTTCGGGGCCGCGGGGCTACAGCTCGTGATAATAGGGGCATATGTTCTCATAATGGCCGTCCTTCATGCGGAATCCGCCGGGGATGGTGCCGAGCCGGACGAAACCCAGCCGCTCATACAGGTGCCGCGCGCGGAGGTTGCTCTCCACGACGGCGTTGAACTGCAGCACCCGAAAGCCCAGCTCCCGGCCCTTTTTCAGGCAATCGAGCACCAGCTTCTCGCCGATGTGCCGGCCCCGCGCCTCGGACGAGACGGCGTAGCTGGCATTGCAGATATGCCCGCATCTGCCAATGTTGTTGGGGTGGAGGATATACAGCCCCACGACCTCCCCCGCCTCCTCGGCAACGCCCGTATAGCTCTGGGCGGCGAAGAACGCCGCGCCCGTCTCCCCATCCAGGTATTCCTCCTGGGGAAAGGCGACGCCCTCCTCCACGACCTCGTTCCATATACGAACCAGGGCTGCCAGGTCCTGTTCGGCGTATTCTCTGATCACCATGTCTACTTTCCCCTCCGCGTCGGCTCGTCCGGCACGCCGGGCTTCGCCCGCATCGCTTTCCCTTTGCCTCTCCGTTTCGGCGGCGGCCTTTCCATTTGATACGTATTATACCACAGGCGGCGCCTCCTGTCAGTCCCATCCGTCAACTTCAGAAGGTCGGCTTTAAACCCGGGACCTGCCCCAATTCGCCCCGCAGGCGCGCCCGGTCGGGATTATTCCCGGATTGGCGTAGCATTCCTCGGCCAAATCCGTTATAATGGATCCAGAGCCGTCGCCCGGCGGGCAAATACCGGCAGGAGGAAGTGAGCAGCATGCATTTTGTCGAGGCGAAGGGCATATTGACCGGCAGCAGGGGATATTACGGAATGAATATCTACCGCGGATGCACCCACGGCTGTATCTACTGCGACAGCCGAAGCGCGTGCTATCAGTTCACGCACCCCTTTGAGGATGTCGAGGTGAAGCGGAACGCGCCGGAGCTGCTGGACATGGCGCTGCGCTCGAAGCGTCGGAAGGGCATGGTCGGGACGGGCGCGATGTCGGATCCGTATATGCACTGCGAGGAGGAACTGCGCCTGACGCGAAGCTGCCTGGAGATCATCCTGAAAAACGGCTTCGGCGCGGCGATCCAGACCAAATCCGACCGCATCCTCCGGGACATCGACCTGCTGGACGAGATCAACCGATCCGCCAAGTGCGTCGTGCAGATGACCCTGACGACCTACGATGACGACCTGTGCCGGATCCTGGAACCGAACGTGTGCAATACAAAGCGCCGGATCGAGGTCCTGGAGCGGATGCGGGACAGGGGGATCCCCACCGTCGTCTGGCTGACGCCCATACTCCCCTTCATCAATGACACGGAGGAAAACGTCGCGGCGATCCTGAAGGAATGCGTCCGGGTCGGCGTGAAGGGAGTCGTCGACTTCGGCATGGGGCTGACCCTTCGGGAGGGTGACCGGGAATACTATTACGCGGCCCTCGACAGGCACTTTCCCGGGATGAAGGCGCGGTACGCCAAACGATACGGAAACGCCTACGCGCTGCCGAGCCCGAACGCACGGGCGCTGCTGGACACCTTCCACAGGATCTGCTCGGACAACGGGATCCTGTCAAGCCCGGAGGACTGCTTCCGGTTCATGCGGGAGCTGCCGGAAAGGCACGCGCAGATGAGCATGTTTGATCCGTGATCAGCGCCGCCCGTTCATGCCCGGAAAGGCTGCGGGCGGCATGCCGTTGAAATCCATGACCCCACCCCATCAGCAGCCCTTTCTCCCGCTCCTGTGGTCTTCGACCGAGCAGGCGTTGGGCGTGCCGTATTCGATCAGTCCCGCGTCCGCCGGATCGATGGACACCCTGCCGTCCTCAAACACAAAGGCAGGAATCCCCACGTCCCCGATGGCCTTGCAGCGGTCGAAGACGGGATTTGTGTCCCGAAGCCGCGTAAAGGCGCTCATGTTGCGAATGTTCTCGCCGATGTTGATGTACTCAAACTCGTCCTCCCGCCCCGCGATCTGCTCATGAACGTAGTCGCAGTAGGGGCACGTGGGCATGCCGTAAATCCTGATCATCCGTCACAACTCCTCTCTATTGTATGGCACGCAGGTGTATCCTCTCCGGCCCCGGCCGAAACGGCAGGAATCCGCGCCGTCGTGATGCTTCATGCCCGGGCGCGTTCGCTTCACGTCTCCCGCGCGCTGTAGTCCGCCGCCATGGCGTCCAGGAAGCTGGAGAGCAGGCGGTTCATGTCGAAGCCCTTCCGCGCTCCATCGCTTCTTCGAAGCGCCGCTCAAAGGCGCGGATGGCCCGCCGGCTCAAATCGTCCTCCGGACGGAGCATGTCGAAGGCATGCATGTCCGTGGGGTAGATGTCCACTGCGGCAGGCACCCCGGCGCGCCGCAGGTCCTCCACATATCGCAGCGTCTCCGAATAGAAGGGCTCGCCTTCACCCACGAAGGTGTAGCAGGGCGGAAGGCCATTGTAGTCCGTCTGCCGGGCGGGCGAGGCGTAGGGGGAGACCTCCGCCTTCTTCGCATCCCCGCGCAGATACAGCCGCCAGCCCAGGTGGTTGCGCCGCGTGTTCCACACCCGGCCGTGGTTGTCCCGGGAGCTGTCGGTGTCCAGGTTGCTGAGCATCGGATACAGCGGAAACTGGCGCGACACGGAAATGCCCCGGTCCCGGGCCATCATGCACACCGCGGCGCACAGCCCGCCGCCCGCGCTCTCGCCGCCGACCATGATCCGGTCGACGCCGAGCTCGGCCCGGTGCCCATCCATGTACTGAAGCACCCTGAAGCAGTCCTCCACCGCCGCGGGGTACGGCTTCACCCACGCAAGCCGGTAGCCCGGCGAGAACGCCGTGACGCCGTACTTTCGCACCAGGTCCGCCGCGCGGCCCATGTAGACCATCTCCTTCATGCCGAAAATGTATCCCCCGCCATGGATCCACATAAGCCCGATGTTCGACGGTTCACGGTTCGCCGGACGCAGGATCAGCGTCGGCACGCCGCCGAGGCGGGCCTTCTCCACCCGCAGTTCCCCGTCCGGCTTCAGCTTGATTTTCACAGGCCGATTCCCCCTCCGCCGCGCCGGCTCACAGCCGGTCATACTTGGCCGCGTTGCCCCGTGCCTTTTCCACGGGGTATTTCGCCTCGTTCTTCGCCATCTTGCTGTTCACGATCTCGTCCACGTCCAGGCCCAGCTTGTCCAACAGATTCTGGCAGTAGACGATCACGTCCGCCAGCTCCTCCCGGACGTGCTCGAGGTCGGCCTCGTCGCTCCATTGATAGCACTCCAGCAATTCGTTTGCTTCGATGGAGATGCTCTTGGCCAGGTTCGCGGGCGTGTGGAACTGATCCCAGTCCCGGTCCTCGGTGAATTTGCGGATACGATCGATCGTCGTCTGTCTCATGGCGCACCTCTCTGTGTCTTCATCATCGGTTTCAAGGGCAGCTCGCGCCTCATGGGTCGAGCGGCTTTTTCGCGAGATACAGGACATGGGTATCTTCAAACACGATCTTGCCGCCGTTTTCGGCAACGGCGCTCCTGAGCCCTTCGAAGAACGGGGTCCTGTAGGGTTCGGGGATCACGATATGGTCGCAATGGGTGCCGCAGAAGGAGACATACTCCTCCGGGCTCATCTCGCGCCTGCCCCGGAATTCGCGCTTCTCAAACCCCACATAGCCGTAGTCCGACGCGCTGTCGTACCTGAAGCCGCCGTGGGTATAGGGGATTTCCGGCCTGTAATACCGATCGTACAGCGCCTGGATCCTGGCGTAAAGCGCCTCGTTGGGCGTCCTGTAATCCGATCTTGTCAGCATCATGGCCAGCACCCCGCCGGGCCTCAGCAGCCCGAAGGTCTTTGAAAAGGCCACGTCCTCCGGGATCCACTGAATGGTCGCCGCGGAATAGATCATATCGAAGCTCTGTCGCCCAAAGTCGTGGGTGATGAAGTCGTCGTTGACGATGTGGAAGTTGGGGAACCCCCCGTACTTTTCCATCATCTTCGCAGAGAGGCGCTCCCCGAGCTCTATGGCATTGTAGTCGCAGCCCGTCTGCAGGATCGGGTCCGTCGCCTGGCCCGTGCCCGGGCCGATCTCCAGCACCCGCTTTTCCCGGTCGATCCGCGCGTAATCGATCAAAAAGTCAAACAGCTCCCGGCAGTATCTCGGCCTGGATCTGTCAAACTGCTCGGGAATGGTATCAAAGATCCTTCTGAACTCCATAGATTCCCTCCAGCGTCAGCACGATCGGGTTTTCCCTGGCAATGCCTGCCGCGCAACGCGGCCGCCCCCTTCGCCGGCGCTTTCTCCTCCCGTCAGTGCTCAAGCCGTCGAAGATCGACGCCCCACTGCCGCGCCGCCTATCCCCGCACGAACGGCGCGTTGTACTCCGCGTTGATCTCCCGGATCTCCTTCAGGCCGTCGATGTACGGTTGATAGATGCTCTCGATGCGCCCGCCGCCTCTGTTGTCGCAGCCGGAGCAGAACTCGCAGTCGATGCCACAGGCCCCCCACAGCGCCTGATGGACGATCCGGATGCGCTCCTCCCGGGTGGTGTCTTTGATCAGTATGGATTTCATGTCTATTCCTCCCGCATCCGCCTGGCCTCTTCAAACACCCGCTTCATCCGCAGGTCCGGAACGATCCACGGCACCATCGCCACCACCAGCAGCGGACAGGAGGCGTAGTGCGCGCCGGGAATGAAGCTCAGGATCAGCGCCAGCGCCTCCACGGCGATGGTCCACTGCTCCTTGCGGCTCTCGCTGACGGCGATTTTCAGGATCTCGCAGTCATTGGAGTGGATGATCGCCTTTTCCAGCAGTATGTAGCTGAGCGCGCAGGCCAGGTTCATCGCCACATACACCCGCACCGGCAGCATGGCGAATTTGCTCTTGCCCACCCAGCCCGTGGTCACCGGCTGGAAGGACAGCAGGAACAGATACAAAAGGTTCGACCACAGGATCTTGCCGTCCACGCTGCCCGTCACCTGCAGCAGGTGGTGGTGGTTCGCCCAGTTCGTGCCCACCATGATGAAGCTGATCAGATAGCAGATCGCCAGCGGCACGACGCCCATGAGCGCAGCCGTGTCGTTCCCGTCCGGCAGGTCGATGATGAGTATGGTGATCGTGATGATGATGGCGATGACGCCGTCGCTGAATGCCTCGAGCCGTCCCTTCGTCATGCTTTTGCCCTGTCCTTTCTGTGTGCCCTCTCCGCGGGCTTCGCCATGTGGCGCCGCAAAAGTTACCCCCGATTTCCCGAATCGTCAAAACCGGTCTGCCCCAGCGGGGCAAACCGGAAATCCCCCGGATTGCCGCTTCATCCTGCGCCTTCAACGTTTTTCACTATTATAGCATAACCGCACCTGAAATAGATAGAAGGAATTCCGGCAAATCTCCGGCCCGGCTACGCCCGCGGAAATCTCTCGCTCTCAAGCCGAAGGGGCGTGATGATGTCTGCGTTGCCTGCCGCGAAAAAATCTCCATTTTGTCTTGCCGTGTGACACTTTTATGATAATTGGCATGGTATACTGGTCCCATCAAAAGCAAACAACCGCAGCGGCCCGAACACCGCACGAAAAAGGAGGGAGCCATCATGAACACGGGCATCAGGCGCGCTTCCCGCGCAGAACTGAACCCCGAGCAGCTGGAACAGGTCTCCGGCGGCTTCAGCCGGGAGGACATCCTGGAGTTTTTCCTCACCGGCGCGCAAGGCGTTCGGGACTGAGCGGTCCGGCCGGCTTTCAGGACCCGCCGATCCGGAAAGCGCTCCGCTTTTCCAATCAGGTATGATTCCAACGAACCCCAACCACAAAAAACGACATAAACAGAAAGAAGGTATTTATCATGAAGAAAATGATCGTTATGCTGCTGATTGCCATCCTGGCCCTGAGCACCACCGCCTTTGCCGCCACCTACACCTACGAGGACGACATCCGCTTTGAGTACGACGAAAACGCCTTTGACATCACCATGGAAGACCACACCGACGACGAGGACCTGATCATCCTGATCGCGAAGGATGAGGCCTGGGGCGAGACCTTCGTCCGCATCCACCTGGCGGACCTGCGCGACGGCGAGACCTTCCCCACCATGGACGACTTCACTGCCATGCCGGACGCCCGCGACCTCACCCAGGGCGAGTGGAACGGCTTCAAGGACGTGTTCATGTACACCGTGGATAACGACATGAACGGCTTCACGGAGCACTACTTCATCGCGCCCGTCATCGATGACGACGGCGAGATCGACGCCATCCTGACCGTGAACATCGGCGTGAGCCCCATCGAGGACGAGGACACCGCCATGACCCGCGACGACCTGATCAGCAGCGTGCTGGACAGCCTGAAGGTGGACGACTGACCGCCGCCCCGCCATAGGCTGAACCCGAAAAGGTCTCCAAAGAAACGCGCGACACCCCTTCACGCCTCGGCACCATGCCGGGCATCGAAGGGGTGTCGCTTCGTTTCGCGGCGTCCGCTCAAAACGGCCACTTCGGGAACCCATTGGTTTCAGGGAACGCGCTTACACTAAAACCTGATTAAAATGGGTTCTTCACGGAAAGTTGTGGGATTGTAGCCAAGGAACAGGTAGAGCA
>JAUMVG010000131.1 GCA_030530315.1 Clostridia bacterium | reverse complement strand
GTCGAGGGGGTGGCACAGACCGCTGACCCAGAGAGGCCGGCGGTCTTCTTTGGCTTTTCACGGAAAGCTGGGGAATGAGACGAAACGATCCATGAGATGTTTCTTTTACTGCTGTTGGCTAAGGAAACATACAGATCCTTCGCTTCGCTCAGGATGACACCGAAACGAGACCCTGTCATCCTGAGCGAAGCGTTCGCGTAGGCATTGCGAAGCACAGGATCTTGCACATAACGTTAATTAAGTAGAGTGGTGTTAGAGTGTGTTTCCAAAATACCTGAAGCGCATTTTCGGCGTCTTTGACTGCATTTCCGCGTTGATTTCCCTTGACTTAGCCCCACTAAGCCTGCGGGAAATCGCCTTGAAATGCAGTCAAACCCACTCGAAACTGCATCTCCCGGCATTTAGAAACACACTCTAATCCCCAAGTTTCCGTGAAGAGGTTCTTTCTTTCACAGAATGATGAAAACGGAACGTTTTCCGGCTCAGCGGGTGAAGGTGAAGGTGTAGAAGGCGCGGCCGGCGGGGGCGGAACCCTTCAGGGCGATGCGGTTCAGCGGGCGGCCGGAGGGATCGTCCGAGGGGAAGCGCTTGCCCGCGGGCTCGATGTCCGCGGAGAGGTCGCCCTCCCAGGTCAGGTCGATGGGGCCCAGGCGTAGGCCGCTCAGCAGCCGCTGGGGCGTCTCCGGGGTGAAGAACTGGAACACGAGCTCGGCGGGGCGGGCCAGGTCGAAGGCGTCCACCAGGCGCAGGCTCTCCTCCCGCCGCAGCGCCATGGCCGTGCGCTGGCAGGCGAGCACCCCGGCCTCCACGGGCCAGGCGTGGGTCAGGTCCACGCTCATCAGCTCCCGGTCCGGCTGGATGCTGAAGTCCGCCGGGCAGGCGTCGGAGCCGAAGGCCGCCTCGGGCACCAGGTCCCCGGGCGCGGCCAATTGGGCCCTGCCGTTCACCAGGGCCACTCCGGCGCAGCCGGGGACCTCCACCAGGATCGGGCGTCCGTCGGCGAACAGCAAAAGGCTCCCGGCGTTGCCCCGGTCGCCGCCGGTGTGCAGGGCGCAGGTCATGCCGCTGAATCGGGCCAGCATCAGCCGGTTGCGGGCCGTGGCGGCGTGCTTCACACGGGGCGGCTTGCCCGTCTGGGCGGCCAGCATCCCGGCGCAGGACAGGTCCATCAGTCGGCCGGTCACGGTGGCGGAGGGCAGGCGGCGCTCCCGGTGCAGCTGCGCCCCGAGGGCGGCCAAAGCCTCGTCGCCCACGGCCAGTCCCACCCGAAACAGCTCCTGCCCGGAGAGGGCGGGGCGCAGGTCGCCCGTGGCGGGGTCGGCGAAGAAATCGTCCTCCAGCCAGGGGTACAGCAGCGCGTCCAGCCAGTCGGGGGTGGGGTATTCCGGGGTCAGGTCCATCTCGCTTCGGGTCAGCTTGCGCAGCAGCAGGCACAGGTCCGTGATCGCGGCGGTCTCCGCCAGCTCGTCCGCCAGCGGCGACACCCGGCGCTCCCGGGCGGCGACGGCCTGGTCCAGCAGCCGCAGGCACAGCTTGATCAGCGCGCCCCGGCGGGCGGCGTCCGCCTCCAGCAGGATCGCGGAGAGCAAAAGGTCGCTGAGGATGCACAGCGGGCGGACCGCCAGCGCGCTGCGGGCGCCGATGGTGCGCATGAAGGGATAGTCCCCGTGGGCCAGCACCGGCACGAACACCCGCCGCCGGGCCTCGTGGACGATCTTGGCCGTCACCCGGGAGCCCAGGCGCTCGCCCAGCACGCGGACCGCCCAGGCCAGGAGCATCAGCGTCTCCGCGCACTGGAAGTCGATCACCGGGTGCTGGTCGTCGTCAAAGGGCGCGCCGTGGGGGTTCTCCGACCAGCTGGATTCCTCCACGATCATGCAGATCAGGTCCACGGCCCGGGAAAGCCCGGGCCCGTCCAGGGGCACAAGCAGCAGCGCCTCCAGCGCCTGGCGGCGGCCCTGCTGGAGGCGGCGATAGGCCGCGGGGTCCGAGAGCCGCTGGGAGAGGGCCATGCCGGGCAGGTCCCGGCTCATGGCCAGGTGCGCGCCCGCCTGGGCCCAGTCCTTCGTGGCTCCGGTGACCTGGGGCGCGGGCACCCCCTCCGGGCGGGCGAGGGCGGTCAGTATGCCGCTGTGGCGAAGGAACATGCGAATCCCTCCCGATTCAGGGTCGGCTTGGAAGACGGGCGGCGGGAAGAGACGACATGGCGGGTCGGCGGATTGAAAGGCGGGTTATCGGGCGCGGCGCGTCAGCGCTTCGGGTGGGTGAAGGCGTAGGCGCCGACGGAGACGGCCACCGCCAGGTTCAGCGAGTCGATTTCCGGGCTCTGGGGGATGAGCACGCTCTGGCCCAGGTCGGCGAAGCGGGCCGGCAGGCCGGTCTGCTCGTTGCCGAACACCAGGGAGAAGGGGGCTTTCGCCTCGGCGGCGACGTCATCCAGGGGGCGGGCGCCGTCCAGCATGAAGGGATAGAGGGGGCGGTCGGGATGCTCCGCGCGGTAGTCCTCGAAGGTGTCGTAGACCCGCACGCGCAGCTTGAAGAACGCGCCCATGGAAGCCCGGAGCACGTGGGGGTCGAACACATCCACGCAGGGCTTCACCACCGCCAGGTCCCGGATGCCGAAGCCCAGCAGCGAGCGCATGGCCGTGCCCGCGTTGCCCGCGTCGGAGATCTGGCACAGCACGGCGTGGTTGGCGTCCTTTGCAAGGTCGCAATCGTACTTTTTGAACACCAGGCCCGCGAAGCAGTTGTCCTTCTTCGATTCCCGGCGCAGCACGCGCTCCGCCAGCTCCTCCCGCACGCCCAGCTCCGCGCAGCGCGCCCGCAGCTTGACGACGCCCTCGTTTTCAAGCCCCTGGGGGTGCAGCAGCAGCCGCTGGGCGCACTCGGGCCGCGCCTCCAGCAGCATCAAGGAGGGGAACACCCCCAGCTGGTAGCTGTAGTCCAGCTTGCGGGAATAGGGTTCGAGCTTTGGCATGGCGGTTTCTCCTTGCTTATATCAGTTCAGATGATTGGGTAATAAATTGAGAATTGGGAATTGGGAATTGAGAATTG
>JAUMVG010000068.1 GCA_030530315.1 Clostridia bacterium | reverse complement strand
GGAGCACGAACTCGCTTGTTCGTGCCCCTCGTTGCCCTATCTTAGTGACATTGACACGTTTTTCGGGCGGGTTTTTTATTAAGAAAGGGCTGCCTCTTTTTGAAGCAGAGGGCTGCCTCTTATTTGAAGCAGCCCTTTTCTATTTGCGCAGGTGTGGATAATTGGCGAAGCATTCCCGGCCTTTGCGCCGCAGGCCGTCCTCCGGTGCCTGTCCTTTAAACCAGCCCCAGCTTTTCAAAGGCCCAGGCCAGGCCGTCGTCCTCCACGGCGGGGCAGACGAGGGTGCTGATCTCCTTGAGGGCGGGACTGCCGTTGTCCATGCACACGGAGGCGCCCACGGTCTCGATCATCTCCAGGTCGTTCATGCTGTCGCCAAAGCCCAGGGTGTCGGCGAGATCGAAGCCAAAGGCGTCCGCCACGATGCGCACGCCCTTGCCCTTGTCGAAGGCGCGGTGGATGATCTCGCCGTTCAGGCAGTGGTGGGCGGCCACGTCCTGCACCACGAAGTGATAGTCTTGCTCCAGCGCCGCGCGGGCGAGTTCCAGCTGGGCGGCCTCGGTGCACATGAACACCACCTTGTAGATGGGGCGGCCGTCGTACTCGGCCATCGGGCGGATGTTCAGCTGCTCCGCCAGGGCCTTGCGCCAGCGCACCAGCTCGCTGTTGCCCTCTCCGGCCTGGGCCAGGAAATCGCCCAGGTCCTCGTCGCCGTAGGTGGCGTCCACCGCCTCGATGGTGCGGAACACGCCGTTCTCCTTCAGCAGCCTGAGGGCCGTGTCCCGGTCCCCGGCGGGCATGGGGTGGTCGTACAGCACCTTGTCGCCCGCGAACACGCGGCCCCCGGCGCAGGCCACCGCGCCGTCAAAGCCATAGGCCAGCACCGGGGCGAGCATGTCCGGGTTGCGGCCCGTGCACAGAAACACCATGTGGCCCTTCGCCTGCGCGGCGCGGATGGCCCGCAGGGCGCTCTCCGGGGGCTGATTGCTGCCCGCCGGGGTCAGCGTGCCGTCGATGTCGAGAAAAATGCACTTTCTGTTCATAGAGAACCTCCGTAAATTTGCAGTCCTGAAGGCCGAGCACAGAGCGAACGCCCTGCTTCGACCGGGGCCGACCTGCCGGTAAAATGTGGTTTCTTGCACTTCGGTCATCGGACCGGATGGCGGGCCTTCGGCCATCGGATGCCCGGAGGCTTCGGCCCTCCAACGGAAGGTCCAGGGGGCCAACCACTGCCCGGTACCGGGAACCGCCAACAGATCTATTATATCCAATGGGGCCGCAGAAGTCCATATATGGGGGTCATTGAAACACTTTTGTAACTCCGGGAGCGGCGCGGCAATCCGGTCGGCTTGGAATCCGGAAGATATGAAAAACGGCGTGGCGGGAGCGTCAACGCCGCCTTGTAAGGCGACGCGTGCGCATGCCCGCCTGTGTTTCGATTAGAAAATAAATCAAAATACCGTTCGGACGGATGGAAGGAAAGGCGGGTTTGTGATACAATAGGGACATCGATGAACCGCGAAACGCCGAGCGATACGCTCGAAACGCCTGTCGACGATCGCTGTATCCGCAAATGCCCGTTCGAGGGTCACGAGAAAGGATGAACCGCCATGAGAAGAGCCCTGTCTATTTTTCTGGCGCTGTTGCTGTTGCCGAGCCTGTTTTTGGCGTGTCCTGCCTTTGCCGAAGATTGTCCTGTGCTGACGATCGGGGAGTTGACCACAAATACGGTAACCCAAAATAGCTGGGAACTGGGGCTGTGGCAGTATCTGGAGGAACTGATAGGCGCGAAGATACAGTTTGTTCCCATGACACCGGACGAATACGCCGCGGGACTCGCCAGCGGCGATCTGCCGGATATCGTTGCCACGAACAGGAATCTCGCTACGATCATGGAAAGCGGCGTGGCGCTGGATGTCGATCCGTATCTGGAGGAGTATTGCCCGAATTTCCTTCAGGGAGACCTGCTGGAGACCTATGAGGTGTTCAAGCAGCTCGGGGGCGAGGACGGCGGCTTCTATTTCTTTCCCAGCAAGATCGGCTACAACGGCGTAGGATACGACGCCGCGACCACCGGCCGGGCATATATTGTCCGCTGGGATTACTACAAGGAGCTGGGGTATCCGCCCATCAACAACGAGGACGATTTCCTGAACGTGCTGTAGCAAATGCACGAGAAGCATCCGTTTACTGAGGAGGGCTATCCCACCTATCTGTTCGGGACAAGCTCGTTTACCGGCTACGACACCGCTTTCCGCGCCGAGCTCAGCCTCGATTACTGGGTTCCGTACAAGTATCAGAACAACATCTTCACGAATGAGATCTATGACGGCTACGTGGACACGAACCATTCCATGTGGTGGGCCGTCATGGCGTGGCACAACAAGCTGTACCGCGCCGGAAAGGAAAACGGCTCATACGATATGGAGCTCCTGACCCAATCCAGGGCCCAATACGATGAGAAGTGTATCCGGGGCCAATACCTGGGCCTGCAAAGCGTCAACAACGCGCTGTACAATAATCGCGTCAAGGAGGATCCCGACACGCTTATCGGATACAACGCGGTGATAACGCCGGCCACCAATTATTACACGAACGTCTATCAGCTGCTGGGCAACGGACCTGGCTATATGTGGTTCATTTCGGCAAACACTCCGCACGTGAAGGAGGCCCTGAGTCTCTTCAACTGTATGGCCGATCCGAATGTGGTTCGGGAGACGTTGTATGGCCGTCAGGGGGTCACCTGGGACTGGGACGCGGACGGCGTTCCTTATATGACCGAATACGGCCAGGAACAGAGGAGCGCGTACATTGCCGGCTCCACAGATCCGGATAACTATTTCGTCTACTGGGGCACGATTCGAACCAACTTTCCGCTGCTGCGCGACAATACCACGCATCCGGACGGCTATCCGGTGGGCTTCGCCACGGTCTCCCGCGACTACAGCATAGCGACCATGAGCAAAAACATCTCCAAGGATATCTGCGCGCATTACGGGGTGGAGCTGCCGACAGACGCGTTTTATCTGGTCGGCGGACTGGATTTCCGCAACGACTGCGGCGAGGCCATCGCCTCCTGCATGAGCGACCTGAACAAGGAACAGCTTCGGATCATATCGGAATCGGAGGCGATTCTCGACAGCGTTTGGGCTGAACTTATCATGGCAGAAACGGACGGGGAGCGGAACGCGATTCGGGACGATGCCGTCCGGCGGATAATCGAGCTGGGCGAGCCGGAGGTCTTCGAAGCCTATCGACAGCAATAGGACGCCGCGGCGGCCGTCATCATCCCTCTGGTTCGGCAGGCGCAGATTCGCAACGGCATAACGCCCTATACCTCTGAGGATTACTCGGGTTACGGCGAAGGAACGGAGGTGTCCGCGCCATGAAGCAATGGCTGTCTTCTCTCAGGGTGCGCATGCTGGTGCCGGTCATCATCATGACCCTGCTCGTGATCATATTGCTGACCACGCTGTTTTCCCGGGCCTACACCGACATGATTCTCCAGCAGGAAAACGAGGTGAACGCCGTCGGCTTTGACACGGTTTCGCGCACGATCCCGCCGCTCATCAATACCTCCGTCAGCGAGGTCAAGCGCATCATTGCGGACAGCCGGGTTGCGTCGTACGCAAGGCTCCAATATGCCTCCGATGCGCAGCTGGTACGGGCCAGGCTCAGCTGTCGGGATTATCTGCAAGGGGAAATTGACAGGCACGACGGGATTACCGGCCTGCTGTTCATGCGAAAGGACGGGAGCCTGTTTGGTGTGCTGCCGGAGGGAAGCTTCTTCCTTGACGAACCCGAAAAAAACCCGCTTTCGGAGGACGTGATGGCGCGGATATTGGACGTTTCCTTCGGCCAGACAGTCTGGGTCGGGCCGCTTGCCGGGGCGTTGATTTCCGGCTATGAAAACAGCAGCACATTCCAAAACGTCATGATCGCCGCCTGGAAATCCGTCAATGTGACCTACGGCGAGTGCTACGCGATGATGCTGATGGACGAGTCCATTTTCGAGAGCCAGTTTGTCGCTCTGCAGGATGGGCAGAGCACCTGGCACCTCTTTACCGCCGATGATACGGAGATCTATCACACGGGCCAGGAGGCGTGCCTGAATCCGGAACGGCTGATCAGTCAGAGCAACAGCGGAACGATCTTCCGCGATGAACATGACCGGCCGATCTGCACGTTCTCCATGGCAATGGAATCGCCCGCCTGGACGGTGGTTCGCGAGATCTCCATGGAGAACTATGAGCAGGTGGTTCACCGCGTCCGCCGCTCGATTCTCCTGCTCGGCGGCGCGGTCTTCCTGATCGGCCTGACGGTTTACTGGCTGTGGCTGAGAAGGAGCATGCCGCAGTTTGACTCGCTGCTGAACGGCATCGTGCGCATGGGGGAGGGAGATCTGGAATCCACGACATTTGTGCCCACATCCATTGCCGAATTCAAGCAGATGCAGGGAGAGATCAACCGGACGCGCCTGGCCCTGGGCCAGCAGATGGAAACGATCCGTCGGATGGAACGGGAGCGGATGGAGCTGGAGAACCAGAAAAAGGAACAGGAGCGGATGGCCCAGGAGCTGATTCTTGCGAAACAGATTCAGGAGAGCATGCTGCCGCATATCTTCCCGCCCTTCCCGGAGCGGGCAGAGATCGATCTGTTTGCGTCGATGGACCCCGCGCGGGACGTTGGCGGAGATTTCTATGACTTCTTCTTTATCGATGAGGATCATCTGTGCCTGGTCATTGCCGATGTGAGCGGCAAGGGGAGATCCCCGGCGCGATGTTCATGATGTTCTCCAAGCGGATCATTGAGGATTCCGCCAGACAGGTGCGCAGCCCCGCTGAGATCCTGGCCAGGGCAAACGAAACGATTTGCGATAACAACCAGGCGGAAATGTTTGTCACCGTCTGGCTGGGCATCCTGGAGATCTCCTCCGGGAAGCTGACGGCTGCGAACGCCGGACACGAGTTTCCGACGATCCGCAGGAAGAACGGCCGCTTTGAGCTGTATAAGGACCGGCACTGCTTTGTGCTTGGCGGCCTGAAGGAGGCCCGCTACAGGGAATACGAGCTTCACATTGCGCCGGGAGACATGATTTTCGTCTATACGGACGGCGTCCCGGAGGCGACCGACGCCAGCGGGGAAATGTTTGGCACAGACCGCATGATCGCCGCGCTGAACGCCTGCGCGGAAGGCGGTCCGGTGAAGATCCTTGAAGGTGTACAGGAGAGCGTGAACGCCTTTGTGGGCGACGCCGAGCAGTTTGACGACCTGACGATGATGTGCCTGGAATACCGGGGACCGCAGCCGGCTTGATATGATGGCTGGAGCGGTGTCAGACCGCGGGAGGAAGAGACATGACGAGCGATTATGTTGCGATTCTATCAAAGGAATTTTCACTGAGGGCGGCGCAGGTCCAGGCGGTGATCGAGCTGCTGGACGCGGGCAACACGATACCGTTCATCGCCCGGTACCGCAAGGAGGCCACTGGATCGCTGGATGACCAGGTGCTGCGCGAGCTCGCCGAGCGGCTGGAGTACCTGCGCGGCCTGGACAAGCGGCGGGAGGAGATCGAAAGGGCCCTGGCGGAGCAGGGCGTGCTGACGGAGGCCCTCTCGGCGCAGATCGGGAAGGCCGCGACGCTCTCCGAGCTGGAGGATATCTACCGGCCCTTCCGGCCCAAGCGGCGTACCCGGGCGACCGTCGCCAAGGAGCGGGGGCTGGAGCCGCTGGCGAACTGGCTGCTGCTGCAGCGGGACGGGGGCGATCCGACGGCGCAGGCGGAGCGATACGTCGACGCCGGGAAGGACGTGCCGGACGCGGAAGCGGCCCTGGCCGGGGCGCGGGACATCCTCGCCGAGGTCGTCAGCGACGACGCCGGGCTGCGCAAGCAGCTGCGGGAGCTGCTGACCCGGGAGAGCGTCGTCGTGACCAGGGCGGCGAAGGACGAGGACAGCGTCTACGGCAACTACTATGACTTCCGGGAGCCGGTGCGGAGCATCGCCGCCCACCGCGTGCTGGCGATCAACCGGGGCGAGCGGGAGGGGTTTTTGAAGGTCTCCCTGGAGGTCCCGGAGGACCGCGCCGTCCAGGCGGCACGGCGGGCCTTCGTGCGGGGCGGATCGCCCGCGTCGGAGCAGGTCGGCCTGGCCTGTGACGACGCCTGGAGCCGCCTGCTGTTTCCCTCCCTCGAGCGAGAGTTGCGGGGTACCCTCACGGACAGGGCCAACGCATCGGCCATCAAGGTGTTCTCCGACAACCTGCACCAGCTGCTGATGCAGCCGCCCATCCGGGGCAAGGTGACCCTGGGCGTGGACCCCGGCTTCCGCACCGGCTGCAAGCTGGCCGTGGTGGACGAGAACGGCAAGGTGCTGGACACCGGCGTGGGCCACTTCACGCTGCCCGGCGGCGAGGCGGGGAAGGCCGCCGCGGCGCGGCTGATCAAGGGCTTCGTGAAAAAGTACGGCGTCACCGCCATCGCCATCGGCAACGGCACCGCCAGCCGGGAGAGCGAGCAGTTCATCGTGTCGCTGCTGCCGGAACTGCCGGAGGTGGCCTACATCATCGTCAGCGAGGCCGGGGCCTCGGTCTATTCCGCCAGCAAGCTGGCCGCCGAGGAATTCCCGGATTTCGACGTCACCCAGCGCAGCGCGGTGTCCATCGCCCGGCGCATGCAGGACCCGCTGGCGGAGCTGGTGAAGATCGATCCCAAGGCCATCGGCGTGGGCCAGTACCAGCACGATTTGAAGCAGAACGAGCTGACCCAGGCGCTGGACGGCGTGGTGGAGCAGTGCGTGAACCAGGTGGGCGTGGAGGTCTCCACGGCGTCGGCGGCGCTGCTGTCCCACGTGGCGGGCATTGGGCCCGCGCTGGCGAAGAACATCGTGGCCTATCGGGAGGAGAACGGCATTCCCTCCCGGGCGGCACTGAAGAAGGTGCCCAAGCTGGGTCCGAAGGCCTTTGAGCAGTGCGCCGGGTTCCTGCGGGTGCGGGACAGCAAGAACCCGCTGGACGCCACCGCCGTGCACCCGGAGAGCTACGACGCGGCGAAGGCCGTGCTGGCGGCGCTGGGCTATGACGCGAAGGCCGTCCGGGGCGGCATCGCGGATATCGGCGCGCGGGCGAAGCTCTACGGCGCGGAAAGGCTGGCGAAGGAGGCGGGCGTGGGCATGCCCACGCTGGCGGACATCCTCGCGGAGTTGCAAAAGCCCGGGCGCGATCCCCGCGACGACCTGCCCAAGCCGGTGCTGCGCACGGACGTGCTGGACATGAAGGACCTGAAGCCGGGCATGGAGCTGACGGGCACCGTGCGCAACGTGATCGACTTCGGCGCGTTCGTGGACATCGGCGTCCACCAGGACGGTCTGGTGCACATCTCCCGGATGGCGAAGCGCTTCATACGCCACCCCTCCGAGGTGGTCAAGGTGGGGGACGTGGTGAAGGTGTGGGTGGTCAGCGTGGACCTGCAGAAGAAGCGCATCGCCCTGAGCATGGTGAAGGACAGGCAGTGACCGAACCCGAGGCCGGGGAACGCGAGGCGTCCCCGAGGCGCGGGCCGGGAGGAGGCAGGCAGAGCATGGGAAGCGCGCTCGTCGCCCTGGCGGCGGCCTTTGCGGCGTATATCGCCGCCGTCATGGAGCACAGGATCGCCACGGTGGCGGAGGCCGACACCTATCGGAAAGCGCTCCGGTATGAGCTCGTGCTGTGCGGCGCGCTGCTGCTGTTCGCGCTGGATGTCCGATTCGACCTGGTGGGGCGGCTTCCGGGTCCCGGGGCGAGGATGCTGGGCTGGGCGGCGAGGATCGCCGTGGCCGCGGCCACGGCGGCCCTGCTGGCCATCGCCGTCTCCATCGCGGCGGGCGGCCTCGCCCGCGACGCCGGAGGCGCGGACACCGCCATCGTGCTGGGGATGGCCCTGGAGAACGGCCGACCGACCCGGGACCTGCGCTTCAGGATCGAGGCCGCGGAACGGTTCGCCCGGGAGCACCCCGGCGCGAAGCTGATCCTCACCGGCGGCAACCCGGTGGGCGGCGTCGCCTCGGAGGCGGAGGTGATGCGGGATCTCCTCGTCGAAAAGGGCGTCCCGGAGGCGCGGATCCTGCTGGAGCAGGAGGCCGTCGATACCCGGCAGAACTTCGCCAACGCGGCGCGGATGATCGACCCCCGACAGCCCGTGGCGATCGTCACCAGCAGCTGGCACATGAGCCGGGCGGTCAGGCTCGCCCGGGAGGCGGGCTTCGCGGACACCGTGCGGGTGCCCGCCCGCTCAGATCCCCTCCAGTACGGGGCGAACCTGATGTGGGAAGTGGTCATGAAGCTGGACCTGTGGACCCAAGGTTGGAGGGCCCGCCCAAAGCAACGCGGCGGCGCTTGACAGAATCGCGGCGATTCCCTAAAATGATTGCAGGAATACGCAGTCAGAGAGGGAATCGCCTTGTTTATACGCATTTCCCAGCTTCGCCAGAGGCTGGACGACTGGCAGCTGCCGCTGGAGACCGTGGCGGCCCGGGCCCTGAAGGTCAAGCCCCAGGACATCCTGTGGGCGCGGCTGGCGCGCAAGTCGGTGGACGCCCGGGACAAGGGCGACGTGCACTTCACGCTGACCCTGGACGTGGAGACCGCCCGCCCCGTGCGCCTGCCGAAGAACGCCGAGGAGCTTCCGGCGAGGGAAAGAAAAACAGGTATCGAAGACACAAGTTCAAGAATAAATCCTGCCTTAGGCAGTTTTCCCGCGCTTGAATCAGTGGCGCGGGGAAACGGTATCAGGAAGGCGGCAGCAGACGCCTCCGGGCTCAGCCCGGCCGCCTCCGGAAGTTTTCCCGCGCTTGGATCAGTGGCGCGGGAAAACGGTATTAGAAAGGCGGCAGCAAACGGCCGCGGGCCCTGCCCGCTGGTGGTGGGCATGGGTCCCGCGGGCCTGTTCGCCGCGCTGACGCTCGCCCGGGCCGGACTTCGGCCCGTGGTGGTGGAGCGGGGCAAGTCCGTCGAGGAACGGGAGAAGGACGTGGCCGCGTTCTGGAACGGCGGCCCCTTCAACCCGGCCAGCAACGTCCAGTTCGGCGAGGGCGGCGCGGGCACCTTCTCGGACGGCAAGCTGAACAGCGGCATCAAGGACGCCCGGTGCAGAAGGGTACTGGAGGAAATGGCCCGGGCCGGCGCGCCGGAGGCCATACTGTGGCAGGCCAAGCCCCACGTGGGCACCGATCACCTGAAGGGCATGGTGCGCGCGATCCGGCAGGAGATCATCGCCCTGGGCGGCGACGTGCGCTTCCAGACCCGGCTCACCGGGCTTCGGATCGCGGACGGCACGGTGATCGGCGCGATGCTGGAGGGCCCCGACGGCGCGTATGAGCTGGCAACGGCGGCGATCATCCTCGCCGTGGGCCATAGCGCCCGGGATACCTTCGAGATGCTCAGGACCGCCGGCGCGGCCATGTCCCGCAAGCCCTTCGCCATCGGCGCGCGCATCGAGCACCGCCAGAGCATGATCAACCGGGCCCAATACGGCCCCTCGGCGGAACACCCCGCCCTGGGCGCAGCGGACTATAAGCTGGCCGTGCACCTGCCCGGCGGGCGTTCCGTCTATACCTTCTGCATGTGCCCCGGCGGCCAGGTGGTCGCCGCCGCCAGCGAGGAAGGCGGCGTGGTGGTCAATGGCATGAGCCTGTTTGCCCGGGACGGCGAGAACGCCAACAGCGCGCTGCTGGTGAACGTGCTGCCGGAGGATTTCGGCGGCGATGACCCGCTGGCGGGGGTGCGCTTCCAGCGCAAGTGGGAACAGGCCGCCTTTGTTGCGGGTGGCGGCGACTACCGCGCCCCGGCCCAGCGGGTGGGCGACTTCCTGAACGGACGCCCCAGCGCGGGCCCCGGCGGGGTCCGCCCCAGCTACCGCCCCGGCGTGAAGTGGGGCAGCCTGGACGCCTGCCTGCCGGGGTTCGTCACCGGCGCGATGCGGGAGGCGCTGCCGCTACTGGACCGGAAATTGAAGGGCTTTGCCCATCCAGACGCCGTGCTCACCGGCGTGGAGACCCGCTCCTCCTCCCCGGTGCGCATCGAGCGGGACGCCGACTGCCTGTCCAACCTGCGGGGCCTCTATCCCTGCGGCGAGGGGGCGGGCTACGCCGGGGGCATCATGTCCGCCGCCGTAGACGGCCTCCGCTGCGCGGAGATGTTCATCAAATCATTGGGGGAGAACGACCATGTCCAGTGATGCCATACCCTTCCGCGCGGCGCTGTTCGACCTGGACGGCACGCTGCTGGACAGCCTGGACGTCTGGCACCGGGTGGACGCCGCATTCTTCCGCGCGCGCGGCATTGCCTATGACCAGGAGGAATACAGCCGGGCCGTGCAGGGGATGAGCTTTCGCGGCTCTGCGGAATACACGCGGCGGCGCTACGGGCTGTCCGAGAGCTGCGACGAGGTGATCGCCGAGTGGATGCGCATGACGGCGGAAGAATACGCCGCCCGCGTGCCGATGAAGCCCGGGGCGTTGGACTACCTGCGGCTCTTGAAGCGGGCCGGGGTCAAGCTGGCCGTGGCCACCTCGAACAAGCCGGAGCTGTTCCGACCGGCGCTGGAGCGCGGCGGGGCCCTGGAGCTGTTCGACGCGGTGTGCACTTCCGCCGAGGTGGGGGATGTGAACAAGCGCGGAGGCGAGCTGTATCGGCTGGCGGCTCGGCGGCTGGGGGTGGACCCGGCGGCCTGCGCTGTGTTCGAGGACGCGCTGGACGGTGTCGCCGGGGCCAAGGCGGCGGGCATGGCAGCCTATGCGGTGCTCGACCCGCTCACCGCGCCGTACCATGCTGAGCTGCGGGCCATGGCCGACGGCGCTGTCGAGGCCTTCGACCAGATGTGCCGGCATCATCCTTTTCCCGACAACGCCCGGCGCTGCGTGATCTTCACCGCCCGGTGCGAGGGGGACGTCCGGGCGGCCTACGCGCCGCTGCCCGGGGATTATGTGCTCTGCGCTGACGCCGGATGGAAGCTGGCCCGGTCGATGGGGATCGCGCCCGACTGCGTGATCGGCGACTTTGACTCCTCCGAGGAGCCCGGGGATCTTCCCACCGTGCGCGTGCCCGTGGAAAAGGACGACACCGATACCCTGCTGTGCCTCAAGCGGGGGCTGGCCATGGGTCTTGAGGATTTCCTGATCGTCGGTGGCTTCGGCGGCCGGGTGGACCACACCCTGGCCAACCTCCAGACGCTGCACTACGCCGCGGCGCGACGGGCCCGGGCGCAGATGCGCGACGGCGCGACCTGGGCGGCGGCGGTGAAGGACGCCGCGCTGCGGGTGCCCGCGGACGTGCTCGGGCCGGGAGGGGTGAAGCTGTCCGTGTTCGCCCTCGGCGATCGCTGCCGGGGCGTCACCCTGCGGGGGACGAAGTATCCCCTGGAGGACGGAACCCTCGCCAACACCTTCCCGCTGGGCGTCAGCAACGAGTTCGCCGGGGACGCGGCGTGGATCGAGGTCCGGGACGGCGCGCTGCTGGTGGTCGCCTGCCGGGAGTGACCCGCGCCGATTGAGATAAAGCGGAAAACGGGATTGGAGGCGCTGAAAATGACCGTGGCGCAGATCATGGAGAAGATGATCGCCTTTTCGGAGGGCAACCTCCACGACATCGACCACCTGATAAGGGTCTGGACCTACGCAAAGACGATCGGCGAGCTGGAGCGGCTGGACCCGGAGGCGCAGTTCGTGCTGGAGGTCGCCGCCATCACCCACGACATCGCCTGTCCCCTCTGCCGGGAAAAGTACGGCAATACCAATGGCAAGCTCCAGGAGGAGGAAGGCGCGCCGATGGTGGAGGCGTTCCTCGCGGGCTGTGGGATGAGCGCGGCGCAGGTCGAGCGAGTAAAGTACCTCGTTGGCCACCATCACACGCTCACCGGCATCGAGGGGATGGACTACCAGATCCTCGTCGAGGCCGACTACATCGCGAACGCGGTGGAGAACGGCTACGGCGCGGACAACCTCTTGAACTTTGAACGAAGGATATTCAGGACCGACGCGGGCAGGCGGCTGCTGCGAAGCGTCTTTCGCCTGTGACCCGCAGGGGACCGGAAAAACGGTGAGAGCCCATTCAGCCGACGACAGAAGCGGGGGGAGATGCCAGTGATCGCGCACTTTTTGAATCCGAGCCCGGCGCTGCCCGGGGAGCGCCAGCTCTTTTCCAACCGGGCGCTGAAGGCCATGATCGTGCCGCTGCTGATCGAGCAGCTGCTGCAGATGGTCGTGGGGATCGCGGACACGCTGATGGTCAGCTACGCGGGCGAGGCGACGGTCTCCGGCGTGTCGCTGGACACCATGCTGTACACCATCTTCATCTACCTGTTCACCGCCATCGCCACCGGCGGCGCGGTGATCGTGTCCCAGTACCTGGGCAGCGGCGACAGGGACATGGCGGACCTGTCCGCCGCGCAGATCTACCGCATGGCGGCCATCGTGTCGCTGGCCTGCATGGCCGCGATGCTGCTGCTGGGCCGCTTCGTGCTGGCGCTGCTGTACCCGGCGGTGGAGCCGGAGGTCATGGCCGCCTGCCGGACCTACCTGTGGATCGTGACGCTGTCCTTCCCGGCGAACGCGGTGTACAACGCCAGCGCGGCGCTGTACCGCTCCATGGGCCGCACGCGCACCACCATGTACGTGTCCGTCGCCATGAACCTGATGAACGTCGCCGGGAACGCCATCGGCATCTTCGCCCTCCACGCCGGCGCGGCGGGCGTGGCCTGGCCCACGACGATCGCCTGGTACTTCGCCGCCGCCGCGATGACCGCGCTGTGCATGGATCCCAAATCCCAGGTGACCTTCCGTCCCCGGCTGGCGCTGAGGCCCAACGGCGACATGCGCCGCAGGATCACCCGGGTGGCCCTGCCGAACGCCGTGGAGAACACGCTGTTCCAGCTGGCAAAGGTGGTGCTGGGCGCGCTGATCGCCACCTTCGGCACCTCCCAGATCGCCGCCAACGGCATCGGGCAGACGCTGTGGTCCCTGGCCGCCTGCATGTGCGTCTCCATGAGCCCGGTGTTCATCACGGTCATTGGCCAGTGCATGGGGGCCGGGGATGTCGAGGCCGCGGACTGGTACATGAAGAAGCTCACCCGGCTGTCCCTGCTGCTGGCCATACTGTGGAACGGGCTCGTGGTGGCGCTGCTGCCCCTGCTGCTGCCCCTGTACAGCATCACCGCCGAGACCCGGCGCCTGGTCTGGATCATCGTGCTGATCCACAACAGCTTCGCCGCGCTGGTTCAGCCCTTCTCCATGCCGCTGTCCGCGGGCCTGCGCGCCGCGGGGGACGTGCGCTTTGCCATGTGGTCCTCGATATTTGCCACCGTCATTTGCCGCACGCTGTTCTCCTTCGCCTTCGGGCTGTGGATGGGCATGGGCGTCGTCGGCATCGCCCTGGCCATGGGCCTCGACTGGTGCATCAAGGGCGCCCTGGACGTCTGGCGCTGGAAGGGCGGAAAGTGGAAGGAATTCAAATTGATCTGAGGCAAGGCTGAATCGATCCGAAAAAGATCCTTCGCTTGCGCTCAGGATGACGACAGGCTGTGTTCCTGCCATCCTGGACGCTGCGAAGGATCTTCTGTTATGTGTGGTAAAGAACCGACTTATCGGGTGTCGTTCATGCGTCAGCCCTTGGTTGCGCCTCCCAGCTCGTTGGCCAGGGTGAAGGCCAGGATCAGCGCGCCGCCGACGAGCTGCAGCGGGGCGACGGGCTCGGACAGCACGGTCAGGGAGATCAGCACCGCCACCAGCGGGTCGATGTAGCTGAGCAGGGCGGTCTCCTGCCCGGGCAGGGCCTTCAGCGCGGAGAAGTACAGCACGTAGGCGAGGCCCGAGTGCAGCGCGCCCACGGCGATCAGGCACAGCCAGCCCGTCGCGTCCATCCGCTCCAGGTGGATGCCGGTGGTCAGCAGCACGTAAGGCAGCAGCACGGCGGCGGCCGCGGCAAACTGCAGCGCGGTGCGGTCGATGCCGGAGACGCGGCGAATGCCCTTGTTCAGCAGTATCACCGTGGCGTACAGCGCCGCCGCGGCCAGCCCGAACAGCACGCCCCGGAGGGGGTCGCTGCCGGTCAGGCCGCCGGGGTTGATCACCAGCACCAGACCTATGGTGGAGCCGACGAAGCACAGCACCTGCTTTGCCGTCATGCGCTCGTGGAACAGCAGCGGGCAGGCGGCCATGACGATCACCGGCGCGAAGTAGTAGCTCAGCGTCGCCACCGAGACCGTGGTGTAGCGGTAGGCTTCAAACAGGAAGATCCAGTTGAAGCCCATGGCCGCGCCGGAGAGGAACAGCAGAAGGCCGTCCCGCCCCAGCCCGGCCAGGCGGACGGGCCGCCCGGCCAGGGCCTTGCCCGGCACGATCAGGATCAGGGCGATGGCCGCGCGAAACAGCGCCACCTCCGCGGAGGTCAGCGGGATGTGGCGGACGAACAGGCTGATCGTGCCAAACGCCGCCATGGACAGAATCATCTTCAGCTTGGGATTCATGATTATGCGGCTCTGGGCCGGTCAGCGGCGGGTTTTACCGGGCCATTTCCTCGCCGAAGCGGGCGAAGGCCTTGACGCGCTCGTTCAGGTCGGGCCAGCGGGCAATGGTCTTTTCGGTGAACAGGCCGTCCTCGGGGTTCTCGGTGGCCCGCCATTCGTGGGCGATCAGCGCCCAGGTGGCCTCGTAGAGGTTGGCGAACTCGGGGTCGCGCTGGGCCTCGCAGACGAAGCTCTGGCGGGGCTGGTTGATGTCCTCGCCGCTGATCTGGAACAGGCTGTGCTTCTCGCACAGCGCGCGCAGGCGGCGCAGCTGCTCCCGGGTGTTGCGGCTGGGCATGTAGGTGATGGCGCGGTAGCCCAGGCCAGCCACGTACTCGACCAGCTCGTCCAGGAAGTCGTCCTCGAACTTCTGGGCGCGCTTGTCGCCGGTCACGCTGTCGCCCACGTCGCCCAGGTAGGCGTAGGCGGAGATGGCGCCCATCCGCTCGGACAGGGCCAGCAGCTCGCGCACGTCGGGGCACTCGTCGGTGGCGTCGATGTAGAAGCGGCTGATCAGCTGGCTCTTGATCCAGCCCAGCAGGTCGTACATCATGTGGGGGTTGGCCTCGTCCAGCAGGAAGCCCTCGATCTTGCCGGAGATGGGCAGCTTCAGTTCATTCTTGATGAAGTCGATCAGCTTCTGGCCCTTGCCCACGACCTCCAGCATCCGGTAGGCCAAGGCGCTGGACAGGTGGCGCTCGGTGACGGAGCCGCCCTTGGCGAAGTTGGACAGGGGCAGCACGTCCCGGTCGAAGTCGATGGCGATGCCGTACTTGCCCATCATGCCGTTGATGGCCTCAACCATCGCCCGGTTGCGCACGTTGCGCTTCTCCCGATAGGGGGCGTAGAGGGCATTCAGCTCACCGGCGCGGTCGTGGGGCACGCCATGCAGCGTCATGTACACGATGCCCTTCTGGTCCGGGTTGTTCAGCTTTCTGTCGCCGAAGGGGGTGTCCTTGAAGCTGGCGCGGCACTCCATGCCGATGGTCGCGCCCATATGGGCCGCCTTGGCCGCCGCCAGGAACTCCTCCGCGCCGGCGATGGAATCGTGGTCCATCAGGCCGCAGGTGCACAGGCCCGCCGCCCGGGCGAAGAACACCGCCGCCGTGGGGGAATAGGGGGAGAAGGAATAGGTGGTGTGGATGTGGTTGTTCACGTCGCGGGCCACCGGGGACAGGGGCTCCGTCTCCAGCAGCGCCTTCAGGTTTTCCAGGCCGTCTGCGCCGTTCAACAGCGCGAGCAGCTCCGCACGGGTTTTTGCCATGTTCGCAGCATCCTTTCTTTGCCGGTTTTCCATTGGAAATATTGTATCATCTCGGGGCTGGGCTTGCAAGTGCAAATAAAGCCCGGGCCGATGAGGAAATAAAGCTGAAAGCGATGAGAAACGAGGACGGAAAGCGCGACGAACCTTAAATGGTGGGATCGTCCGCCGCCCGCGGTTGCAATCCCGCGGACGGGATGATATAATTGAAGCAAAATGGGAAATTGTCCGCATTGGAGGGATGGCTGTGTATCTGAAGCTGAACGGCATTGAAATGAGCTGCACCGGCGAGGAGTGCTGGAGCGATCTGCTGGAGCGCCTTCCGGAGGGCGGCGCGGACGCGCTGGGCGTGTCGGTGCAGGGCCGCACGGAGTCGCTGAACGCCCGGGTGGAGGAGTACGCCTTTGCCCGCACGCTGACCTATGCCGACGAGGAGGGGCGCCGCATCTACGAGCGCTCGCTGCAGTTCATATTCCTCACGGCGGTCCACCGGCTGTATCCCGGGGAGCGGGTGCGCATTCGCCACTCCTTCGCCCAGGGCCTGTACATCGACCTGCCGGGCATGGAGGTGACGAAGGCGCTGGTGTCGAAGGTGAAGGCCCAGATGCGGGCCATCGTGGACGCCGACCTGCCCATCGAGCGGCTGAGCGTCTCCACCGAGGACGCCCAGGACTACTTTGCCCGTACCGGCCAGACCGACCGGTTGCGGATATTGGGCTATCGCAAGTTCAAGCACTTCACGCTGTACCGCATCGACGGCCTGGAGGACTACTTCTACGGCGAAATGGCGCCGCGGACCGGCCTGATCGGCGTGTTCGACCTGCGGGCCTACGGCGAGGGCATACTGCTGCAGATGCCCGACGGCGATAACCCCGAAAAGCCCGCCCGGTTTGTGGACCTGCCGCACCTGCTGCACACCTATTCCGAGGCGGCCCAGTGGCACGCGATACTGAACTGCGAGAATGCCGCGGACTTGAACGACATGATCGTGAACCGCCGGCTGAGGGAGTTCATCCGCGTGAACGAGGCGCTCCAGGAGCGCAAGATCGAGCAGATCGCCGACCAGTTCATCGCCTCCGGGGCGCGGCTGCTGCTGATCGCCGGGCCGTCCTCCTCGGGCAAGACCACCTTCTCCCACCGCATGTCCATCGCCCTGCGGGTGCACGGCCTGCGGCCGGTGAAGATCTCCCTGGACGACTACTACCTCGACCGGGACAAGATCCCGCTGGAGCCGGACGGCACCATCGACCTGGAGCGCATCGAGACGCTGGACATCGAGCTGCTCTGCGACCACCTGGCCCGCCTGCTGGCGGGGGAGACCGTGGACGTGCCGGAGTTTGACTTCAAGACCGGCAAGCGCTGCGAGACCACCCACGCCTTCTCGGTGGAGCAGGGCCAGCCCATCATCATCGAGGGCATCCACGGCCTGAACGACCGGCTGACCGCCTCCGTGCCCGCGGACATGAAGTTCAAGGTGTACATCAGCCCGCTGACCATGCTGAACCTGGACGACCACAACCGCATCCGCACCACCGACGCCCGCCTGCTGCGGCGCATCGTGCGGGACAACCTGTTCCGCGGCACCGCGCCGGAGGACACCATGGCCATGTGGGCTTCCGTGCGCCGGGGCGAGGAGAAGTATATCTTCCCCTTCCAGGAGAAGGCGGACGCCATGTTCAACTCGGCTCTGACCTACGAGCTGCCGATCATGAAGAAGTACGCCTATCCCCAGCTGCTGGCCGTCACGCCGGAGAGCCCCTACTACACCCTGGCCCGCCGGCTGGTGAAGTTCCTGAACTACATCCAGACCGCCGACGTGGAGGACGAGATCCCCGTCAACTCCATTCTGCGGGAGTTCATCGGCGGGTGCTGCTTCTACAAGGCGGAAGACTGAAACCGCAATTGGGAATTGAGAATTATAGAATGCTGGATTGGAATGTGGGCTGATGCCGGCTGCGATATTTACAGCATTCTGAAAACGAACCATGAAGCGCGTATTCCCGAATTCAACGGTATGATTTGACTGACTTGGGGCAAAAATACCTCTCGCAAGGAGGTATGCACCATGAGGATTCGCAAGATCATTCCGTTTGTACTGATGCTCGTGGCGGCGGGCCTGGCCCTGGCCGCCTGCATGAACAACGACGCCGGCGTCCAGCCCGCGCCCACGGCAAACTACGCCCCTGACGGCGCCGGCCGCGCCGCTCAGAACGGCGAGGCCCAGAACAATGCTGCCCAGAACGGCAGCGGCGCGGCGGGGCAGATCCAGAACAACGACGGCGCTGCGGGCAATACCGCCGCCGAGACCAACGGCGCGCTGAACCCCTTCGACTGGCTGAACGGCTCCGCCGACGTGGAAAAGGCCATCTCCCAGCTGTCGGAGGTCTCCGAGGCCCGGGTGGTGGTGACCAACTCCACCGCGCTGGTGGGCGTGAAGTTTGACAACGCCTACAAGGGCGAGATGACCGAGCGCATTCGCGAGATGGTGGCCGCCGAGGTGCTCCGGGTCGATCCCTCCATCCAGACCGTTGCCGTCACCGCCGATCCCGAGGACGTGGCCAAGGTCTACGACCTGTCCGAGCGCGTCCGCGCGGGCCGCACCGCCGATGAGCTCAGCGCCGAGATCAACGCCATCGTGAGGAACGCGACGACGCTGCGCTGACGCAAGATGATGAATTGAGAATTGAGAATTGGGAATTGGGAATTGATAATTGTGAAGTGCCACTGCCACATTATCGGGGTGGGGCGGCAGCCACAAACTGTCATTCTCAATTCTCCATTCCCAATTC
>JAUMVG010000067.1 GCA_030530315.1 Clostridia bacterium | reverse complement strand
GCCTCTTGAGTCCCTATTCCTCCAGTGAGGGAGGCGAACGCTTCATTCGGCTGACCATGGAAGAGGCCAGGGCTTGGGGGAAGAAGAATATGAGTCAAAAGGCTTTTGTGAAGGAATTTGGCAAATAAAGATCGACCCGTAAAAAGGATAAACAGAGTGACAGAAGAGATACAATTAACCCAATCTTCAAAATGCATCCGCGGATGCATTTTCGAGTAATCGTCCATTGTATCACAATTGACCGACAGAGCCACGTCAAGACGTCATGTTTGGATATCGCATGGCGCCGAATCCCCGGAACAATCCTGTAAATAACAGGGGTGTTCCGGGGATTTGTTTGGCCTGAATTATGGAATGACTGATATTGGGCCGATGAGATTGCACCAACTTTATCAGATGAGATTCTAAACGATAGTATCCCCAAAGCCTTTGCGCCAATTTCAGCGCGTACTGAATGATAAATGGTGCATGTGACACGGATAATTGTCGCGCTGGAATCTCTTTTGGGTTGTGCGGGTACGGACCGGGGAGAAACGCCGTTGATTTATATGCCTGCAAGACACATCTCGTCAAACAGCCTGTGGAAGACAAACAACGGAATTATCCGTCAGAGAAGAACGAATTTCATTTCCAACGGAGACAAGGCGAGGCGGAGTTCCCCTTCGTCTGTCAATACTGTTGTCTCGACGGGCTGCTCCGAATTGTTCATCGCTACCAACGTTTTGTCCACAGGGAAATAAGCCGCTTCAACGCGCCGGTCACCCGGTATATATTTCCCGTCGCCATGGCCGCAAGCCAGTCGCAGTAAGTCCAGAAGCATGGCTGTACTCTCCGGATTTACGGAGAAACCGCTCATGTATATGCCCATGCCCTTGCCGAAGGAGCGCAATGTCATCTGAGGAACGCCGTCCTTTGCGCATAGCACCCGCACCCGTCCGTCTGTCAGGTACAGGTTATGATTGTTGCCGAGGCAGTCCGCCAAGACGCGGATGCGACTGTCAGTCTCCGCGGCAAAGGTCCACCTGCCGTGGCAGACACGCGCGCCCGTGTCTTCGTCAATGCCCAATACATGCGCCATGCGGAAAAAGGTGTCATGGCCGGGAACGGCACTGGGTTGGCCGACGCCGATGAACGTTCCGCCCCGATGTACGAATTCAGTCAGTGCTTCCACAAGCCTGGTGGAATGCCATGCCTCGCCGCCGCTCCAGGCATCGCCTGCCCGCCCCGCATTGATGACCACGTCCACATTATCCAAAATACCGTTTTCAGCATCCTCAAAACTGATGAACTTGACATCCACTGGCAGGCCGGATAGTGCCTCGTTGATGTGGATCAGCGGGTGCATGAAGGTCTCGTGGAAGTGACCGCTGAGCGTCCAGGGACGCAGGCTGCCCCAGGTGTGCAGCACGGCGACCCGGCAAGGCAGGACATAGGGCGCACCGTGGCTGTGCAGTGCCTTGAGCCGACGGAAGTCCATGGCCATCTGTTCGATGACATCCACAAACTGGGGGCAGCCCTCCGTCAAATGCAGGTAGCCGCCCAGACCGATGCGGTCCACACTTTGCCGCGCCAGCGCGCGCCGCACGTGCAGCCAGTATTCCATGGCGTCTTTTTCGGGGTGGCCTCCTTCAGAGAAGGTGGGCAGTCCGCCCAATCCCACCGGGAACAGGTAGGGGTGGAAGCGCAGCTCATGGGTTGGCGTATTCACACCGGCACATAGCCGGCATTCGAACCCGGAGAACACGCACTTGATGATGCCGTCCAGGCCGATGTCCCCAAAGTGGCCGCCGTAGGGCTCCATGCCCACCCAGCTGTCGTCATAGAAGACATATGCCAGCTTGCCGTGTCGATGGATGATTTCAACCAGCTCCCGCGCCTTATCCGCCACAAAGGCGTGGATAAACGACATGTAGTCCCGCTTGGCCTTTGTGGGAGGCATGTGGGTGACTTGGAATTTGCCGCTGTTGACAAAGTCCTCGGCGGTGAGCGCGTAGCCGTACTGAGCTTCAAAAGCCTTGAGCGCTGCCGGACTGACGGTGAAGTCATAGCTGGCCCAGTCGGTAAAGCGGTTGCGGTGGCGTGCGTCGTCGCCCCAGATCCAAACGAAGTTGTAGAACAGAGAGGTCAGGCGTACCACGTTGGTCTGAGGGTTTTCGACGCACCAGTTTTCAAGCCAATCCCTCAGGTACTTCCATGCCGCCGGATGACGGGGATCCAGCTGGCGAAGATGCGCACTGGTCCAGCCATTGGTGGTATGGTTGTACATGTTGATCTCCTCCCACACACGCCAGCACAGGAAGGATGCCGTGTAGCTGTGCCAGGGCTTGCAGCCGTCCACAACTACGCGACCGTCTTCATAATGCCATTGTTCGCGGGGAATTTCCACGTTTTCCGTGCGGTCCCACACCTGCCAGTAGGCGAGAGAATCCTCATCCGTGTTCAGTTCAAACTGTTCCGTATAATAGCCCTTTATCAGCGAAATATCCACATGCTCTGATTCGGCGATCACCGGCTCGGAGATCAGGAACGTCTGCTGTTGGGCGTCGGGATGCGCCTCTGCAAAAGCATTGTGCTGTCGGATGATGCAGATGGTGGAGTAAATGCGGTAGCCGGCGCTCACGATCTCATCAGAAAGCTTTGTGCCGTCGCTGTCGCGGATCACATCTGCGCCCCACTTCCTGGCCAGCGCCAGCGTCAACGCCTCATATCCCGCTTCGCCGGGAAGGGTAAAGTCGCCCTGGTGAAAAACAAGCATGTCAAAAACCCTCCAACGTATCCATGAAAGCGTCCAGGTCCCGTCTGCCTGACTCGGAAAGCGGCGCCTGTCCGGCTGCGCAGAAGGGCTGCATCAGTTCCATGCGGGCGCCGATGTATTTGAACGCGGCAAGCCACGCGCCGGTCTGCGCCGCGGCGGTGTGGATGCGGGCGATCTTTTCGGAGGCGCCTCGAACGGCGGGCAGGTCGCCCGACCGCGCGGCATTGTACAGGCTCACGAACAGTTCGGGATACAGGTTCGTCACGCCGGAAATGTTGCCGTCCGAGCCGAACAGCAGTCCCGGCCCGACCAGGTACTCCCCGCCGCAGAGATGCGTCACTCCCGTGCCGCGCAGCGCCATAATGTTCTTGAGGCACCCCTCATAGTCGGGGCGGGTGTCCTTGACGGCCTGCACGCCGTCAAGCTTTGCCAGAGCTGCCATAGTCTGCGGCTCGATATTCGTGAACGCGCCGGAGTTGCCGTAGACCATCCAGGGGAGACTGGTGTTCCGGCAGATGGCCTCGAAATGGGCGACGATCTCCTCCTGGGAGACGCTTCGGAACGTGGGAACGGTGGCCGCCAGCAGATCTGCCCCGGCACCCTCCACGGTGTGGGCGGTCTCTATGACGGCCTCGGTATTCGGCCTCAGCGCCCCCGCGCACAGTGGGACACGGCCGTCGATGATCCGCGAGGCATGGACGATCAATTCGCGGAGCAGCCTGTCGTCCAGCAGCGAACCCTCGCCGGTCATGCCCGCTACGAATATGCCGTGGACGCCCGCAGCGAGCTGGCGCTCGATCAACCTCTCCAAACCCGCCGGGTCCAGGGATCCATCCTCGTTCAAGGGCGTGAGCAGCGCGGGCACCACGCCATACAGACGCTTATCCATAGATGTTCCGGATCGCCTCCGTCAGGGCACCGCTGATCAGCCGCACATCCTGGCCGATGGTCATCCACTGTACGCCCCGGCCCATCAGCTCATGGCAGGATTCTTTGGTGGGGCCGGCACAGGAGCCGCAGAACTTGCCGTTTTCGGCGGCGAGCTTCGCGACCCTGCGCTGCACGTCGGCGATGATCGCGCCCTTGTCCTCCGGCTTCACATCCACCATGCTCATGCCCAGGTCGGCAGGGCCCACGAACAGCGACTGGTATCCGGGCACCTTCGCAATCTCCTCCAGGTTTGCCACGGCCTCCATGCTCTCGATCTGGAAAATCTTCCACACCTCGTCCTTGGCGGCCTTGAGGTAGTCCGGTTCATAGTCCACACCGTATTTGATGGCGCGCAGCGGGCCTATGCCGCGCTTGCCGCCGTCGGCGGGATAGGTGCAGGCCTCCACGGCCTGGCGGGCGATCTCGGGTGTGTTCACGAAGGGGAAGATGACGCCGTCCGGCCCCATATCCAGCGTATTCTTGATTTGGTAGTACTCCACGCCCGGAACGCGCACGAAGGCGCAGGCGCCGGCACTCTGGGCGGCCAGGACGTGGTGGTAGATCTCGCGACGGTCCATCATGCCGTGCTCGGAATCGATCCAAACGAAGTCACAGCCGGTATAGCCCACGATCTCGCTGACGGAGGAATCCGCCAGCAGCACGAAAATGCCCACCACGGGCTGTCCGTTCTTCATCTTCTCGGTAATCCTTGCAAGTCTGGGATTCATGTTCAGACAACTCCTTTTCATATGTTCAGACGCTTTGCGCCAGGAGGAACGGGGGATGTCATTCGTAGGGGATGTTCAGGGTGACGGTGGTGCCCTCGCCTGGGATGCTGCGGAAAACGAGCCCTGCGCTGCTTCCGTAGTGGAGGACCAGCCGGTCGTTTACGTTGAACACGCCATAGCCGGGGTGCTCGCTGGAAATGATGCGCGCAATGGTCTCCTCGTCCATGCCAACGCCGTCGTCAGACACAGTGATCTCGACATCGTTGCCGGACCGCCTTGCGCGGATCTTGATGATGCCGCTCTCGTCGGGCTTTTCCCGGATGCCGTGCTGGATGCTGTTCTCCACCAGCGGCTGCAGCACCATCTTCACGATGCGCACATGCCTCAGCTCCTCCGGCACGTCCGTCTCAAGCTGGATTCGGTTCATGAAGCGGATGTTCTGGATGTGCATGTAGGCGGAGACGAGGTCCACCTCGTGGCCGAGGGTCACGATCTCTTCGCCATGGCCCAGGCTCAGCTTGTAGAACTGGCTGAGGGCATGGGTGATGTCCTCCATCTCTTTGCTGCCCGCCTTGCGAGCCTCCCAGCGCAACAGATCGATGGTGTTGTAGAGGAAGTGGGGGTTGATCTGCTCCTGCAGCACCCGCAGCTCCTTGTTTTTCAGGTCCTGGCCCATGCGATACTGCTCGCCCATCATCACCTGAGTCTGCTCGCGCATGAAGTTGAAGTTGTCGATCACCTGGTCCAGCTCCATCGTGCCACACTGGGGAACGTTGAAGGTGTAATCCCCCCTGGATACGGCCTCCACGCCGTCCTTGAGATTATAGATGGGCTTCAAGATCCGATGGGCGACCAGCGCGGCGGTGGGGAGGATCAGCGCCAGCAGGATCAGCATCGTGACCAACAGCATCCGGTCCGCGCCCCGCGTGATGCCGGTGATGTCTCCGGCGGGGACCGCCATGATGATTTGCCAGTCCGTGCTAGCGATACTGACCTTCCCCGCCAGATAGGATCCTCCGTCGAAGCTTATCCGGGAGAGCTCGTTTTCCGGGGCGCCCAGGGCGTCCAGCATTGCTGTGAACGCCCTGAGCGCCGCGCTGTCGAACCTGGCGTCGCCCGCGGCGAGGAAGCTCTCGCCCTCTGTGGAGACGAGGTAGAGCGCGGAATGCGCGCTGCTGGGGACCGAGTCAAGTATGCGCTGGAACGCGGCGGTGGGAATGTCCGCCTGCATCAGTCCGACCGTGCTGCCCAGGCGCGTGGCGCTCGGCACCTTTGCCAGCAGATAGACATAGCGGGGCGTATAGCCCAGCTGCTCCCTGGTGAAGGTCAGGAAGTAGTAGTTCTTTGCCGGATTGGCATACCACGCCTCAAAGAGCTCCCGGCCGGGTTCGTCCAGGGAGGCGTACAGCTTGTCCGAGCGGAAATCCAGGGAGGCGTTGCCCTGATAGAAATAGACCCTTGACAGCGAATTCAGCAGTGAACCCTTGTAGGTCACCCGCCCGCTGGACAGGTCCGCCAGCCAGGCGGTTTCGTCGTTGGAATCATTGCTTCTGAAGAAGTCGTACCCCTGCTGGACGTGCGGATCGGCGAACAGCATGCTCACCAGGTTCTTGGCAAGCGTCGTCTTGTCCGAGATATAGCTGCCGGCCTGCGTCAGCGCGGTGGCGTAGGTGTCGTTGGTCTGGTTGAACAGGCGGGTCTGGATGTAATAGCGGTTAACAAAGAACAGTATGCAAAGCGGTATCATCACCATGGTCAGGAGGATGACGGTCAGCTGGTAGCGAATGGTGCGCTTCTGGGAAATGCGGCGCAAGGTCAATCACCGCCTTTCAGGGTGTTCCCGCGTTCCGCCCGGGCGCGGCTGCCCTCTACGAACGCGGCGGGGGACAGGCCGGTGTGCTTCTTGAACACCGAGTGAAAATACCCCGCGGAGCTGAACCCGCAGCGCTGGGCCACCTCCGGCATCCGATAGTGATTGAGCAGCAGGTATTTTGCCCGCTCGATGCGCAGGTCCACGATCACCTTGTGGAGCGTCTGTCCCGTTTCGCGCTTGAACTGGGCGCTCAGATAGTTCTCGCTGAGACCCACTTTGTCGGCGATAGCCTGAACGGACAGGGCCGGGTCGGAGAGGTTCTGGCGGATGAAGTCCTGGACCTCCCGGACGAGACTGGTGCTGTCCGCGTCGATGCGCATGGAGGGGGAGATGTCGTCGATGCGCACACAGATAAACCGGCACAACTCCGGCAGCGTGCTCAGCTTCGAGAAGGTGTTCATGATCTCGGCGTTCGTCCGCGTGGCGCGGTAGCCGGAATGGTCGGGGCTGGTGACGCGCAGGCAGATGGACAGCAGCAGTTCATAGTATTGCCGCGCCTGTTCGATGCTGCCGGAGCCGCCCTTGATGATCTCGTTGGTCTGGGACCACAGCAGTTGCTTGGCGGCGTTCAGCTGGTGGGTTCGCAGGAGCGTTTCGAACTGGGAAGAGCGATCCTCCGGGGGCATCGGGCTGTGGCGGAGCGTTCCGATGGAGAGGGGCGCTTCGCCCGCGAAGCACATCCACAGCACCTGCAAATGGGAGGCGTGATAGTGATTGTACAGCGCCGCGCTGCTGTCACAGGGATCGCCGATGCAGGCGCAAACGTTGAGCACCTGGGGATTTGCCTCCCTGATGGCCTTGAGCACGGGGACGAGCCCCGCGCGGCATTCGGCAGCGGAGGGCAGGTGGTCTCCATAGAACAGCACGCCGATCTGGCTTTCTGAGAGTATGGAGAACAGGCAGTTTTGGGAGATGCGGAACAGCATCTCGGCCAGTTCGATTTCGGAAAACAGGCCGTACTGCGTCGAGGCGCCGTTGCCCGGCCATTGCATGCGGATGCTGACGGGCAGATAGTGATCGGCGTAGAGGACGGCGTGGGTGAGAGAGGGGTTCAGAGCCAGTGACTCCTCGCGGGAATCCCCTTTTTGAAGGAGAATTCTGAGAAGCTGCTGCCGCGCGAACAGCTCGCCCAGGTCGTTCTGCCGGTGCTCGAGGCTGCGGGCTGTGATGGCGGAGGTGATGCGGCCCAGGTAGTCCAGCAGCTCCTGCTCGTCTATGGGCTTTTCCAGGTAGCCGTCCGCCTGAATCGATATGGCGGACTTCAGATACTCCTTGTCCGAGTACGCGCTGATAAACAGTAGGTGTACATCGGGAAAGCGAAGTCGCAGCTGGCGGGCAAGCTCGATGCCGTTCATCTTCGGCATCCGCACGTCACACAGGACCACGTCCGGCTGCATCTCCAGGGCGATCGCCAGGGCGTCCTGGCCGTTGCCGGCGGCCCGCACTTCATTAAAGATCGGCGGGATGAGATGCACCAGGCCTTCGCGTGCCCGTATTTCATCCTCGGCAATCAACAGCTTCACGGCGCATCCTCCCCTCGAATCAATCCCTGCTTTCCGACGAGTGCATTATACCATCATTCCCATGAAAAGCGAAGGGAATAGGGGTTTTTTATTAAAAATCGTAGAAAATTAGTACTGGTAATTGGCTTGATTTTTGTATAGAATCAATACAGACAAAGACGATTGCGTTTACAAAACCGCAAAGAAGCAAAATGGCATTCTAAATGTCACTTGCGCCGAAGGGCGGAGCTGGCATTGGAAATAAGAAAGAGGAGGTTTCCCCATGAAGAAACTGCTTGTGCTTGTTCTGACACTCGGATTGCTTGCAATGAGCTTCGGCGCGATGGCCGAAGGCAAGGTGACCATGGAGATGGCTGTCTGGAACAGCGTTGAGACCTATGAGCAGATCAACGACGCGCTGCTCGCTCAGTTCCCCGAGATCGCTGAGCAGGCGGATATCGAGGTCGTCATCGAGGGCGACGGCGACACCGGCGTGGCCCAGAAGATGCGCCTGCTGCTGGGCTCCGGCGAGGAGCTGCCGGACATGGTGCGCGTCAACTACGCCCAGTTCGCCGAGTTCGAGTCCGCTGGCCTGCTGTACGACCTCAGCGAAGCCGTGGAACCCTACAAGGATGACATCATCCCCGCGGTGCTCGACATGATGACCGGCGAGGACGGCGGCATCTACTGCCTGCCCCAGGAGGCCAAGCCCAAGGTGTGGTACTATCGCACGGACGTCTTCGAGCAGGCCGGCGTTGATCCCGCCGAGATCAAGACTGCCGAGGATTTCATCGAGGCCGGCAAGAAGGTCCACGAAGCCACCGGCACCTGGATCGAGAACTATGGCACGCCCCTGAACGCCTACGACCTGATGATGATCCTCAGCGGCAAGGATTTCTCCTTCACCGATGAGAACGGCGACTTCGACTTTGCTGACAACGAGATCATCCGCGAGGCCTTTGAGCGGCTGAAGAGCTACCACGATTCCGGCGCCTTCGCCGACATCGAGGAGTGGTCCGCCGACTGGCAGGCCGCGTTCACCGATGGCACCCTGTCCAGCCAGCTGATCGCCTCCTGGATGAAGATGCACCTGCCGACCTGGGCGCCCGATCAGGCGGGCCTGTGGGGCTGCGCCCAGTGGCCCGAGGAGATGCGCGGCGGCTCCGATGCCGGCATGGGCATCTGGATCGTGTTCAAGGATGCTCCTCACGCCGCCCTGGCTGCTGACATCCTGGCGAAGTACAGCTTCGATCCCGAGTTCCGCCACACTGTGTACTCCATCAACGCCGTCATCCCGCCGCTGGAGTCCGCCAAGACCGACGAGTTCTACGCCACCAGCGACTACTTTGACGCCTCTCTGAGGGATGTGTACTTCGAGGCCCTGGAGGACCTTCGCGCCTATCCCTACGAGCCCACCTTCTCCGCCGAGCAGACCATCATCCGCGACTACCTGAACGAGTACCTCAACGGCAACATCACCCTGGACGAGGCCCTCGGAAACGCTCAGGCGGATATGATCAACCAGATCGGCAACGCCTACGACTGATCCCGGGACTGACCCGAGGGATGGGGGAGGGGTTTTCCCCTCTCCCTTTCCATTTTCAGAGCCCGCCGAACCTGGCATGTGAGGTGTAACGCCATGGCAAAAGCAAGTAGAACCGGGGCAGTGAACCGGCCGCGGCGGCAGATCGCGCCGTATCTGTTCATACTGCCGTTTCTGATCTCATTCCTGGCATTCTTCCTGATGCCGGTGATCTACTCCATCGTCATCAGCCTTATGAAATACAAGGGCTACGGCACGATGAAGTATGTGGGCGTGGACAACTACAGGCGCCTTCTCACCTATGGCGCGATGTGGAACAGCCTGCTGAACACGCTGGAGTACTTCGTACTGGGCATGATCCCCGTGATGATATTCGCCTTCCTGCTGGCCGTGGTGGTGCGTTCCAACGCCATGGCCCGCTGGCAGAGGGTCTACAAGCCCCTGATCTTCCTGCCCCAGGTGTGCGCGGTGGTGGCGTCCGCGCTGGTGTTCAAGGTGATCTTCGGCACCAACGTCGGCGCGATCAACCAGGTGCTGGGCACCAGCATCAACTTCCTGGGCGATTCCAAGCTGATGAAGCTGCCCGTCATCTGCATGCTGATATGGCGCAATACGGGCTGGTACTTCATCATCTTCCTGTCGGGGCTGACCACGATCAGCGACGACCTCATCGAGGCGGCGAAGATCGACGGCGCGTCGTCAGCGCAGACGATGTTCTACGTGACCATCCCGGTGATGAAGCCCATCTTCATGCTGACCTTCATTACCTACGCCATCGGCGCGTTCAAACTGTACACCGAGCCGAACCTGATCCTGGCGAAGGAGGAGGCCCCGCTGGCGGTCGCGCCGTTCGTGAACATGATCACGACCAACATCAACAGCGGCGCGCTGGGCATGGCCTGCGCCGCGGGTTGGATTCTGGTGGTTATCATCATGCTGCTGACGCTTGCGCAGATGCGCATGTTTAAGGAGGGTCAGTGATGGTCAACGCAACGACGCAGGCCCATGTCAAGTCCGTCAGCCAGGCCCAGCGCCCGGCGCGCATTGCGATGCACGCCTTTCTGATCCTCGCCGCGCTGATCGCCGTGTTCCCGGTTTTCATCATGATCTCCGGCTCCTTCAAGCCCATCACGGAGCTGTTTATCAACTCCTGGGGCTTTCCCCGGGCCTTCACGCTTGACAACTACCTACGCCTGCTCAACTATAATTCGGGCATGATCATGCACTCGTTCATGAACTCCGTGTTCATCAGCGCGTCCACGACGGTGCTGCAGCTGATCGTGGCATCTATGGCGGGCTTCGCCTTCTCGAAGTACAACTTCAGGGGCAAAAACCTGTTGTTCATGATGTTCATGCTGACCATGATGGTCCCCGGCGAGCTGCTGCTGACACCCCAGTTCATCATCTTCTCCCGCTTGGGCTGGCTGAACAGCTATCAGGTGCAGATCATTCCCGCTGTGGCGAACACCTTCGCCATGTTCATGTGCCGGCAGTTCATGGACTCGATTCCCAACGAGATGATCGAGGCCGCGCGCGTTGACGGCGCGGGCCACTGGCGCATCTATACGCAGATGATCCTCCCCACCAGCGTTCCCACGCTGGGCGCGCTGGGCATACTGCAATTCCTGGGCAAGTGGAACGACTACCTGTATCCCCGCATCATGATCACAAAGGTTCAGTTCAAGCCTATCATGGTCATACTGCCCACGCTGACCGAGGGTGGCGACACCTCCGGCACACCCTATGACCTGATCCTGGCGGGCTGTACGCTGGTGGTCATACCGATGCTGATCGTGTTTTTCGCCCTGCAGGACAAGTTCCTCAAGAGCGTCACCCTGGGTTCCGTGAAAGGATGAAATATGAAGAGCAGAATCCTGTTTGAGTTGGGCGAGCTGCGCTACGCGCTGCGTGCCAGCTGGCTGCGCATGCCCGCCAAGCTGCCGACGATGCAGGTGGCGGGGGTGGCGTGCGCGAAGGACGACTGCCTCTATGTCCTCACCCGAAACCACGAGCACCCCGTCATGGCCTTCGATCCCGAGGGAAATTACATCGAAACACTGGGGGCGGAGCTGGACTTTGCCAGCGAGCATGGCATCAGCGTTTCCTCGGACGACTGCCTGTGGGTGTGCGATTCCGGGCGGCATGTGGTCTATAAGCTGACCCGCAGGGGCGAAGTGGTCCAGCGCCTGGGAACGCCGGACGTCCCCTGCGACAACGGCTTCGATCCCGAGGTGCCCTATCCCTACAACCTGTTCACCATTCGCTGTGCCGGCGCGCCTTTTAACCGCCCTACCGGCGCGATGGAAGCACCGGATGGCACGATCTGGTGCACGGACGGCTACGGAAACACGTCCCTGCACCAGTTCTCGGGGGAGGGAAGGCTGCTGAGAACCCTGGGAGGACCGGGCAGGGAGCCCGGAAAATTCCGCCTGCCCCACGCCCTGTGGATAGACGGCAGGGGAAGGATTTGGGTGGCGGACCGGGACAACCACCGCGTACAGCTGTTTGACGGGGAGGGAAGACTGATCCGCTGCTTCGATCCCGTCTACCCCGAGGGCACGCCCTATGGGCCGAGTACGCTGTGGGGCGACGGCCATTACATCTTCTGCGCTCAGAACAGCCGCGGCATCCTGGTCTACAGCGAGGCTGACGCGGAGCCGATGGGCATGTTTGAGGCGCCGCTGGGTGCGCCCATCCTGGGGCACAGCATATGCGGCGATTCGGAAGGAAACCTGTACATCGGCCATCTGCATCCGGAGCCGATGGTGACAAAACTCGAAAGATTATACTGACAGGGGGATAATGCCATGATCTATATTCCCGCCGGGAATCGCTATGAACACATGCGGTACCGCCGCTGCGGCAACAGCGGCCTGAAGCTGCCCGCCATATCCCTGGGGCTGTGGCACAACTTCGGCAATATCACGCCCTTCGGCGTGCAGCAGAGCCTCTTGCGCACGGCTTTCGACAACGGCATTACGCACTTCGATCTGGCGAATAACTACGGCCCGCCCTACGGCGAGGCGGAGACCAACTTTGGCATCCACATGGATCGGGACTGGCGGCCGCACCGGGACGAACTGGTGCTGTCCTCCAAAGCCGGCTACGACATGTGGGCGGGGCCCTATGGCATTGGCGGCAGCCGGAAGTACCTGGTCTCCAGCCTGGACCAGAGCCTCAAGCGCATGCGAGTGGACTATGTGGACATCTTCTATCATCACTGCCCCGATCCGGACACGCCCCTGGAGGAGACTGCTGCCGCGCTGGACTACATTGTGCGCAGTGGACGAGCGCTGTACGCGGGCATCTCCAACTACCGGCCCGATCGGGCAAGGGAAATGATCGGGCTGATGCGGCAGACGGGCACGCCCTGCCTGATCGAACAGCCCAACTACTCCATGCTGGATCGCTGGATCGAGGATGGCCTTACGGATGTGCTGAGGGAGAACGGCGTCGGCTGCATTTGCTTTGCGCCGCTGCAGAATGGCCTGCTGACGGGCAAGTACTTGAATGGCATCCCCGCGGACAGCCGCGCTGCCCATGATCCGCGCTACCTGAAGCCTGACACGATCACGGAAGACAAGCTGGCGAAGATCGCTGCGCTGAACGCGATCGCCGCGGAGCGCGGCCAGAAGCTGAGCCAGATGGCGCTGGCCTGGGTGCTGCATGATGAAGTGGTTACCTCCGCCCTTATCGGCGCGAGCCGACCGGAGCAAGTCGTGGAGAATGTGGCCGCGCTGGATTCCGCACCCTTTACGCAGGAGGAATTGGAGAGGATTGATAGCATAACACGATCCTGATAAATCATGTGACGACAGGGACGGATTTCGCATAATTGCCCTTGCCATGGATAGAAAACAGGGGAGCGGTATCCCGGGTTGACGTCATAACCCACCTTTGGACGCTAACTTTGATACAAAGTTGGCGTTTCTCTTTTTGCTTATTTCAACGTCTGATTCCTGCAAACTTACTCTCTTTCTCCCCCACATTACCCCTATTTCTGCAATTTATCGCTATCCATCTGCCAGATTGCAGTTTTCCGTCCTCTCGCTTCATCTCACTAAAGTTCGGATTTTTGCCTCTCCGGGCCCAAAAAACCGCATTCTCCCCCGAAAAATGCACCCTACTCGGGACGATTACTATACTCGTCAACGATATATTCGTCCCGAGTACAGATAAGTTTCTGAAAATTTAAGTGTAGTTTTTTGTACTCGGGACGTTTGTATTCGTTGACGAGTTAAACTCGGGACGATTTGTTTTTTGGCCTTTTGTACTCGGGACGAATTAAAATTAGATTACGTTGACGAGTATTTGAATCTTGCCCATCTATGATATAGCTTACGACTGTCCTAGCAGTCGCTGCGACATCGTATGATACTGAATCTAGAGGTATATTTAGCCAATCAATCAGACGTGTATTATCAAAGCCGATAATCCCAGCCCCCTTTTCCTTTGCCGCCGTGTATAAACAAATGGCGTAGATATCTGTTGGACAAATGAGAGCTGTTCTGGAACCGGGCATAATAGCACTAATAGCTGTACGAACATCAGTGATGATGTAATGCAGACAGAATTCGTCTGCTGTTTTGGAAAAAGCATCCAGACGCTCACTTTGCGCAAAAGAGTTCTCGGCGTTGTTCAGGTTAGGCATGACATAAACTACAGAATTATAGCCCTTATTTTTCACGAACTGAACAGTATCCTTCATTGACTGTGTATTATCAATGCCGACATAAGGTATCTTATTAAGACTGTTGCCAATCGTAACAATGGGAATATTTAATGACAGAAGAAAGTTCTCGAACTCCTCGCCTTGGTTAATCGGGCACAAAACAATGCCATCAACCGACATGTTATAGAGGTTTTCTATACAATTGATCTCTTTCTGCGGTTTTTTATCAGTGAACATTACGACTGTAGAATAACCCTTCTCTGTGCATTGGTTTTCAATCATAGTTAGCACATCTGAGAAATACTGATTTTGCAGATCAAAAACAACAACGCCAATTAGCATTGATTTATGCGCGGACCATGGCGTGCCGGTGTTGTGCGAAAAGGCGATGTTTTCAGACGAGAGGGAGGCAGAGCGCTTTTTCGGCATAGCGAAGGCGCGGGGCGTGTTTTCGATGGAGGCGCTGTGGAGCCTGTTCCTGCCGTCGCTCCGCCAGGCGCGATCGTGGCTGCTGTCGGGGCGGATCGGGGAGCTCGTCTGTGCCGATTTCGCTGTCGGATTCGCACCGCCGCGGGATATGAGCAATCGCTATTTTAACCCTGCGCTGGGCGGCGGGGCGGCCAATGACCTGACGGTGTACGCGCTGCACATCCTGCCGTGGGTCACGGGACGGACGATTGAGGAGATGAGCGCCAGGGTCGTCGCCGCGCCTTCGGGCGTGGACGAGACGGAGGCGCTGCTGCTGAGCCTGTCCAGCGGCTTGCCGGCGACGGTGCGGACCACGCTGGCTTCCCGGATCGAGGAGCGCATGACGCTGTGCGGGACAAGGGGCAGGATCGTCGTCCCCAAGCCCCATATGGCGCAGACGGCGATCCTGTTCGACGCAGAGGAGCGGGAGGCGGAGCGCTTTGTCGATTCCCGGACGCAGAACGGCTTCGTCTACGAAATCGAAGAAGCCATGCGCTGCATCCGCGCGGGAAAGCTGGAAAGCGCGGTCGTGCCCCACGGCGCCACCCTGAGGGCGGCGGAATACATCCGCCAGATCCACGAGGCGCTGCGCTGACAGGCAAAGGAAAGCGAAGGGCACTCTGTTTTCTGTAACAGAAAATGGAGTGCCCTTTTAAAAAACAGAAAAAGAAAAGTTCCCAAATATCGAAAGCCCGGGCGTCGCAAAATTGTGCGGTTTGTGGTACTTTTGATTCGACGGTTAAGCCACTGTACGACATAGAACACAAGGAGGAAGTATCAATGAAGACCAAGAGACTGTTTGCGCTGTTGGTTGCCGTGGCCATGCTGGCCGTGGCGATGGTTCCCGCGTTTGCCGAGGAGCACGCCCCTGTGACGCTGCGCTTTATGTGGTGGGGCGGCGACGCCCGCGCTGCCGCGACGCTGGACGTGATCGAGGCCTATGAGGCGGCGCATCCCTGGGTGACCATCGAGCCCGAATACGGCAGCGACGAGGGCTACCAGGAGAAGCTGACCACCCAGCTGGTCTCCGGCACCGCCGCGGACATCATCCAGATGGGCACCGGCTGGATGCCTGGCTATGTGGCCTCCAACCCCGACTATTTCGTGGATTTCTTCGAGTATCCCGAGCTGATCGATACCACCACCTTCGCGGAAGCCTTCCTGGCGAACAACGGCCAGTTTGACGGCCACCAGTTCGGCCTGCCCACCGGCATCTCCGGCCATGCCTTCCTGTACAACACCGGCCTGGCGGAGACCATCGGCCTGAACTTCGCGGACCAGTACACCTGGGACGACCTGCTGGAGATGGGCAAGAAGGTCCGGGAGTACGACGATTCCATGTACCTGCTGGACATGGGCGCCTCCCAGCTGAACACCATGATCGTCCGCCCCTATCTGCAACAGCTGACCGGCAACACCGTGCTGGTGAACGATACCAAGGCCCGCGGCTTCGAGGAAGCCGACCTGGTGGCGACGCTGAGCTACATCAAGTCCCTGTATGACAACGGCGTCATCGCGCCCATCGAGGATGTCATCCCCTACGGCAGCGACCTGACCACCGACCCCAACTGGATCGGCCAGAAGTACGTGGGCATGTTCTGCTACTCCTCCACCATCGAGCCCGCCGCCGCGGCCTGCCCGGACGCCAGCTTTGCCGCCGGCAAGCTGCCCGTGGCCGCTGACGCCAAGGACGAGGGCTGGTATTGCAACTGCCCGCAGTACATGATCGTCTCCAAGGCTTCCCAGAACGTGGAAGAGGCCGTTTCCTTCCTGAACTTCTTCTACAACGACGCCGAAGCCGCCAAGATGCTGACCAACGTGCGCAGCGTGCCTCCGACGAGCGTAGGCCAGAATGTGTGCGCCGAGCTGGGCCTGCTGGAAGGCGTGGCCAAGGACAGCGTGGACATCATCCAGACCTATGCTGGCACCAACGACCTCGGCCTGACCACCGAGGAAGAGGTGACCGCCATCCTGGAGGACGCCGCGGTGCAGGTGGCCTACGGCCAGGGCACGCCCGAACAGATCGCCCAGGACACCATCGAGCTTCTGGACACCTTCCTGGCGAGCAAGTAAGCAAAGGAAATGTGCGAGGGTATCCCGAACCACGGGATACCCTCCTTTCAAAAGGCGGATCGAAACCCGGCTCATAGGCGCCGGCCGGCTCCGTTGAAGCGGGCTTCGATCAAGAGACAATGGGGGAATGCGAAATGAAAAGCCTGACGCGCAGAAGGTACATTGGGCTGCTGTTCATCGCGCCGTGGATCATCGGCTTCCTGGTGCTCCAGCTCTATCCGTTCATCACCTCGCTGATCTATTCCTTCGCGGAATACAACATCATGTCCTCCCCGAAGTTCATTGGCATACAGAACTATGTGCAGCTGCTGACCAAGGACCGGGAGTTCTGGAATTCCCTCAGGGTGACAGTGGTCTACACGCTGTTCACGGTGCCCGGCAAGCTGGTGGTGGCGCTGCTGGTGGCGGTGCTGATGAACAAGAACATGCGGGGCGTCAACGCGATCCGCACGATCTACTACCTGCCCTCGCTGTTCGGCGGCAGCATCGCCGTGTCCATACTTTGGAAGCTGATGTTCCAGAATACCGGCATCATCAACCAGATCATCGGCGTGGTGGGCATAAAGCCCGTGAAGTGGCTGGGCAATCCCAACACCGCCATGCCGGTCATCATCATGCAGAACCTGTGGCAGTTCGGCTCGGCCTTCGTGATGTTCCTGGCAGCGCTGAAGAACGTGCCCTCGGAGCTGTATGAGGCGGCGGAGATCGACGGCGCGGGCCGCGTGACCCAGTTCTTCCGCATCACGCTGCCCCAGATCTCCTCCATCATCTTCTTCAACATCATCATGCAGACCATCACCGCGCTGCAGAGCTTTACCGGCCCCATGGTCATCACCAACGGCGGCCCGCTGAAGGCCACCTACGTGCTGGGGCTCAAGCTGTATACGGAGGCGTTTTCCTACTACAAGATGGGCTATGCCTGCGCCATCTCCTGGGTCATTTTCATACTCATCATGGCGGTGACGGGCGTGCTGTTCCGCTTCTCGTCCATGGTGGTCTACTACGAGGATAAGGGGGATTTCTGATGCAGACGGTCGTGCCGCGCAGGAAGCTGCGCAAGCGGAATTCGGTCTCCGTGGGGCTGTACATCGCGGTGCTGGTGGTGGGCCTGGTGATGCTGCTGCCCATCGTGTGGATGTTCTTCGCCACCTTCAAGACCAATGAGGAGATCTTCGGCAGCCTGAAGCTGCTGCCCTCCCATTGGAGCTTCCAGCCCTACATCGACGGCTGGAACGTCAACGGGCGCATCACCTACGCCACGTTTTACATCAATACCTTCGTGCTGACCCTCATCACCACCCTGATCACGGTGTTCATCGCGGCGCTGGTGGCCTACGGCTTTGCCCGCTTCAAGTTTCCGATGAAGAAGCTGCTGTTCACCATACTGATCTCCACGCTGATGCTGCCCAACGCCGTGCTGATGATCCCGCGCTATTCCATCTTCAACACGCTGGGCATGCTGGACAGCTACATGCCCTTCTACATGCAGGCGCTGCTGGGCTGCTATCCCTTCTTCATATTCATGCTGATCCAGTTCCTGCGGGGCGTCCCCCGGGATTTGGACGAATCCGCCTACATCGACGGATGCAGCGAGATCGGCGTGCTGACGAAGATCCTGCTGCCGCTGCTGAAGCCCGCGCTGTTCTCGGCGGCGCTGTTCCAGTTCATGTGGACCTACAACGACTACACCAACGTGCTGATCTACATCAACTCTGTCAAGAAGTATACCCTGTCCCTGGCCCTGCGGTTGTCGCTGGACTCGGAATCCGTGGTGCAGTGGAACAAGGTCATGGCCATGTCGTTCCTTTCCATGGTGCCGCTGGGCATACTGTTCTTCGCCGCCCAGAAGTATTTCGTGGAGGGCATGATGACCGGCGCGATTAAGGGCTGACGAGACGCATGGGGCCGGAGGACGCGCGGCGGTACGGTGGTTTGATAAATTGGAAGCTGTCGGGCTGACGCCCGAAGGGATTAGGGAATAGGGATTAGGTAACTACTGATTAATTCGAGGAGGTATGGTATAATCGAGAGAGAAAGCGAGTGA
>JAUMVG010000066.1 GCA_030530315.1 Clostridia bacterium | reverse complement strand
GAGGGTGCGGTAGGTGTCCTCGGAGAAGTCCTGGTGGCCGGGGGTGTCCAGGATGTTGATGCGGTAACCGTTGTAGTCGAACTGCATCGCCGAGGACGTGACCGAGATGCCGCGCTGCTTCTCGATCTCCATCCAGTCGGAGGTGGCGTGGCGCGCGGCCTTCCTGGCCTTGACAGAGCCCGCCTGGCGGATAGCCCCGCCGTACAGCAGCAGCTTCTCCGTCAGCGTTGTCTTGCCGGCGTCGGGGTGGGAAATGATGGCGAAGGTGCGCCTGCGCGCCACCTCTGCCGCAAGTTCGGGATGATTCATGATCCTTCCTCCTGATCTTATCTCAATTTCCAAAGCCTTCGCCGGGCATCAGATTGGCCGGAACATAAGCGACGCTCCTTTGCGCGGAATTGCGCATAACGCTGTTCTCAAACGGAAGCGGGCAGGATCCTTCGGCTTCGCTTTGCTCCGTTCAGGATGACGGGTGCGATGCAGCCGCAAAACCGAACGGACAAGCCCTTTCACTTCCGTTTTGGAATAGAATAAAACCACAATCTTTATTGTAGTATTTCCCCTTAAACCGTGTCAATCGCGCGTGCCCGCTGATTGCGTTAATATTCACAAAAAAGCGGGGCTTCCAAGGGGTTAGGCCTCGGAAGCCTCGCATGCGCGCTGCGCTTTTGGTCGCGCCGGTCACCGGGCGACCTCGTCGATGCCCAGGTAGCGCTTGATCTCCGCGATGTACTTTTCGCCCATGGCGGAGAGTATGGCGTTGTTCCGCACCACATACCCCACCTCCATGATGCTGTTGGGGTTGCTGCTGTCGGCCTCGTAGGGCACGGCGATGAAGTCGGAGCCGTTCAACTCCTCGCAGATGATGCCGGAGCACAGCGTGTAGCCGTTCAGGCCGGTCATCAGGTTCAGGTTGGTGGCCCGGTCGGTGGTCTTGATGCTGCGGGGATACTCATTGGTGCTGAGGATCTCCTCGGCGAAGTAGAACGAGCTGTCGTCCCCCTGCTCGAAGGACAGGCAGGGATAGGGCGCCAGGTCGGCAAAGCTGATGGACGCCTGGTTCGCCAGCGGGTGTCCCTTCCACAGGTACACGTAGGCGTTGCAGTTGATCAGGTGGTGGAACGCCAGCCCGTTGGCGTTCAGCAGCTTCAGCATCGCCTTGCGGTTGAAGTCGCTCAGGTACAGTATGCCGATCTCGCTGTGCATGCGGGCCACGTCGCTGATCACGTTCAGCGTCTTGGTCTCCCGGATGGCGAATTCATACTTGGCCACGTCGTAGGCCTTCACCATCTCCACGAAGGCCTTCACCGCGAAGGAATAGTGCTGGCAGGAGACGCCGAACTTCTGCTTGCGCTCCCCCGCCTTGCCGTACTTCTCCAGCAGGTTCAGGTACTGCCCGTACACCTGCCGGGCATAGGGCAGAAAATCGGCCCCCTCCGCCGTCAGCGTCACGCCCCGGCCCGTGCGGTTGAACAGCACGATGCCCAGCTCCTTCTCCAGCTCCTTGATGGCGCTGGTCAGCGAGGGCTGGGACACGTACAGCTTCTCCGCCGCCCGGTTGATGGAGCCGATCTCCGATATGGTGATGATGTAGTTCAACTGCTGCAGGGTCACAGCGGCATCTCCTTCCGCGCCACGAGGCCATAGTTCACGCCTCATTATACCCCATTCCGGCAGCCCTGTCCAATATATCTCCAAAATTGTATGTTATAGATTCCCTTTATAACCCATATCACGACCCGAAGCGCCACAGCAGAAAGCCCACGCTGATCAGCACCACGCCCAGGGCGGAGGTCCACACCCAGCGGGGCACGAAGATCAGGAACATCAAAAGGCCGACGACCATCAGCGCGACGCCCACCCACCGGGTGCCGCCGCCGCTTCGCCTGTAATTGCAAAAACGCCCCATCCCTATCGCCTCCATGCTTCATGGTATGCGGGGATGGGGCCTTCGGTTCAACGGTCAGCGGTCTGAGATCGCTTTGGCGATCTTCTCCGCGCCCTTTCCCACCAGGGCGATGGAATGGGGCGCGGTGAGCACCCGCCGGGTCAGCGCGTTGACGGCGTCGTACTGTATGGCGTTGATGCGGTCGATGGTCTCGGTCTCGGTGCGGGTGGCGTTCATCAGCAGAAGCCGCCGTCCGTTGGACTGCATCCGGGCGGAGGTGGACTCCAGCCCCAGGATGTACCCGGCCTTCAGCTGCTCCCGGGCCATGGTGAACTCCTCCCAGGTCAGCCCCTTCTCGGCGATGAGCCGGGCCTCCTCCAGGATCATGTCGTACACCCGGGCCGCGGCATCCGGGTTGGTGGCGGCGTAGACCGACAGCATGCCCGAATCGGTGTAGGCGTTGGGATAGCTGTACACGGTGTAGGCCATGCCGCTCTCCTCGCGGATCTTCTGGAACAGCCGGGAGGACATGGCCCCGCCGAACACGCTGTTGAACACGGCCAGATCGTAGTTGCGCTCGTCGCCCATGGCCACCGCCGGGTAGCCCAGGCAGATGTGCACCTGCTCGATGTCCTTCTCCCGGGTGATGACCGTCGGGGCCGCCTCCTTGGTGGCGTGGTCCCGCTTGTCCAGGCCCTCGGACGTCCAGCCGCCCAGCAGCGACTCCGCCAGTCTGAGCACCGCGTCCCAGTCGTAGTTGCCCGCGATGGCCAGCACCGCGTTTTGGGGCCGGTACATTTTGTGCCAGTAGGCGCGCAGGTCCTCGCTGTGATAGCCCTGGATCTGCTCCGCGGTGCCCAGTATGGGCCGGGACAGCGGCTGGTCGCCGTAGTGGGCCAGCATCGAGAGCTCGAACACCAGGTCCTCCGGGGTGTCCTCGGCCATGTTGATCTCCTCGATCACCACGCCCTTCTCCTTCTCCAGCTCCGCGGGGTCGAACACCGGCGCGGTCACCAGATCGGATATCACGTCCATGGCCAGCGGCAGGTGCTCGTCCACCACCTTGGCATAGAAGCAGGTGCACTCCTTGGCCGTAAAGGCGTTCAGCTGGCCGCCCACGGCGTCCATCTCCTCGGCGATCTGCCGGGCCGTGCGCTTCTGCGTTCCCTTGAACACCATGTGCTCCAGGAAGTGGGAAAGCCCCGCTTCCGGCAGCGTTTCAAACTGCGAGCCCGAGCCCAGCCACAGGCCCACCGACACCGAGCGGAAGTGCTCGATCCGCTCGCCGATGATCCTCAGCCCATTGGGCAGGGTGATTTGGTCAAATGTCATTACAGTTCCTCCTCCCAGGGGGCGCCGCCCCCTGGACCCCTGCCAAAGGGACATTGCCCCTTTGGAATCCCCCATTGCATGCCGCAAGTGGCATGCGGGAAAAACGATATTACTCCCGTTCGTCCGTGACGAAATGCTTCACGATTTGGACCCCTGCCAAAGGGACACTGCCCCTTTGAAATCCCCTATTGCATGCCGCAGGCGGCACGCGGGGAAAATGATATTACTCCCGTTCGTCCGTGACGAAATGCTTCACGATTTGGACCCCTGCCAAAGGGACATCGCCCCTTTGGAATCCCCTATTGCATGCCGCAGGCGGCACGCAGGGAAAACGATATTATTCCCGTTCGTCCGTCACGAAATGCTTGACGGTCAGCTCGGGATGCTTCAATTCTTCTCTGAAGAAATCCGGGTAGATCGTGCGCGGATCGTCGGGCGCGACCCACTCCATGCGCTCCATGAGGCCATCTGAGGTATGGCTCTGAACGACGGGTTCAAAACCCAGCGGGACCTCCATATAGAAGTAGAAGTCCAGTTCGTAGACGGGACGGCCGCGATGGGGACCGATGTCCATGATGAAGTAATTCTCATGGACAAAGCCCAGCCGATCCACCTTCAGTTTCCAGCCGGTCTCCTCCTCAACCTCCCGGACGACAGCCTGCTCGGCGGTCTCGCCGAACTGCACGCGCCCGCCCACCGTGTACAGGTAGGGGTCCCGGCGGTTGGACGCCATCAGGAATTTGCCATCCCGAAGCAGTATCGCGCCTACGCGCAGGTTGATGAGCCCCTCGCCGCAGGGCACGATCATGTCAGTGGGCATGATATTCTCCTTCCGCCTACTTCCAAAAGGCTTCCCCTTTGGGGAAGCTGTCAGGCGCAAGCCTGACTGATGAGGTCGAATACGCGCACCGCTATTCTGTGAACTCGACCTCATCCGTCTTGCCGCCGCGCGGCAATCCACCTTCCCCAAGGGGGAAGGCTTTGGGGTTCGCGCTTCCCACAAATCGAACGGATGGGCATACCAAAGTATGCCCATCCTTCACATTATTCAACCGATATCAGTCGCGGCGGCGCGGACGACGGTCGCGGTCGCCTCCACGGCGGTCACCGCGGTCGCCATCGCGGCGCGGGGGACGGCGCACGGGCATGGAGTCGTCGTCATACACGATGTCGTTGCGCACCAGGTTCACGCGGCCCTGGGCGTCGATCTCGCCCACGCGGACCTCCAGCTCGTCGCCGATGTTCACGACGTCCTCGACCTTCTCCACGCGCTCGTTGGCCAGCTTGGAGATGTGGATCATGCCGTCCTTGCCGGGGGCATACTCGACGAAGGCGCCGAAGCTCATGATGCGAACCACCTTGCCAGTGAACACGTCGCCCACCTGCAGGTCCTTCGCGATGCCCTCGATGATGCGGCGGGCCTTCTTGGCGGCCTCGTCGTCCTCGGTGGCAATATAGACGCTGCCGTCGTCCTCGATGTCGATCTTGACGCCGGTCTCCTCGATGATCTTGTTGATGGTCTTGCCACGGGGGCCGACGACCTCGCCGATCTTCTCCGGATTGATGAAGAAGTGGACGATCTTCGGGGCGTACTTGGACAGGTGCTCACGGGGCGCGGGCAGCACCTCGAGCATCTTGCCCAGGATGTGCATGCGGCCGTCGTAGGCCTGGGCCAGCGCCTGGCGCAGGATCTGCTCGTCGATGCCCTTGATCTTGATGTCCATCTGGATGGCGGTGATGCCCTGGGCGGTACCGGCCACCTTGAAGTCCATGTCGCCCAGGAAGTCCTCGAGGCCCTGGATGTCGGTCAGCACGGCGACCTTGCCGGTGTTCTCAACGTCCTTGATCAGGCCCATGGCCACGCCGGCCACAGGGCGCTTGATCGGCACGCCCGCGTCCATCAGTGCCAGGGTGCTGCCGCAGACGGAAGCCTGGGAGGTGGAGCCGTTGGAGCTCATGACCTCGGAAACCAGGCGCAGGCAGTAGGGGAATTCCTCCACGGAGGGGATCATGGGCAGCAGCGCGCGCTCAGCCAGGGCGCCGTGGCCGATCTCGCGACGGCCAGGGCTGCGGGAGGGCTTGGCTTCGCCGGTGGAATAGCCCGGGAAGTTGTAGTGGTGCATATAGCGCTTGCGGTCCTCGGTGCCGATGCCATCGATGATCTGCTGCTCGGACATCGGGGCCAGGGTGGCCACGGTCATGACCTGGGTCTGGCCGCGGGTGAACACGCCGGAGCCATGGGGACGAGGCAGCACGCCAACCTCGCACCAGATGGGGCGAACCTCAGTGAGCTTGCGGCCGTCGGGACGGATGCCCTTGTCGATGATGTGGCGGCGCATGACTTCCTTCTGCACGTTGTACAGAGCGTCGGCGACCTCCTGCTCGCGGCCCTCGAACTGCTCGGCGAAGTGCTCGGCGACCTCGGCCTTGACCTGCTCCTCGCGGGCGTTGCGCTCGGCGCGCTCGAAGGTCTCGAACATCCACTCGACCTTGGGCAGCGCGTACTCACGCACGGCGGCCTTCACGTCCTCGCCCGGCAGGGCCAGGGGGAATTCCTTCTTCTCCTTGCCGATCTCGGCGACGATGCCGTTGATGAAAGCGACGATCTTCTTGATCTCCTCGTGGGCGAACAGGATGGCGCCCAGCATGACCTCCTCGGAGACCTCCTTCGCGCCGGCCTCGACCATCAGCACGGCCTCGGAGGTGCCGGCCACGGTCAGGTTCATCAGGGACTTCTCGCGCTGCTCGACGGTGGGGTTCACGACGTACTGCTCATCCACATAGCCGATGTTCACAGCGCCGATGGGGCCCGCCCACGGGATCTGGCTGGTGGCCAGGGCGGCGGAAGCGCCGATCATGGCGGGGATGTCGGGGATATTGTCCTGCTCGACGGACATCACGGTGCAGACGACGGAGACGTCGTGGCGCATGCCCTTGGGGAACAGGGGGCGCAGGGGGCGGTCGATCAGGCGGCAGGTCAGGATGGCCTTCTCAGCCGGACGGCCCTCGCGGCGGTTCCAGGAGCCCGGAATGTGGCCCACGGAATACAGTTTTTCTTCAAAGTCCACGCTCAGGGGGAAGAAATCGATGCCCGGGCGCGGGGTGTCGGCCACCGTCGCGGTGACCAGGATGCAGGTTTCGCCATAGCGCACGAAGGTGGCGCCGCTGGCCTGCTCGGCGTACTTGCCGAACTCAAGGGTGAGCGTCCGCCCGCCCAGTTCCATGCTGTAGCTCTTGAACATGTGTGTTGCCCTCCTTGGGTCAGTCTCTATGATCATTCTTCATTGATACCATTTTGGATTGAGGATTTGAAATCGAGAATGGGGGTGGGGATCCTGTCGGATCTCTGTCGATTGAAGCGGCTCTCGGGAGGTCGTTTCGTCTCCAGGCCTTTCCAATTCTCAATTGTCAATTCCCAATTTCATGGAATCGCGCCGCGATTCCATGCTTGCGGTGTACAGACGCGCGCCTGCGGGCAATCCCGCATCCTGGCGTCCGCACACCGCCGCCCCGGCCCGCTCCGAGGGCCGAAGGTTTCCCTTATCATACCGCGCCGCCGCTCGGCAAGCCGAAGCGGCGGCGCGAAACAGTCTATCCTCTGATCCGGTGGCGCCTTACTTGCGCAGGCCCAGCTTGGCGATCAGGGCACGATAGGCCTCGATGTCGGTGCTCTTCAGATAGTCCAGCAGACCACGGCGCTGGCCGACCATCAGCAGCAGGCCGCGGCGGGAGTGGTGGTCCTTCTTATGCACCTTCAGGTGCTCGTTCAGGTGGTTGATGCGCTCGGTCAGCAGAGCGATCTGAACTTCGGGGGAGCCGGTGTCGCCCTCATGGCGGCCATAGGCATTGATGATTTCCTGCTTGGTCATGGATGTTTTCCTCCTCTTTCTTTTGCCCGCAAGCCGGGTGAGCCGTCGGAGTCATCGGCGGACCAGGCAGGCGGTGGCGTGGTCAATTGCGCATTGCCACAAACTGTATTCTACCACAAGCCGCCGGGGTTGTAAACGTCAAAAGGGCAGTTTTCAGAAACTTCATATGCCTTTGCAGGTCTTGTCACGCCGCGGCAGGCTTCGCCTCGGCGGCTCACTGCGCGATCTCCAGCAGCCGCTTCGCGTGTTCGGTCTCCCCCGCCGCCAGCAGCTTTCGGATCCAGGTGGAGGAGCACATCACGTCCCCGTCCATCACCGGGGGGACGATCTCGGCGACGTAGCCCAGATCCTTGGCCATGCGCCGCAGCAGCGCCGCGTCGCCCCTGCCGCCCGCGCCGAAGGTGTAGTTCTCCCCCGCCACGATGGCCTTGACCCGCATCGAGGCGACCAGCTCCCGCAGGAAGTCCTCAGGGGGCGTCGCGCCGTAGGCGGGGGTGAAGGACTGCACCAGGGCGGCGTCCGCGCCCAGGCGCTCGAATTTCTCCAGATTCTCTTTCAGTGAAAGCAATTCAGCGGGAGCCCGCTCCGGGAACAGCACCGCCAGCGGATGCCGGTCGAAGGTGCAGACCACGCACTGGGCGTCCAGCTCCCGCGCCAGCGCCACCGCCCGGCGGATCAGCGCCTGGTGGCCGATGTGCACGCCGTCAAACATACCCAGCGCCACCACGGAGGCGCGACCGTCGAAGGCCGCTTCGGAATGAATGATCTTCATGCTTCCTCCCCCGCGCGGTACAGCATGGCCCGGAATTTGACGCTTCCGTCCGGCTGCGGCGCGCCGATGCCCGCGAATTCGTCGTTCAGGTACACCCGCACGGCCTCCGCCTCGGGCGCGGGCGCGTCCAGCCAGGCCGCCCGCAGGGGGTTGCCGTTCAGCACCGCGTGCCGGCTGCGCTCCCCCACCCGCACGGCGGGCAGATGCGAAAGCGGCGCGTCCAGCGGCAGCAGGGCCGACTCCAGCCGCTCCTCCCGGGCCAGGGCGTCGATCTGCTCCAGGGAGAAGGCCTCCTCCAGGGTGAAGATGCCCGCGGCGACCCGCTCCAGCGACTGCATGTGTCCGCCGCAGCCCAGGGCCTGGCCGATATCGTGGCACAGGGTGCGGATGTACACGCCCTTGCCGCAGCGCACCCGCAGCAGGTAGGTGTCCCCGTCCTCCCGGCCAAGCAGCTCGATGCCGTCCACCCGGCACTTCCGGGGCTCCAGTTCCACGGACTGGCCCTTCCGGGCCAGCTGGTACAGCCGCCGGCCGTCCCGCTTCAGGGCGGAGTACATCGGCGGCACCTGCTCGATGTCGCCGGTGAACCGGGGCAGCACCGCCCGCAGATCCTCCTCCCCCGCCTCCACGGGGCGCTCGGCCACCACCCTGCCGGTGGCGTCCTGGGTGTCCGTCTCGACGCCCAGCTTCAGCCGGGCGACGTAGGTCTTCTGCTTGTCGATGATGTAGTCAAACAGCCGGGTGGCGGAGCCGACGCACACCGGCAGCACGCCGGAGGCCTCGGGGTCCAGCGTGCCCCCGTGGCCCACCGCTGTGCCCTTGGGCAGCCGCTTGCGCACGAAAACCACCACGTCGGAGGACGTCCTCCCCGTGGGCTTGTTTGCGATCAGGAATCCGTTCATGTGATCTTCCGTTCTTGCGTGAAATCTATCAGATGCTCGCGGCCTTTCGCGCCAGCTCCAACACCTTCGAAAGGGCCTCCTCCAGGGGCAGCTGGAGCGTCACCCCGGCGGCGCAGTTGTGGCCGCCGCCGCCCAGGGGCACGGCGACGTCCCGGGCCACGTTCACCGCGTTCCCGGAGCGCAGGGAGAACTTCGTGGCGTCCCCGCGCTGTTCGGCCAGCACGGCGACCTCCACGCCCTCGATCTCCAGCAGGTAGTTGACAATGCCCTCCTTGTCCTCGCTGATGGCCCCGGCCTCGCGCAGCATGGCCTCGGTCATCCGCGCCCAGGCGACCCTGCCGTCCCCGGAGGTCTCCAGGTCCGCCAACACCAGGCCCAGCAGCTTCGTGCGGCCCCGGGTGCGGGTGCGGTACAGCCCCTGGGTGATCCCGGCGATGTCGATGCCCGCCTCGGCGCACTTCGCCGCGGCCCGGAAGGTCTCCGGGCGGGTGTTGGAGTAGTTGAACTGGCCGCAGTCCGTGGAAATCGCCACGAACAGGCACTCGGCCATCTCCTTGGTCAGCCCAAGGCCCAGGGCCTCGATCAGCTGCACCACCAGTTCCCCCGCCGCCGCCGCGTCGCCATCCAGCGCATAGAGCTGGCCGAAGCCGGGGTTGGTGTGGTGGTGGTCCAGGGCGGCCCGCCGGTCACAGGCCTCGAACATCGCCCGGCCCGGTTCGCCCAGGCGCTCCAGCTCGGAGACATCCACGGCAAGGGCGGCCTTCGGGACAAAACCCAGCGCCTCGGGGCCGTCGATCACGCCCTCCGCGCCGGGCAGCGCCGCGTACAGCCGGGGCATCCCCCCGGGCAGGTACACCGCGCAGCGCTTGCCCAGGGCCGCGAGGGCATGGCCCATCGCCAGGGCGGAGCCCGCCGCGTCGCCGTCCGGGAACACGTGGCCGAGGATCAGCACATCGTCCTGCGCCCGCAGCCACTCTGCCAGGGCGTCAATCGTCACTCGGTTCGCCATGGCTCTGGTTCTCCTTCAGCAGCTGGTTGATGTGGGCCGCATATTCGATGTTGGTGTCCAGCTCGAAGATGATCTCCGGCACGTAGCGCAGGTCCACCCGCCGGCCCAGCTCACGCCGGACAAAGCCGGCGGCCTTCTGCAGCGCCTTCATCATGTCCTTGCGCAGATCCTCCTCCAGGATGCTGACGCGCACCTTGCAGTAGCGCAGGTCCCGGGTCACCTCGCAGCGCACGATGGACCAGGTCCCGCCGATGCGGGGGTCATTCAGCTCGTCCCGGATGATGCTGTCGATCGCCTTGTGCACCTCCTGGGAGATGCGGTCGATTCTGTCAAATGATGGCATGGTTACCTCCTGTTATTGCGTCACTTCGGAGTCTTCAATTCTTTTGATGCATAGAGGGAACAGGGAACAGTCAACAGGGAACAGGAATGGCCTTTCTTCACCGGCTCTTATCCTCCGCCGGAAAACCCGACAGCAGCATTCTTTAATTCTCAATTCTCAATTCCCAATTCTCAATTCCTTCTTCATTGTACAGCGGGCGTTCAGTTCGTCGTGCTGAACGCCCGCGTGGATAGTGCTCTATGTATATTGTGCCCGCCGCGCGCTTTTCGCGCGCTCGGATCTATGGCGCGCGGAAAGCGGTTCCAAAAGCGCGGCAGCAATGGGTTGTAGGCACAGCCTACCTCTCGATCTCCTCCATCACGAAGCACTCGATGACGTCGCCTTCCTTGATGTCGTTGTAATTCTCGATGCCAATGCCGCACTCGTAGCCGGTATTGACCTCCTTGGCGTCGTCCTTGAAGCGCTTGAGGGAATCGATCTTGCCCTCGTGAATGACGATGTTGTCGCGCAGCAGGCGGATCTGGGCGTTGCGCGCGATCTTGCCGTCGGTGACATAGGAGCCCGCGATGGTGCCCACGCCGGAGACCTTGAATGGCTGGCGCACGGTGGCGTGGCCCAGCAGGACCTCCTTGTACTTGGGCGCCAGCATGCCCTTCATGGCGGCCTCCACGTCCTCGATGGCCTGGTAGATGACGCGGTAGAGGCGAATGTCGATCTTCTCCCGCTCGGCCATATCCCGGGCGTTGTTGTCCGGGCGCACGTTGAAGCCGATGATGATGGCGTTGGCCGTGGAGGCCAGCAGCGTGTCGGACTCGTTGATCGCGCCGACCGCGCCGTGGATGCAGCGCACGCGGACCTCGTCGTTGGACAGCTTCTCCAGGGACTGGCGCACGGCTTCGACGGAGCCCTGCACGTCGGCCTTGATGATGACGTTCAGGTCCTTGATCTCGCCGGCGGAGATCTGGTTGAACAGGTCGTCCAGGGTGGTCTTGGTCTGGGTCTTGACCAGGGCGGCGCGCAGCTTGTCCTTGCGCTCCTCGGCCACCTGGCGGGACAGCTTCTCGTCGTCCACCGCGGTGATCTGATCGCCGGCGTCCGGCACGTCGTTGAAGCCGATGACCTCCACGGGCTCGGAGGGGCCCGCGCTCTTCACGCGCTCGCCGCGGTCGTTCACCATGGCGCGCACGTGGCCGTAGGCCGTGCCCGCGACGATGGCGTCGCCCACGTTCAGGGTGCCGTTCTTCACCAGCACCGTGGCCACCGGGCCGCGTCCCTTGTCCAGCTTGGCCTCGATGATGATGCCGCGGGCCTTGCGGTTCGGGTTGGCGCGATAGTCGTTCACGTCCGCCGTCAGCAGAATGGTCTCCAACAGGTCGTCCACGCCCTGGCCGGTGACCGCGGAGACGGGCACCATCTCGGTGCTGCCGCCCCACTCGGTGGTGACCAGTTCGTACTCGGTCAGCTGCTGCTTGACGTGCTCGGGGTTCGCGGCGGGCTTGTCCATCTTGTTGATGGCCACGATGATCTCGACACCCGCGCTCTTGGCGTGGTTGATGGCCTCGATGGTCTGGGGCATGACGCCGTCGTCGGCGGCGACCACCAGCACCGCGATGTCAGTGGCCTGGGCGCCGCGCAGGCGCATGGAGGTGAAGGCCTCGTGGCCAGGGGTATCCAGGAAGGTGATCTTCCGGCCGTCCAGCTCGACGGTGTACGCGCCGATGTGCTGGGTGATGCCGCCCGCCTCGCCGGCGGTCACGCGGGTCTTGCGGATGTAGTCCAGCAGGGAGGTCTTGCCGTGGTCGACGTGGCCCATGATGGTCACGACCGGCGGACGGGTGACGAGCTCCTCCTCGGTGTCCTCCACGTCCTCCTTCTCCAGGGCGTCCTCGGCGGTGGCTGCCAGCTTCATCTCCAGCTCCACGCCGAACTCCTGGGCCACCAGCGTGGCGGTGTCGAAGTCCAGGTCGTTGTTGATGGTGGCGATGATGCCCAGCATCATCAGCTTCTTGATGATCTCGCCCGCGGGCTTGCCGATGCGCTCGGAAAGGTCGCGCACGGTGATGGTCTCCGCGGTCATGTAAGCCTTTTCGATCTTGGTGGGCTCGATGAAGGTCTTCTGGACGGCCGCCTTCTTCTTCTTGCGGCCCCTCACGAACTCATCGTCATACACCATGCCGCTGCCCGCGCCGCCGCGCTGCTTCTGGGCGGTACGGCCGCCGGCGTTGCGGTTGCGCTCGGGATCGTTCTGGCGCACGTACTGCTTCTTGTTGGGATCGTAGTTGGACACCCGCTCCTTCTCCATCGTAGGCGCGATGTCGGGACCCCTGCGGCCAAAGCTGCCGCCGCGCGGGCCGCCGAAGCCGCCGGTGCGGGGGACTCCGCCGCCCATGCCGCCGGCCGGCCGGCCCTGGGGGCCGCCCGCCGGACGATTGCCGAATCCGCCGGGACGCGGGCCCTGGCCGGGCGCGCCGCCCGCGGGGCGGCTGCCAAAGGCGGGGCGCTGTCCGGGCGCACCGGGCTGAGCCGGACGTCCCTGGAAGCCAGGGCGCGGACCGCCCTGCTGGGGCCTCTGGGGACGATCGCCGTAGGCGGGGCGCTGGCCGGGCTGCGCCGGGCGGGCCGGATAGGCCGGCCGCTGGGCGCCCTGCGCGGGCCGCTGCTGCATGGGACGTTCGCTCTCCTGCCGGGCGGTGCGCACCACGCGCACGCCAAACTCCGCGGCCTTGGGCGCGTCCACCGGGGCGGGCTTCTTTTCCACGGGCTTCTCCGCAGGCTTCTCCACGGGCTGCTTCTCCGCGGGTTTTTCCGCGGGCTTCTCCACGGGTGCGACGGAGGCGGCGGGCGCTTCAGGCGCAACGGGCGCGGCAGCCTCGGTCCGGGGCTGTGCCTCGGGCCTGGTCTGCGCCGGGATGTCCGGCACCTGCTCGCTGGAATAGGCGGTCATGAACTGTGCGCTGGCCTCGTACTGCTTGCGCAGCTCCTCCTTGGCCTCGCGCTCCTGACGCTCCTTCTCCTCGCGGACGAAACCATCCGAAATCCGGCGCAGCGTGTTCAGCATATCCTGCGACTGCTTGCGCATGCGCGTGAAATCCTCCAGCATTTTGCCGGTGTTCGCGCTCAGTTCCTTGGTGACGTCCTGAACCCTGACTTTGGTCATTCCCTCAATGCACCCCCGATAGTAGTCTCTCCGGTCCCGCGGCCCAATGCCGTCGTCCGGTATTGTCATGGAGCCCGCGCCGCGTTGCCGCGCGCGCCCCATGGGTCATCCCTCTGAATGGCGGCCCGATGCCGCCCGCCGCCCGGAACCCCGTTCCCGCGGCGCTATCTCTCCCCCCGGGCCTGTTCGCCCGACGAGCTCAATTGCAGTATCCTTCCGGCAAACCCGGCGTCGGTGATCGCCGCCGCCATGCGCGACGGCTTTCCGATGGCTTCTCCCAGGGCAAAGGCCCCGGTGCGCACCAGCGGCACCCCGTGGGTCTGGCAGGCCTGGCCCACGGCCTTCACCGCGTTTTCGGAGGCCGCCCCGTCCAGCACCGCCGCGCAGGCGCTCCCCGCCCGCACGGCCTGGACCACGGCCTTCTCGCCGGTGATCAGCTTGCCGGCCCGGGCGCACAGCCCGAGCATGCTCAGCAGCCGGTCCACGCTCAGCCCTCCCGGGGCGCTTCGCCCTCGGGCGCGATCTGCTTCTCCAGCTGCTCGAAGACCTCCACCTCGATGGGCTTCTCCAGCGCCCGCTCCAGCGCGCGGCTCTTCTGGGCCTTGCGCAGGCACTCGATGCGGTCGCACACATAGGCGCCGCGCCCCGGTGCCTTGCCGGTGCGGTCGATGCGGACCTCCCCCTCCTGGGGGCGCACCACGCGCAGCAGCTGCGCCTTGGGCTTCATCTCACGGCAGCCGACGCACATGCGCATCGGTATCTTACGCGGCTTGACCGGCATCAGACTTCCTCCACCTCAGACTGGTTCAGCTGTTCGGCCTCGGCCTCCACCTGGCTCTGGCTCTTGATGTCGATCTTCCAGCCGGTCAGCTTGGCGGCCAGGCGGGCATTTTGGCCCTCCTTGCCGATGGCCAGGGACAGCTGGTTGTCCGGCACCACCACGGCCGCGGCCTTCTCCGTCTCGGAGACGAACACGCTGAGCACGCGGGCGGGGTTCAGGGCGTTGGCGATGTACTCCGCGGGATCGGCGGACCACTTGACGATGTCGATCTTCTCGGTCTTCAGCTCGTTGACCACGTTCTCCACGCGCAGGCCCCTGGGGCCGACGCAGGAGCCCACCGCGTCGATCAGCGGATCGGTGGACACCACGGCCATCTTGGTGCGGAAGCCGGCCTCGCGGGCGATGGACTTGATTTGCACCACGCCGGTCACGATCTCGGGCACCTCCAGCTCAAACAGGCGCTTGACCAGCCCCGGATGGGTGCGGGAGACGAACACCTGCGGGCCGCGGCCCAGGCGGGAGACCTCCAGCACGTACACCTTGATGCGGTCGTTGACGTTCAGCTCCTCGGTGGGCATCTGCTGGCTGGGCTCGAGCAGGCCCTCGGTGCGGCCCAGCTCCACGAACACCTGCTTGTTCTCGATCCGCTGCACGATGGCGGTGAGGATCTCGTTCTCCTTCTGGCTGTACTCGTCGTAGATCACGCCGCGCTCGGCCTCGCGCAGATGCTGCACGACCACCTGCTTGGCGGTCTGCGCCGCGATGCGGCCGAAATTCTTGGGCGTCACCTGCACCTCCACCAGATCGCCGATCTCATACTGGGGACGGATGGTGCGGGCCTCCTCCAGCGACATCTCGCACTGGGGATCCTCCACCGTCTCCACGACGGTCTTGCGGGAGAGCACCTCCACCTCGCCCTTGTCCGGGTCGATGGTGGCGCGCACGTTGGCGTTCTTGCCGAAGTTCTTTTTATATGCGGAAATCAGCGCGGCCTCGATCGCGTTGAAGAGAATATCCTTGTTGATGCGCCGCTCCTTGCTCAGAGCGTCCAGCGCAGCGAAAAACTCAGTGGAATCAATTCCGCCGTTTGCCATGGTCTTTTCCTCCTGTCTGCCTGTCCACGCCCGGGCGGCGCGGCCTGCCTGTGCTGTTGGGTAATCCGGTCCGGGGCATCACTGCGCGGGCGCGTCGTCCTGCAGGTCCTCCTCGTCAAACTCAATCAGGGGCCGGACCACCGCCACGTCCTTCTGGGCAAAGCTGAGCCGCGCGCCGTCCTCGGTCTCGATGACCACCCGGCCGTCCACCAGACCCACCAGCCCGCCCGTGAACTGCTTGCCGCCGTTCACCGGCTTGTAGGTCTTCAGCTCCACGATCATGCCCTGGGCGCGCTCAAAGTCCCGCTCCGTCTTCAGGGGCCGGTCCGCCCCGGGAGACGAGACCTCCATGTAATCGTATTCCACCCTCTCCACCAGCGGCAGGATCCGCCTGTGGAAGGCTTCCAGATCGTTCAGGGCAATGCCCTCCGGTTTTTCGATATAAAAGCGCAGAAAATGGCCGGTCGGTTCCTTGACCAGCTCAACGTCGACCAGCTCCACGCCCATTTCGGAAGCGATCTTCTGTGCAATTTGCTTGGCTTCCCTCACCGGCATCGATTTGCTCGGCAACCAAACCCCTCCAAATCAACTTGCGGCGCGCGCCGCGTCGTCCCGTCCGCGCCGCTTTTCGGCTTCAAAAACACACCGCCGAGAATCGGCGGTTGTTCGTGGTGACGCGGTGTTCTGCGGCGGTCGGAGCGCGGGCTCCGTTGCGCCATCTATCTTTTATTATACCACGCTTTTCCGAGGATTACAACCTGAATTTACCTGAAAAAACACTTTATGTGTTATATATTCGGCAGAAAAGCGCGCTCTGCGGCCAATTCCCCGTCCTTGACGTGCTCGATGTGCGCGCCCAGGCTGCGCAGCTTTTCGTCGAAGTGCTCGTAGCCGCGCATGATGTACTCCACGCCGGAGATCTCCGTGACGCCCTCGGCCATCAGGGCGGCGATCACCAGGGACGCGCCGGCCCGCAGGTCGGTGGCGTTCACCCGGGCGCCCACCAGGCGCTCCACGCCGGTGATGATGGCGGTGGTCTCGATCACCCTGGAGTTCGCGCCCATCTTGCGCAGCTCGTCCAGGAAGCGGAAGCGGGATTCAAAGATGGTCTCGGTGACGATGCTGGTGCCGTTGGCCACGGTCAAAAGCGCCGACAGCGGCTGCTGCAGGTCCGTGGGGAAGCCCGGGTAGCCCTGGGTCTTGACGTTCACGGCCCGGAAGTTCCGGTTGCTGCGCACGTGGATCAGGTCGTCCTCGCTGCTCACGTGCACGCCCATCTCCAGCAGCTTCGCTGTCAGGGACTCCATGTGGGTGGGAATCGCGCCGTAGATGACCACGTCGCCGCCGGTGGCGGCCGCCGCGATCATCAGCGTGCCGGTCTCGATCTGGTCCGGCACCACGGTGTAGTTGGCGCCGTGCAGGTGGCGGCCGCCGCGAACGCGGATCACGTCCGTGCCGGCGCCCTTCACCGACGCGCCCATGCTGTTCAGGAAGTTCGCCAAGTCGACGATGTGGGGCTCCTTGGCCGCGTTGTGGATGCAGGTGGTGCCGCTGGCGGACACGGCGGTGAGCATGCTGTTCACCGTGGCGCCCACGCTGGGCATCTCCAGGAAGATGTCTCCGCCGATCAGCTCGTCGGCGCTGCCGACGATCACGCCGCCGGGGGTGTCCACGTCCGCGCCCAGGGTGCGCATGCCCTTCAGCGTCTGGTCGATGGGCCTGGGGCCGATGTCGCAGCCGCCGGGCAGGGGCACATAGCAGCGCTTGAACACGCCCAGCAGCACCGGCGCGAAGTAATAGGACGCGCGCATGCGGCTGGCCAGCTCATAGGGCGGATCGAATTTGTCCGCGGTGCGCGGGTCGATGGTCATCACGTTGTCCTGGAATTCCACTCCCGCGCCCAGATACCGGAGCATCTCAATGATGATATGTACGTCATTGATGTCGGGAACATTTTCGATCACCGAGGGCGAATCCGCCAAAAGGGCAGCGGGAAGAATGGCCACCGCCGCGTTCTTGCCGCCGCTGACCATCACTTCGCCCTCCAGGCGCTCTCCGCCATGTATCCGCAATCTTTCCTTCATGCCAAGTCTCCATCCGTCGGCGCCGCCCCCCGCGGGAGGGCGCTCAGCGTCCCGCGCGGCCCGATGCCGCGCCGGCCTCTATGAACCCCGGAAGGGCCACGCCTCCCGGGCCTGAAAGCAGCCATCCATGCCCCGCTGCCATTTTATGGCGCGAAAGCCTTCGTTATTTGCCGCATCCGGCACAGCCCTGGCAGTTTCCGCCGCAGCTGCACCCGCCGCTGCCGGTCGAACGCCCCATGGCCCACTTGCCCTCGTACACCCGCGCCACCGCGCCGCCGCACTTGGGGCAAACCACGTCGTCCCGGCTGGAGACGGAGCGCAGCAGGTCAAAGCGATGCCCGCACTGGACGCACTTATAATCGTATACCGGCATAGTTCTTCCTCCGGCGCGGCCATCCGCCGCGCCACGCTTCTATCGCAAATTATATTATACAATACTTCTCAGGTTCAGGCAAGCCTGTTTACGAGGTTATTACCGGAGCAAAACCTTTCCCCACCTATGTTTACCCAATTCAGGGGGAAAAATTAACCTGTGCCGCCGGTCCGGCAAAATTCCCCGGTCGTCGAAAGCGACGCCGGCAAAAGCTGTGGAAAATTCGCCGGAACGCCCCGCGCTTCATTGTCAAACCGCCCCTGTTATGTTAGAATAATGTGGAAGTAATATGGAACCACAAGCGGAATCGGGGTGTGCGCGTTGACGGAGGAGAGCCGATACCTGTCCTTTTCGGGCCTGCGCGTCCACTTCAGCGTCGTCCGTCCCGACACCCCCGTGCACAGCCGCATGCTGCTGCTGTGCTCGCCGCTGATCAGCACCTTTCACTGGCGCAAGCTCCTGCCCGAGCTGTCCGGCCTGGGCTGCCTGGCCGTGCTGATGGACATGCCGGGCTTCGGCCGCAGCGACTGCGGCGCTCCCCAGGGCACCGACGTGCGAGCGAACCTGATCTGGGGCGTGCTGGACGACGTGGACCGCTCCCTGGGCACTCCCATGTCCCTGTGGCACCTGGCCGCCCACGGCAGCGCCTGCGCCACCATCCTGCGCATGGCGGTGCAGTATCCGGACAGTGTGAAGTCCCAGATCCACATCGCCCCCACCTTCTCCGTCAGCCTGCCCTCCCACCGCCAGGGCGGCCCCGAGCGCTGGTACGACGCCAACATCGCCAACAGCCAGCGCTTCCGCCGCATGGTGGAGCACTACTCCGGCTATCCGATGGACGACTACATCGTCGACCGCATGCGCGCCCCGCTGATCCGCCCCGGCGCGAAGGAAGCGTTCACCCGCATGCTGCGGCAGAGCGCCGCCCCGCCCCGCACGGGCATGGGCTTCTGCCCCACGATGGCCCTGGTGGGCGGGCGCGACCCGCTGATGGACGAGGCGCGGCTGAAGCAGCTGGAGACCCTGCTGCCCGACGCCGAGGTCCACCGCCTCGCCAGCGCCGGCCACTTCCCCATGGAGACCCACAGCAAAGCGCTGAGAGACTACCTCCGTGGCTGGATCAGATACAACGAATAAACAGAGTTAAGAGTTCAGAGTTAAGA
>JAUMVG010000065.1 GCA_030530315.1 Clostridia bacterium | reverse complement strand
GGCTGGAAACGGCCCGGTAGGGTAGGTCGTCGCCGGATCCCATTGAGAGACATTCTTAAGAGTGTCTCTCTTTTTTTTGCACCGGTGCGATTGAATGTGTGACAATTAACGTAAATCATGGGTTGCTTTTCTTCATTGCATGTGGTATACTACTATCATAAAATACCCACCAGGGGTATATGGATGGAGAGAAAGATATGGAAAATACGCAGATGGAAGCCATTTATCAGCAGGCCAAGGATAAATTCATGCACTATGCCGGCGTGGACGACCTGCGAAGGGCGGAGGAATTGTTTGGACAGATTACAGACTATAAGCAGTCCGGCGCATACCTGCAAAAGTGCGGCACGCTGCTGCAATACATGGTTGGGAACACCGTGACCCTGGGAAGCTTTGATGGGAAGCCCATTCGATGGAAGGTCGCAGACCAGAGGGGCAAGATGCGCATGCTCATCTCTGAGGAGATCGTCGCCCGGCACTTCTACCATCGCACCACGCTGGAGGACGCCACCTGGTCGGATTGCTCGCTGCGCAAGTGGCTGAACAAGGAGTTCATCGAGAGCGCGTTCACCCTCCAGGAACGGATGAGCATCGTCCCCAATAAGGTGGTCAACCTGCGCAACCGCAAGTTCTATACCCAGGGCGGCATGGATACCATGGATCGGGTCTACGTGCTGAGCCCGGACGAGGCTGAGCGCTATTTCCCCGAACAGAGCCAGCGCGCCGGCGACGGCTGGTGGTGGCTGCGCAGCCCCGGCAGCAACCTGTTCAGCGCGGTGGCCGTCTACGACGATGGTTCCATCTATGACAACGGCATCCACATCGACTATGAGCTCGGCGGTGTCCGCCCGGTGATCTGGGTGCTGCTGAAGGTCTGATCGATCGGTGGAAGCGGGTATATCCGTAGCTCAATAATATATGAAAGGCGGTTCCTTCCCAAGTGTGGGAGGAACCGCCTTTTGTGTATATCGATGCAAAGAATACAGGCTCGCGCTGCCGCGCGGGCGCGAAGTGGAGGATAATGTCAGAACTGGCGGATCAGCGCGGTCAGCTTGCCCAGCACCGTGGCGTGGTCGACATAGATGGGTTCCATGGTGCTGTTCTCCGGCTGGAGGCGGACGTGGTCACCCTCATAGAAGATGCGCTTCAGCGTCGCCTCGCCGTCCTCGGTCATGGCCACGACGATCTCGCCGTTCTCGGCGGTGTCCTGCTGGCGCAGCACCACGATGTCGCCGTCCAGTATGCCGATGTCGATCATGCTCTCGCCCTGTACCCGCAGGCAGAACAGGTCGTCCTTGCCCAGCATGTTCTGGGGCAGGACCAGGTAGTCCTCGATGTTCTCGATGGCCAGTATGGGCAGGCCGGCGGTGACTCGGCCCACCAGCGGCACGCTGCGCCCCCGGGCCAGGGAGCCGTCCAGCACCTCCAGCGCGCGGGGCTTCGTGGAGTCCCTGCGGATGAGGCCCTGCTCCTCCAGGTGGTTCAGGTGGGCGTGCACGGTGGAGGTGGAGCGCAGGCCCACGGCGGCGCAAATCTCCCGCACCGACGGCGGATAGCCCTTCTCCTCGATCTCCGTCTTGATGAAGTCCAGTATCTTCTGTTGGTTCTCCTTCGACGAGCGCATGAATCGCACCTCCGGGACCTTATTTTCACCGATAGTATAGCATATTTCCTACATATTTGCAAACATATGTTCTGTTAAATCCGTTCAAAGACCAAAGGAGGCCGGAATGTGACAAAAAACGAAAAATATATGAAATAAGTGTCAAAAAGTGGCGGATTAGGTATTGATGTGGTATAATGTGTCATACATAGTGGAGAAAAGGGGGTGAAGCCGGTGCCAGCTGCTGAATTCTCAGGGAACTATACGCATAATATTGACCCGAAGGGCAGGGTGACCATCCCCGCGGCCTACCGTGAAGCGCTGGGCGACGGCTTTACCATCGGCTTGAACAACCAGTTCAACGCCATCGCCCTTTATCCGGTGGAGAAGTGGCAGCAGATGAGCGAGCGGCTGGACCGCATCCCGGACAGCGATGTCAGGGGCATGGCCTACGTTCGACTGATCAAGGCCTTCTCCTTCACCAACCAGTCCCTGGACAGCCAGGGCCGCGCGCTGCTGCCGGCGGTGCTTCGGCAGAAGGCCGGCATGGACAAGGCTATCCGCTTCGCGGGCATGGGCCGCTGGCTGGAGATCTGGGACGAGAACCGCTTCGTGGAGACCTGCGAACAGACCGAGACGGACATCGACGCGCTGCTGTCCTATGTGAACGACCGCTACTACAGCCCACAGACATGACCGAGTTCTATCGCCGATAGCGGGGGAATAGATATGAGCAGGATGCAGAGCGCGCGAAGGGCGCGCGAGATGAAGCTGAGCCGGGCGCTGATGGCGGCGTTCGCGCTGGTGCTGCTCGTATGCGTGTTTTCGCAGATCGCGCTGATGGCGCGGCTCTCCGGGCAGAACAAGCAGGCGGTGAGCGTCGAGCGGGAGATCCGCTCCCTGACGGCGCAGACCGACAACCTGCGGCTGAGCCTGAACCAGTACCACAACCTGGACAGAATTGCCGCGCGCGCGCAGCAATTGGGCATGGAACAGCCCACAGAGACACAGATTCGGGTGGTCAACCTGCCCGCGCTGATTGACGGTACGTCCACGCAGAGCGCTGAGAACATCGGCGCAGAGGAAATGATGGATTAACAATTTCCGAGGCGGGGAGGGATGTGCTTGGTTCTGACAGGGCCGGTCATCCGTCGCCGCCTTGCGCTATGCATGGCCGTCTTTCTTCTGCTGTTCATCGTGCTGAGCGGACGGCTGTTTTATTTGCAGGTCGTCACCGGCGAGGCGCTGCAGCGCCGGGCTCAGGCCCAGTGGACCAGCGAAAGCGCCATACAGCCCGTCAGGGGCATGATACTCGACAGGAACGGCGCGGTGCTCGCCCAGAGCGCCACGGCCTATACCGCCTCCGTCAGCCCCAGGCAGGTGAATAACGCGGCACGGCTTGCCGCGATCCTCTCTCCGGTGCTGGACATGGAAGCTTCCGTGATCGAGGCCAAGGCCTCGGATACCGCCAAGGGCGGGGTGACGCTGCGGCGCCAGCTGCCCCGGGAGACGGCCCGACAGCTGAAGGCCATGAAGGCGGAATACGCCGCTTCCGGGTCGGACGCGCTGAACGGCCTGTACCTGGAGGAGGAGAGCAAGCGCTACTATCCCATGGGCACGTTTGCCGCCCAGCTGATCGGCCTGACCACCATAGACGGCGTGGGCCAGGCAGGACTGGAGCAGTCCCTGAACCGGTTCCTCTCCGGCAAGGCCGGGCGGGTGCTGTCGGAGATCGACGGCAAGGGTCGTTCCCTGGGCTACGGAGAGAGCGAGACCATTCCCGCGGTGAACGGCGGCTCCGTGCGGCTGACCATCGACGCCTCGATACAGAGCTTTGCCGAGCAGGCGGCCCGGGAGGCGCTGGCGGTCAACAACGCCAAAAGCGTGCGCGTGCTGGCCATGGACCCCAATACGGGGGAGATCTTGGCGGCGGTCAACAAGCCGGACTATGACCTGAACGACCCGCCCCGGAACGACATCGACACGCTGACCGAGCGCATGCGCAACCGCGTGGTGACCGACGCCTACGAGCCGGGCTCCACCTTCAAGATCATCACCGCCGCCTCCGCGCTGGACGCGGGGCTGGTGTCGGTGAACGAGGGCTTCTACTGCGCGGGCTCCGTGGTGGTGGAGGGCGGCAGGATTCGCTGCTGGGGCAGGCCCCACGGCGCGGAGACCTTCGCCCAGGCCTTGCAAAACTCCTGCAACCCCGTATTCGTGGAGATGGGGCTGCGGCTGGGCACGGAGCGGCTCTACAATTATCTGGAGGCCTTCGGCATCGGCCAGAAGACCGGGGTGGACATCCCCGGCGAGGCCGGCGGCATCGTTATACCGAGGGGCTCCGTCAAGCGGGTGGACATCGCCCGCATCGGCTTCGGCCAGTCCGTGGCCGTGACGCCCGTGCAGCTGCTGCGGGCGGTGTGCGCCGCGATCAACGGCGGCAACTTATTGAAGCCCTATGTCGTCAAAGCCATAGAGGACGCCAACGGCAATTTGGTCGAGGAGGGGCGGACCGAGGTGGTCGGCCATCCGATTTCGGAGCAGACCTCCGCGACGATGCGCGCCCTGCTGGAGGACGTGGTGACCCTCGGCGGCGGCAAGAACGCCTACATCGCGGGCTATCACGTCGGCGGCAAGACCGGCACGGCCCAGGTGTACGTGGACGGCGTGGTCTCCCGGGAGAAGCACATCGGCTCCTTCGTGGGCTTCGCGCCGGCCAACGATCCGCGGATCGCCCTGGTGCTGATCGTGGACGAGGCGGATGTGCCGGTGGACTTCGGCTCCGTGACCGCCGCGCCCTATGCGCGGCAGATCCTGGAGCGCTCCCTGGTGTATCTGGGGGTGGCCCCGGATACCGACGAGCCGCCCGCGGCGCAGGTGACTGTGCCGGATGTGACCGGCATGGCCGCCGAGGCGGCGGTGGAGGCCCTCAGGGAAGCGGGACTGGACAGCGTGCTGGACGGCGAGGGCCGGACGGTGGTCGGCCAGCTGCCCGCGCCGGGCGCGACGATGAACGCCGGGGCTCTGGTGATGCTCTATGTGGAGCGGTCGGAGGCGCCGGAGGACGGCGCGCTGACCCGCGTGCCGGACGTGACGGGCATGCCCGTGGTCCAGGCGAACCGCCTGCTTCGGGCCTGCGGCCTGGCGATGCGGGTGGAGGGCAGCGGACTGGCGGTCAGCCAGATACCCGCCGCGGATGAACAGGTGAATCCTTCTACATTGGTGACGGTGCGCTTTGAGCCGCCGTGACCGGTTGACAATAACCATAATCTGGGAGGCTGCCGGATGAAACTGAGAGCTTTGATCGGGAAAATCCCCGGCACGGTAAATACCTTTGGCGATATGGATGTGGAGATTCGCGAGCTGTGCGTGGACTCCAGGAAGGCGGCGCCCGGCGCGCTGTTTTTCTGCACCCCCGGCCTGCATTCCGACGCCCATGATTTTGCGCCGCAGGCGGTGGAAAAGGGCGTGGTGGCCCTGGTGGTGCAGCGCAGGCTGCCGCTGGACGTGCCCCAGGTACAGGTGGAGGACGTGCGCGCCGCCATTTCCTACATAGCCGCCGAATATTTCGGCAACCCTGCGGAAAAGCTGATGATGCTGGGCATCACCGGCACCAAGGGCAAGACCACCACCAGCTTTTTGGTGAAGTCCATACTGGACAACGCCGGCATCAAGACCGGGCTGATCGGCACGGTCTGCTCGATGATCGGCGAGGAGACCGTGCCCAACCGGCTGACCACTCCGGACCCCATCGAGACCCAGACGCTGCTGCGCCGCATGGTGGACGCGGGGTGTACCTGCGTGATCATGGAGGTCTCGGCCCACGCGCTGGACATGCACCGCCTGGCGGGCGTGAAGTTCAAGGTGGGCGCCTTCTCCAACTTCTCCCAGGATCACCTGGACTACTTTGCGGACATGGACGCCTACTTCGCGGCGAAGATGAAGCTGCTGAAGGAGGACGTGTGCGAGCAGATCGTGTACAACGTGGATGACGAGCGGGTGTCCGCCGGGGTGAAGGCCCTGGGCCGCCCGGCCATGCGCATCGGCATCCGGGAGAGCAGCGACGTCTACGCCAACGACATCGAGATCGGCGAGCGGGGCTGCAGCTTCCTGATGACCTGGCACAAGCAGTTCCGCACCACCATTTCGCTGCACCTGGCGGGCATCTTCAACGTGTACAACGCGCTGATGGCCGCCGGCATCTGCATCTGCGCCGGCGTGGGGCCGGAGAGCATCCGGCAGGGACTGGAGAAGGTCTACGCCGTGCCCGGCCGCATCGAGCTGCTGGACACCGGCACGCCCTACCGTGTGATCCTGGACTACGCCCACTCGCCGGACAGCCTGGAGAACGTGCTGAAGGCCGTGCGGGAGACCGCCAAGGGCCGCATGATTGCCCTGTTTGGCTGCGGCGGCGACCGGGACCGCGCGAAGCGCCCGCTGATGGGCGAGATCGCCGGCGACCTGGCGGATTTCTGCATCCTCACCAGCGACAATCCGCGCAACGAGGACCCGATGGAGATCCTGAACGCCATCGAGGCGGGCATCCGGCCCACCGGCTGCGAGTACATCGTGATCGAGAACCGCCGGGAGGCCATCCGCTTCGCGCTGACCCACGCCCGGACCGGGGACGTGGTGCTGCTGGCGGGCAAGGGCCATGAAACCTATCAGGAGATCATGGGCGTCAAGCACCCCTTCGACGAGAAGGTGGTCGTGCGGGAGCTGCTGGAGGAGCTGAACGCCGACCTGCCCCGCTGAGACCGGGTGAGGCCCGCCGGAGAACGGCGCTGTATGCCCGCGCCGCGTCCGGCTCCATATCGCCCGGCACCGTCGGGAGGAAGGAACAGAAGATAACATGCAGAGATTGATTTGGACGATCGTGGCGGCCTTCGCCATGGCGATTATACTGGGACCCATCGTCATCCCCTGGCTGAAGAAGATGAAGTTCGGCAAGGAGATCTACGACCTGGGGCCGCAGACCCACAAGAAAAAGCAGGGCACGCCCCAGATGGGCGGCATCATATTCGCGCTGCCCGCGCTGATTGCCGCGCTGGCGTTCTCCTATGGCACGGCGCGCTGGGACTTCATGCTGATCGCGCTGATCAGCGCCCTGGGCTTCGGCCTGATCGGCTTCGTGGACGACTTCATCAAGATCAAGCTGCACCGGGCCGAGGGCCTGACGCCCAAGCAGAAGCTGGCCCCGCAGATCGTGCTGTCCATCGCGCTGGCGGTGTGGGCCTATCTGAACCCGAAGATCGGCTCCAGCCTGACGGTGCCGTTCTTCAACGTGGAGTGGAACCTGGGCTGGTTCTACATCCCGGTGATGGTGTTCGTGCTGGTGGGCACGGTGAACTCCGCCAACCTGCTGGACGGCCTGGACGGGCTGCTGGGCGGCTGCGGCATGCTGGACTTCGCGGCCATGGCGCTGATCTGCGTGGCCATGGCGGCGGCCAATCCCGCCGAGGCAGACAACCTGCTGAACGTGGCCATCTTCGCCGGGGCCATGGTGGGCGCGCTGCTGGGCTTTTTGCGCTACAACTCCCACCCCGCCCGGGTGTTCATGGGCGACGTGGGCTCCTTCTTCATCGGCGGCGCGCTGGTGGGCATGACGCTGGTCACCCGGCTGTCGCTGCTGCTGCCGGTGATCGCGCTGGCGATGATGGTCTCCAGCCTGTCGGACCTGATCCAGTTCGCCTACTTCCGGGCGACCCACGGCAAGCGGTTCTTCAAGATGGCGCCGCTGCACCATCACTTCGAGCTGAGCGGCATGGCGGAGACGCAGATCGTGGCCATGTACTACATCGGCACCGCGGTGCTGTGTCTGCTGGCGCTGCTGGGGTTTGTCGCATAGCCATTTGAGCATGGGGAATTGGGAATCGTGAATCACTGGCTGCCATACGTCGAAAGGGACTGAAACCTTTTCGTTCGCGGCGGGGCCGAAGCGTCGGCGCGCCGCGGGGTGTACGGCGGCCGGTGGTTGGTTCCTGATTCCCCATTCCAAATTCCATAAATGACTATTTCCCAAAAGGGGGACTCTGTTATGATGAAAGACAAAAAGGTTCTCGTATTTGGCATGGCCAGAAGCGGCATCGCCGCGGCAAAGCTGCTGCTGCTCAAAGGCGCGAAGGTGTCCATCTGCGACGCCAAGCAGGAGGCGGATTTTGAGGGCGCTCTGGACGAGCTGAAGGCCGCCGGGGTGGAGTTCCACCTGGGCGAGGCCCACCCGGAGAACCTGCTGGAGGGCTATGACGCGCTGCTGATCAGCCCCGGCATACCGGTGGAGCACCCCGCCGTGGAGCGGGCAAAGGCGCTGGGCATCGAGGTGCTGGGCGAGGTGGAGTACGCCTATCGCGAGGCCAAGGGCCAGCTGCTGGCCATCACGGGCACCAACGGCAAGACCACCACCACGTCGCTGCTGGGCGAGATCTTCAAAAACGCCGGCAAGCGCACCTTTGTGGTGGGAAATATCGGCACGCCCTACAGCGGCGCGGTGCCGGAGATGAAGCCCGGGGACGTGACCGTCTGCGAGATCTCCTCCTTCATGATGGAGACCTCCTCGGAGTTCCACCCCAGCGTGTGCGCGGTGTTGAACATCTCCGAGGACCATCTGAACCGGCACAAGACCATGGAGCGCTACATCGCCCTGAAGGAGCGCATCTTTGAAAACTGCAAGGGCGACGACGTGGTGGTGCTGAACTACGACGACCCCGTCACCCGGGACATGGCGAACCGCGTGCACAGCCGCGTGTCCTGGTTCTCCTCCCGCAACCTGGTGCCCTTCGGCGCGTTCGTGCGGGACGGCATGATCGTCTACGGCTCGCCCGAGGACTGCAAGCCCATCTGCGAGGCGAAGGAAGTCTACATACCCGGCGAGCACAACCTCAAAAACGCCCTGGCCGCCACGGCGATGGCCATGGCGGCGGGCGTGCCCGCGCCGGTGATCCGCCACACGCTGCGCACCTTCAAGGGCGTGGAGCACCGGATCGAATTTGTCCGCGAGCTGGACGGCGTGCGATTCATCAACGACTCCAAGGGCACCAACGTGGACTCCACCATCCAGGCCGTCCGGGCCATGGACCGGCCCACGGTGCTGCTCCTCGGCGGATCGGACAAGAACTCGGACTTTGCGCCGCTGTGCGAGGAGATCCTCAAGCGGCCCATCTCCCGGGTGGTGCTGATCGGAGCGACCGCCAGGAAGATCGAGGACGCGCTGGAGAAGGGCGGCTATCACGCCTGGACCCACGCGGGCAGCGATTTCAGGAAGGCGATCGAGATGGCCTTCGAGCAGGCCAACGCCGGCGGCGCGGTGCTGCTGTCGCCCAGCTGTGCCTCCTTCGACATGTTCCATGACTACGAGGAGCGCGGCCGCATCTTCAAGGACATCGTGAATAGCCTGGAGAGCAGGCGGGCTTGAACCTCCGGCCCGCCATCGGGGCCAAAGAGGCGCGGAAAAGCGCGCTGAGAGATACAAGGCGGCGGGGCCTGGGCGGCGTGGATCGCGGCCTGGCCACCTGCTTCGCGCTGCTGATGGCCAGCGGCCTGGCGACGCTGTACGCCGCCAGCTACTACAACGCCCAGGACAACGGCGGCGCGCTGTCGGAGGTCACCTCCCAGCTGTTCGGCATCGCCGTGGGCGCGGCGGCCATGGCGGTGCTGCTGCGCGTGGACTACCGCGCGCTGGCAAAGCCCTGGCTGTGCGGGGGGCTGCTGGCGGCCAGCTTCGTGATGCTGGCGCTGGTGGCGATCCCCGGCATCGGCCGGATGCTGAACGGCTCCCGGCGCTGGCTGAAGCTGGGCCCGGTGAGCTTCCAGCCGTCGGAGCTGGGCAAGTACGCCATGATCCTGTACCTTGCCAAGGCGCTCAGCGGCAGGCATCGGGACGTGACCCGCTTCTTCCGGGGACTCGCTCCGCTGTTCGTGCTGCCGGGGCTGATGTTTATGCTGATCCTGCTCCAGCCGAACCTGTCCACAGCGGGCAGCGTGCTGATCGTCACCGCCGTGATGGTGATGATCGCCGGGGCCCGGTGGCGGCACCTGGGGCTGATCGGCGCGGCAGGCGCGGGGCTGGGCACGTTCTACGCCCTCTCGGAGGGCTATCGAAGGGCGCGGCTGATGTCCTTCACCCATCCCTTCGACTTCATGACCAACGAGGGCTACCAGCTCTCCCAGTCGCTGCTGGCCTTCGGCTCCGGCGGACTGTTCGGCATGGGCGTGGGCATGGGGCGGCAGAAGTTCGCCTTCCTGCCCTACCCGGAGTCGGACTTCATCTTCGCCGTGGTGGGGGAGGACCTGGGCTTCGTGGGCTGCGTGGCCGTGCTGGCGGTGTTCGCCGCCTTCCTGTTCTTTGGGCTGCGGGTGGCCATGCGCTGCGAGGACCGCTTCGGCAGCCTGCTGGCGGGGGGCATCACCTGCATGATCGGCGTGCAGTGCGTGCTGAACGTGGCTGTGGTGATCGGCGCGATGCCCACCACGGGGCTGCCGCTGCCCTTCTTCAGCGCCGGGGGCACGTCCATTTCGATCCTGATGGCCGCCGTGGCGGTGCTGATGAACGTGTCCAGGGAGTGGAACCGGGCCCTGTAGACCGCGGCGCGGGTGGGCGCGGTTCGATTTGGAACAGACGCGGGCCTGTATGGGAAAACGACTCAACCGCCGGGAGGGGATACGATGGCGGGAAAGCGCAAGAAAAAGAAGCGGCGCTCGATACTGCCCTGGGCGGTGTCCGTCGCGGTGCTGGCGCTGGCGCTGACGGTGCTGCTGGTGAACGTGGTGTTCGTCGTGCGGCGCGTGGACGTGGTCGGCGCGGGGGAGCACCCGGACGCCGAGGTGCTGCGGCTGTCCGGCATCCACCTGGGCGCGCGCATCAACGGGGTGGACGAGGCCCACGTGCGCACCAGCGTGGAGAGCACGGGCCAGCTGGCCTTCGTGAGCCTGGAGCGGCGCATGCCCAACCGGCTGGTGCTCACCGTGCGCCCCCGGACCCGGGACGCGCTGATCCTGCTGGCCGGCAAGATACTGGTGCTGGACTCGGATGCCTACGTGGTGGAGATCACCGACCGGGTCCCCGGGGACAGCATGCCCTACGTGACGGGCCTTAAGGCCTCCTACTACGCGCTGGGGCGACAGCTGGACACGGCGGACGGCCGCTGCGGCTGCATGAAGGCGGTGCTGGAGGCGCTGAAGGCCAACGGCGCCACGCGCTACGTGTCGGAGCTGAACGTGGCCGCGACGGCGGACCTGCGCATCATCACCCGCACGGGCATGACGGTGCTGCTGGGCAATTCCGACAACATGAACGCGAAGATCGCCTGGATGGCGGGGGCGCTCTCGGACCTGGAGGCCCGGGGGCAGACCACCGGGCAGCTGGACGTGTCCAGCGGCACCAAGGCGGATTACACGCCGGCGGCGACGCCCCAGGAAGAGGTCGAAGACACGGAGGACACCGCCGAAGCCGAGCCCGTCGGGGAGTCCCCGGAACAGGCGGCGACGGAGTCCGCCGGGAGTTACGGCGACGTAGAAATGGTGTGACAAAGCCTTGCCGCAAATTTGAAACTATTTTGAAAACTGCGGAAAAACGCGAATTTCGGCGGTTTCGGATTTGCATATCGACTCGAATCCTTGTATAATACGGGTAAGTTGGTATGGATATCCGGTAAGTTGGCATGGTATGAGCGAACAGAGGCATAGGGTGGGTCGACAACAGATATGAAAACGCAAATTGCTGCCATAGAATTTGGGACCTCCAAAATCGTCACGGTAATTGCGCAGAGCGGCGGCATGGACCGCCTGGACATCATCGGCTCGGGCACGGTGCCCTACGACGGCTATTCGGATGGAGACTGGAATACGCCGGGCCAGATGATACAGCGCGTGCGCGATTCCATCGCCGCGGCGGAGCTGGAGGCCAACGCCAAGATCAAGGAGATCTACGTGGGCGTTCCCGGGGAGTACATCCACGTGCTCACCTGCGAGAGCGAGGTGGACCTGCCGGAGGGCTCCGTGGACGAGGCGGCGATCAACGCCGTGCAGGACGCCGCGGCGGACAAGCTGAACATCGCCCAGTCCGGCGGCCTGGTCATGCACCGGTCCCCGTCCTGGTTCAAGGTGGACGGCGGCAAGAAGACCATGACGCCCGGCGGGCGCGGCTCCAAGCTCAGCGCCATGACCACGTTCATCATCGCCGACCCGCAGTTCATCGAGGACGTGTCCGAGATGCTGGGACGCCAGAACATCGCCATACTGGGCTTCCTGTCCAGCACCCTGGGCGAGTGCCTGCTGATGCTCTCCCTGGAGGAGCGCGACCGGGTCTCCCTGCTGATCGACGCGGGCTACCTGAACACGGAGCTGAGCGTGGTGGAGGGCGACGCCATCGTCTATCACGCCATACTGCCCCGGGGCGGCGGGCACATCACCGCCGATCTGGCCACCGAGCTGCGCATACCGATGCGCGCGGCGGAACAGATCAAGCGCAACTATGTATTCAATCCGGATGAGTTCGACACCAATTCCTTTTCGGAGGTGTTCGACGATTCCGGCCGGCGCATGACCTTCCCGCGGGAAAATGTCAGCAAGATCGTGGAGGCCAGCTTCGACGAGCTGGCGGATATGATCGATATGACCGTGCGCAACGACGTGGAGCCCCTGCTGGGCAAGCGTTCCCAGGTGTTCCTCACCGGCGGCGGCATCGCGCTGATGCGCGGCGCACGGGAGGCGCTCGCGGCACGCATCAACCGGCCCGTGAAGGTCTCCACGGCGAAATCATCCAAGCTGAACAGCCCGGTCTTCTCGGCCGCGCTGGGGCTGGCGGACCTGGTGTTCGACTCCATCGAGAGCCAGGGAACCCAGGACGAACGGCTGGCCAGCCGCTTGAAGAACCTGTTTGGCCGGAGCTGACGACGGTTGATAAAACTACCAATACACTGACGAGGGGGATGCCTTGTGCTGGAATTTGAGATGGATATGGAAAACAAGAATGTGACTGAGGAAGAGAACACGAACTTCGCCGCGATTAAGGTCATCGGCGTGGGCGGCGCGGGCACCAACGCGGTCAACCGCATGGTGGATTCCGGGCTGCGCGGCGTGGACTTCATCGCCGTGAATACCGATAAGCAGGCGCTGGCCCTGTCCAAGGCGCCGATACAGATCCAGATCGGCGAAAAGCTGACCAAGGGCCTGGGCGCCGGCGCGAACCCCGAGGTGGGCCAGAAGGCCGCCGAGGAGAGCCGCGAGGAGATCGCCAACACCATCAAGGGCTCCGACCTGGTGTTCGTGACCTGCGGCATGGGCGGCGGCACCGGCACCGGCGCGGCGCCCGTCATCGCCGAGACCGCCCGGGAGCTGGGCATCCTGACCATCGGCGTGGTTTCCAAGCCCTTCCTGTTTGAGGGCCGCCAGCGCATGAAGAACGCCGAGGCCGGCATCGAGCGGCTGAAGGCCAGCGTGGACACCCTGGTGGTGGTTCCCAACGACCGGCTGCTGTCCGTGGTCACCAAGGGCACCACGATGACCGAAGCCTTCCGCATTGCCGATGACACCCTGCGCCAGGGCATCCAGGGCATCTCCGACCTGATCGCCGTGCCGTCCCTGATCAACTTGGACTTCGCGGATGTGCGCACCGTGATGCAGTCCCGCGGCCTGGCCCACATGGGCATCGGCACGGGCAAGGGCGAGAACCGCATGGTCGAGGCCGCGAAGCAGGCCATTTCCAGCCCGATGCTGGAGACCTCCATCGACGGCGCGCGCGCGGTGCTGATCAACATCACCGGCGGCGCGGACACCTCCATCATCGACATCAACGAGGCGGCCCAGCTGATCACCGCCGCGGCCGATCCCGAGGCCAACATCATCTTCGGCGCGGGCATCGACGAGTCCCTGGACGACGAGGTCAAGATCACCGTCATCGCCACCGGCTTCGAAAAGCCCTCCTTCACGCAGAGCCGCAGCTCCGTGGGTCTGGGCATGGACGACCGCACCGAAACCGCCGAGCCCGAGCAGGAGCGCGCGCCCCGCGCCTCCCGCTACGAGGAGGAGCCCGTCTCTCCGATCTTCGAGCGCCGCGCGCGCCCGGAGCGCCCCGTGCGGGAGAGCTCCGACACCGGCTATGAGCAGCGGGAGCAGCGCCGCGCCGAGCGGCAGCAGACCCGCCGTCCCCGCGTGTACCAGGAGGACGGACAGGAGCCCCGCCAGAGCCGCCGCGGCTTCACGCCGGACGTGCCCAGCTTCATGAAGAAGAAGTAATGCCGAGCGCAGCCCGGTAGACCCAAAACAAACCAACAGGCGATGGTCTGAAAAGACAGAAGTCGGATTGACGTTCTGTAAAAACAGACCATCGCCTGTTTGCTGTGCTTGACAACTGGCGTCTGCCCTTGGTACAATAGAGCGATAAGAGAGCCGCGTTCGCGCCCGCCGGGCGTTGCGGCTCGCCTGGAGGAATGAAAGATGTATCTGATCGTGGGCCTGGGCAACCCGGGCCGAAAGTACATGCACACCCGCCACAACGTGGGCTTCGACGTGGTCGAGGTGCTCTCCCAGAAGTTCGACATCCCCATCCAGCGCCTGTGCTGCAAGGCGGCCGTGGGGGAGGGGACGATCCGCGGCCAGCGGGTGGCCCTGGCGCAGCCCCAGACCTTCATGAACCTGTCCGGGGAGAGTGTGGTGCAGCTGTGCAACTGGTACAAGCCCGAAAACGACCACCTGATCGTGGTCTTTGACGACGTGGACCTGCCCGAGGGAAAGCTGCGCTTCCGCACCAACGGCAGCGCCGGCACCCACAACGGCATGCGCAACATCATCTATCTGCTGGGCCGGGAGGATTTTCCCCGCCTGCGGGTGGGCATCGGACGCCCGCCGGAGGGCTGGGACATGAAGGACTGGGTGCTTGCGGGGTACAACACCCCGGAGCTGCGCCAGACCATGTTCGACGCCTACATGGGCGCGGCGGACGTGATCGCCGAGCTGATCGCAAACGGCGTGGAGCCGGCGCGGCAGCTGCTGGCGAAGATCAATGGGAAATAAAGGATCGGTATAGAACCATATGCAGGATACGAATTGGCGGCTGGACTGTCTGTTTGAGCCCCTGGAGCGCCTGGAGGCCTTCGGGAAGCTGACCCATGCCCTGGAGAGGCCGGAGGTCTGCGCCCTCTACGGGCCGGACGACGCCCAGAGGGCCCATCTGCTGGCCGCGGCGGCGCGAAAGCTGAACCGGCCGCTGCTGGTGATCGAGCCCAACGACGTGGCGGCTTCCCGCATGGCGGAGGACCTGGGCGTGCTGCTGGGCGGCGCGGCCCGGCAGCTGCCCGCCCGGGACATCAGCTTCCTCAAGACGGCGGCCTCCAGCCGGGACCTCTCCATGCGGCGCATCGAGGCGCTGGGCGACTGCCTCACAGGCGCCGCGAAGGTGCTGGTGCTGGGCGCGGACGCCATGCTGTTCCGGCTTGCCCCGCCCGCGCAGTTCAGGGAGCGGATCATCGAGCTCCGGGAGGGCGATGTGATGGAGCCCTCGGAGCTGATGGCGCGGCTGGTGGCGGCAGGCTACGAGCGGGTCCACCTGGTGGAGGCCCGGGGCCAGTGCGCCCTGCGCGGCGGCATACTGGACGTGTACCCCGTGGGCAGCCCCAACGCCCTGCGCGTGGAGTTCTTCGACGACGAGATCGACTCTGTGCGCAGCTTCGACGTGATGACCCAGCGCTCGATCTCCCGGCGGGAGTCTGTGCGGCTGTATCCGGCCCAGGAGATCCTGCTGGACAGCGACGCGAGAAGCCGGGCGGAGGCGGTGCTCCAGGAGATGCTGGAGAGCCCCGCGGCCTCGGCGGCCGCCGACCGTCAGGCGCAGATCGAGCAGGAGTTCAACCTGATCCCCTTCGAAGAATTTCTGAGGCTCGCCGGCGAGGAGGAGTCCGAGGACGGGGAGGCGGCCAGGCGCGCCCGCAAGAAGCGGTCCCGGGCCGTGGTGGACACGCCCGCCCGGGTGGTGTCCGGCTCCGCGCTGCGGCGCAACTTCGGCGGCGTGCTGGAGGCGCTGCGCACGGGCCGCATGCCCGACGGCGCGGATTCGCTGCTGCCGGTGCTGCTGGGCTACGACTGCACCCCGGCGGACTACCTGGACGCCCCCATCATCGTGTTCGACCAGACGGACCGGCTGCGGGAGCGCTGTGAAAACCGGTATCTGGAGTTCAAGGAGCGCTACACCGACGCCCTGGAGCGGCAGGAGGCGCTGCCCTGCCAGGATGATCTGCTGCTGAGTTACGATGATCTGCTGGAGCGGTTGAAGGACAGGACGCGGCTTCTGACCAACCTGTTCATGCGCACCGAGCAGGACTTCCAGCCCACGGAGCTGATCAAGCCGGAGTGCCGCAACGCCCCGGCCTATCAGGGCAACGTGAAGGAACTGGCCCGGGACCTCAAGCGCTGGAAGGCGGAGGGCTGGCAGGTGGCGCTGCTGGCGGGCGGCACGGCCCGCGGCGAGCGCCTGCAAGGCGCGCTGGATACCCAGGGCAGCCCGGCGCCGTTTGTGACGGAGCTCCCGAAGGTCCTCGGGCCCGGCGAGCCGCTGATCTTTCCCACCACGCTGAACCGGGGCTTCGTCTATCCGGAGATCCGCTTCGCGCTGATCGCGGAGTCGGACATCTACGGCCTGAGCCGCCAGCGGGCCCGCAGCCGGGCCACCAGCGGCGAGAAGATCGCCGCCTTCACGGACCTGAAGGTCGGCGACTACGTGGTGCATGAGAACCACGGCATCGGCCAGTACATGGGCATGGTGCGGCTGGCCAGCGACGGCACCTACCGGGACTTCCTGCACATCCGCTACCAGGGCAGCGACAAGCTGTACGTGCCCACGGACCAGCTGGACCGGGTGCAGAAGTACATCGGCAGCGAGGGCGAGGCCCCGAAGCTGAACCGGCTGTCCGGCGGCGAGTGGCAGCGCCAGAAGAGCAAGGTGCGGCAGAGCATCCAGGCCATCGCCTCGGACCTGCTCCAGCTGTACGCCCAGCGGGAATCCATCCCCGGCTACGCCTTCGACCCCGACACGCCCTGGCAGCGGGAATTCGAGGACAGCTTTCCTTACGAGGAGACGCCGGACCAGCTGGCCGCCATCGAGGACATCAAGCGGGACATGGAGAAGCCGAAGATCATGGACCGGCTGCTCTGCGGCGACGTGGGCTACGGCAAGACCGAGGTGGCCCTGCGGGCCATCTTCAAGTGCGTGATGAGCGGCAAGCAGGCCGCCATGCTGGCCCCGACCACCATACTGGTGCAGCAGCACTACGCCACGATGCTGAACCGCTTCTCGGGCTTCCCCATCCGGGTGGAGACCATCAGCCGCTTCAAGACGGCGGCGGAGCAGAAGCAGATCATCGAGAAGCTCAAGACCGGCGAGATCGACGTGGTGGTGGGCACCCACCGGCTGCTGGCCAAGGACGTGCAGTTCAAGGACCTGGGCCTCCTGGTGGTGGACGAGGAGCAGCGCTTCGGTGTGACCCATAAGGAGGCCATCAAGCAGATGAAGCGCTCCGTGGACGTGCTCACGCTGACGGCCACGCCCATTCCCCGCACGCTGCACATGTCCATGGTGGGCATCCGGGATATGAGCCTGCTGCAATCCCCACCGGAGGAGCGCTATCCTGTGCAGACCTACGTGGTGGAGTACTCCGACGGCCTGGTGCGCGACGCCATCCTGCGGGAGCTTTCCCGCGGCGGCCAGGTGTACGTGCTCCACAACCGGGTGCAGACCATCGAGGTCATGTACACCCGGCTCAAGAAGCTGGTGCCCGAGGCCCGCATCGCCATCGGCCACGGCCAGATGCGGGAGCACGCCCTGGAGGACGTGATGCTGGACTTCTACGACGGCAAGTTCGACGTGCTGCTGTGCACCACCATCATCGAGGCCGGGCTGGACGTGCCCCGCGCCAACACGCTGATCGTCTGCGACGCGGACCGCTTCGGCCTGAGCCAGCTGTACCAGCTGCGGGGCCGCGTGGGCCGCAGCAACCGCCTGGCCTACGCCTACCTGACGGTGAACCCCAGCAAGGTGCTCACCGAGTCGGCGGACAAGCGCCTGGCGGCCATCCGGGAATTCACGGAGTTCGGCTCCGGCTTCCGCGTGGCCATGCGAGACCTGGAGATTCGCGGCGCCGGCAACCTGCTGGGCAGCGAGCAGAGTGGCTTCATGGCTTCTGTGGGCTACGACCTGTACGTGAAGATGATCGAGGAGTCCGTGCGGGAGATGCGGGGCGACGTGTCCCAGGACGACATCGAGACCCGCATCGACCTGAAGATCGACGCCTACCTGCCCCAGGAGTACATCGCCAACGACCTGCTGCGGGTGGAGATGTACAAGAAGATCGCCACCATCCGCAACCGGGAGAACCGGGACGATTTGATCGACGAGCTGATCGACCGCTTCGGCGATCCGAACCGCCCCGTGATGAACCTGATCGACACCGCCCACCTGAAGGCGCTTTGCGCCCGGCTGGGCATCGACTATGTGACCATGCGCGGCGACGAGCTCATGATGCGCTTCAGCATGGCGGCGGACATTGACTTCATGCGGGTGCTCACCGCGGTGAAGGAACAGCCCCAGTACCTGCGCGTCAAGCCCATCAACCCGCCGGAGTTGTACTACTACGAGCGGGGCAAGGATCCGGAGGAGCTGCTGCGCGGCGCCGTGAAGGTGCTGGAGAAGGTCGTGGCCGCGTTCGAGGCCGCGGCAGGGGAGGAAACGGAAGAAGATTAGGGTGTGTTTCTAAATGCCGAAAATGCGCTTCAGGTTTTTTAGTAACACGCCCTAAAGAAGGAGTGGGTGGAATGAAGAGGTTTTGCAATGCCGTGAAGCGGGTGCCCTGGTGGGGCTGGGCCTTCGGCGTCGGGTATTTCGCGCTGCAGCGCGGCATGTACAGGCTTGGCGAATGGCTCAGTCGCCTGCTGGGTACGGTTTCCTATGCCTTTGAGTGCAAGATCGCGCCGATCGACGACCTGTTTCCCCTCGTACCGGCGTGGGTGCTGATCTACGTGGTGGTTTCCTACCTGTTTTGGGTCAGCGGGCCCGTCGTGGCCTCGCTGACGAAGCGGCGGAACTTTGTGAACTACCTCTTCGGCCTGACCCTGGCCATGTAGGTGGGCCTTCTGTTCTTTGCCTTCATGCCCACCTACATGGATAGGGCCAAGGAGGGCCTGATGTCCGTGGCCGACAGGCCGGGCGTCTTCAACGCCATCCTGGCGTGGGTCTATTCGGCGGACGGCAGCGAGCGGGCCTTCAACCTGTTCCCGTCCTACCACTGCCTGCTCAGCGCCTACTGCTATCTGGGCATACGGAAGCAGCCGGAGATCTCCAGGGGCTACAAGGTCTTTGCCGTCGTGCTGAATGTGCTCATCTACGCGTCCACGCTGTACACCAAGCAGCACTACATCATCGATGTGTTTGGCGGCGTGGCCATCGCCGTCGCCTGCTACGCCCTGACCGAGCGCCTCAACCCCGGGAAGAAGTGGGAATGACGTCCGAGCGAGAATGATGTCCTGTATTGTTTTGGAAGTAGGGGCAACTTGGAATTTGTCGGGCTGACGCCCAATTGAGAATTGAGAATGGAGAATTGG
>JAUMVG010000130.1 GCA_030530315.1 Clostridia bacterium | reverse complement strand
CTCGCTTTCTCTCTCGATTATACCATACCTCCTCGAATTAATCAGTAGTTACTTAGAGTTAAGAGTTTAGAGTTGAGAGGGAGTCGGCCGGGGACGGCACATGTAGCTGCGCAATTTCAATGTACAGATCCTTCGCTTCGCTCAGGATGACCTGCCTGCGCAACGCTGTCATTCTGCGCAGACAGTCCCGCGCACAAAATGGCGTGCTTCCGCTTTTCTGTCATTCTGAGCGAAGCGAAGAATCCGCGCCCTTGGATTTCGAACCGGGAGGCCGTTTGCGACCGCCGATTTTATCGCCTGGCCGATCCGGCGTCATTGGTAGGCGCTGCAGCAAGTGGGGACCGGGGCGTTGTCCCGGCGGCAGTAAATGGCCATCGGCACTGTCGACGAAGCCGGGAGGCCGTTCAATGGCCGATCCGGCGTCATTAGGAGGCGCGGCAGCAGATGGCCGTCGGCACTGCCGACAAAAAACGGGAATCGCCATAGCGATTCCCGATTGTGGTCCGGAAGATTAAGTCCTCTCCTTGACCTTGGCCGCCTTGCCGCTGCGCTGACGCAGATAGTACAGCTTCGCGCGACGAACCTTACCGCGACGGACAACCTTGATGCTGTCGATGCGGGGGCTGTGCAGCGGGAACGTGCGCTCGACACCGACGCCATAGGAAGTGCGGCGAACGGTGAACGTTTCGCGGACAGAGCCGTTGCGACGGGCGATGACCACGCCTTCAAAGGCCTGCAGACGTTCGCGGGAGCCTTCGACAACCTTCACCTGAACGCGCACGGTATCACCGATGGCGAACTCCGGGATGTCGCTCTTGAGCTGGGCGCTCTCGATGGAACGGATGATCTCATTCATGGGATGTTCCTCCTTTCCTCTCCAGGACGTTCATAACCAACCTGTGGCAGCGGACCGTCCGTATTCAACTCGTCTATTATAGCATGGCGGTGGGAGGAACACAAGGGACATTTTGTGTTAAACTTCGGACAATGTCTGTCGATTTCCCCGCGGATGCTGTCGAAAGACGCGCTCGACGCAATGGCCCCGCGGCGGCTGTGCTCAGCGCGGCCGCTCGCAGAAGTAGGGCCCCCTGCCTTCACGCCCCGTCTGCAAGAAGGTGCAGGTGAGATCGGCATCGGCAAGCGCGAATGGGCCGAGCCCCTCCAGCGCCTCCGGGGCGACGTCGCCGCGCACCGCGTACAGCAGCCGGTCCTCCGGCAGGTACAGCAGGCACGCCTTCGGGGACTTTTCGCGCCACGCCTCCCGCGCGGGAGCGCCTTCCGTATAATCCGGCACGAAGCCCATGGAGAAGGCCTGCCACAGATAGCCCACGTGCCGACGCCCGGAGACGCACTGCTTCCTCGCCGCCTTGCGGCTCTCCTCAGGCACGAAGGCGTTGAGCCACTGCTTCGGCCACTGGTCGGCCAGGCGCAGCTCGAGGCGCTCGTGGGCGAGGCCGGCGCGGTCCAGGCGTTCGCTGACTGCCCGAGCCCGCTCCAGACGGTCCAGCGTGTCTCGGTCGGTGTCCGTCAGCGGCGCGGTGTCCAGCAGCTCGGGGCGGCGCTTCAGCGTCAGTTCAAGGGACTGCTCCCGCCGCCAGGCCACGATGTCCGCGTGGTTGCCGCCCAGCAGCACCGGGGGCACCTGCGCGCCGCGGAAGTCGGCGGGGCGGGTGTACTGGGGGTATTCCAACAGGCCCGTGGTGAAGCTCTCGTCCTCGCTGGACTCGTCGGAGCCCAGCACGCCGGGCACCAGCCGGGCCACCGCGTCGATGACCACCAGCGCGCCCAGCTCGCCGCCGGTGAGCACGTAGTCGCCGATGGACAGCTCCTCGTCGATCACCGCGTCAAGCGCACGCTGGTCCACGCCCTCGTAGTGGCCGCAGAGCAATGCGAGTTCTTCCTCCCGGGCCAACTCCTCCACGATCTTCTGGTTCAGCCTCCGGCCCCGGGGGGACAGGTAGATCCGTCGCCCGTGGAAGGGCTCCGGCAGGTTGGCCGCAAAGGCGTCCACGATGGGCTGGGCGGACATCACCATGCCCGCGCCGCCGCCGAAGGGATAGTCGTCGGTATTGCGGTGCTTGTCCAGGGTGTAGCCCCGGATGTCGATCAGCTCCACCTGGAGCAGCCCCGCCGAGATGGCGCGGCCCAGTATGGACTGGGCCAGCATGGGCCGCAGCATGTCGGGGAACAGCGTAAAAACCTTAATCCTCATCGAAAACGGCCACCTCGTCCAGGCGCGCGCCGTCCAGCAGCATCTCGCCATTTTCCAAGTCCACCTTCAGCACCACGCTCTTCAACGCTGGCACCAGCACCTCGCCCAGCGGGCCGTCAAACACGTACACGTCGTTGCCGCCGGGCTGCATCACGTCGGTGAGCTTGCCCAGGTCGCGGCCGTCGCTGACCACGCCCCGCAGGCCGTACAGGTCCGCGAGGAAGTTCGTATCCTCGTCCAGCGCCACGGCGTGGGCCCGGTCGATGTACAGCAGCGTGCCCCGCAGCTTCTCCGCCGCGTCCCGGTCGATGACGCCCTCCACGTTCATGAACACCGCGTCCCCGCCGATGCGGTTCACGGTGACGCGCAGCGGCGCGTAGCCGCCGTCCTTCTCGATGTAGACGGTCTCGAGGCCCTCGAAGCGGTCCGGGTCGCAGGTGCAGGGCCGCACCTTGACCTCGCCCCGCACGCCCTGGGGCTTGGTGATCTCGCCGATCATCAGGTATTCTGAAAGCATGTGAAATCCTCCGAATTGAGTGTTGACAACATTATACTCGCAAAGGCCGGGAATTGCAAACGCCGCGCGCGGCCGGGGATGCAAGGCAGGGAAATCGCGGCGGCCAATGGAAATTTCATTCATTCTTCGTTGATTAATGCACAAATACCATATACAATACAACCATATGAAAGAAGCGGGGAGGGCTTTCCCATGAATGAAATGAAAAAGGCCGTCATCAGCGTGCTGGGCACGGACAAGAAGGGCATCATCGCCCAGGTGAGCCGGATACTCTATGAAAACGACGCCAACATACTGGACATCTCCCAGACCATCGTGTCCGGCCTGTTCAGCATGATCCTGATCGCGGACATCTCCTCGGAGGCCTGCTCCTTCGACGCGCTCAAGACCGAGCTGGACGCCCTGGGCGACCGCCTGGGCGTGCAGATCCGCACCCAGCGCAGCGAGATCTTCGAAGCGATGCACCAAATCTGAGTCAGAGTTAAGAGTTTAGAGTTAAGAG
>JAUMVG010000064.1 GCA_030530315.1 Clostridia bacterium | reverse complement strand
CACGAACTCGCTTGTTCGTGCCCCTCGTTGCCCTATCTTAGTGACATTGCCCTTTTCCTTGTGGCGATTCTCATCGTTTCAATACCTGCAACAGCGGATTCAGCACAGGTTGAAAGTCTGCTCTCCGTCGCTCTTGAGCAGTTGGGGAGGCCGTATGAACTGTTCTCAACCGCCCCAGACAGCTTCAACTGCCTGACCTTTGTCATGTATTGCTACAATCAGGTCGAGAGCGGAACCTTTTCATTTAACCGAGTCGAAGGTGGATACGAAAGGATCACTTCTATGCGAAACGTGAAGCCGGGGGACATCGTGTGCTTCAAGAGTTCTAGCCGCCTGAAGGGTATACTGGGCTATCACTTCGGTATCTTCGTTGGCAGAGGATACTTTATACACGCTTCAAGCAGCATTGGCAAAGTATGCATAAGCAAACTAAAGAAATTCAAAAAGAAGTTTGTGAGCGCAGTGCGGGTGTTTTGAAATAACCATTATGCTGAGTTGCAAGAGATCCAAATATTTCTGAAACTAATCAAGGTATATTTAAGGTTCAGGGTATATACTCCTGTCAACGAAAGGGAAAGAGGTGCTTGACAATGAAGAAACGGATCATTGCGGTTCTAATGGCTTTGGCTGTGCTGATCGTCTTCCCGACCAGTGTATTTGCGGAGAACAATGTCCCCGGCGAACCTCCGTCGGGCGAGATGGGCACTCCGCCGGATGGCGGCATGCCGGGCGAGGGCGGCGGCTTCGGTGGAAGCACACCTCCCGGCGGTGGAACCTCAGACTTTGAGTATACCGGCGCGACTGAGATCGCCGAGGCGGCCAACAACTCCGGCGAAACCTACACCTCCGATACCGCCGATGAGAGCGCACTGATGGTCAACACCGACGCGGACGTGACCCTTGCGGACATCACTGTTTCCAAGACTGGCTCCTCCAACGGCGGCGACAACTGCAACTTCTACGGCCTGAATGCCGCGCTGTTGGTGATGGGCGGATCCACCACCACAATAACCGGCGCGACCATCACCTCCGACGCGGACGGCGCGAACGGCGTGTTCAGCTACGGAGGCAGCGGCGGCCAGAACGGCACGTCAGGCGACGGCACCACGGTGATCATTACAGATTCCACCATCACAACCACTGGAAACGGCTCCGGCGGTATCATGACCACCGGCGGCGGCGTCACCTATGCGACGAAACTGACGGTAGAGACCAGCGGCGGTTCCTCCGCGCCGATCCGCACGGACCGCGGCGGCGGGACTGTGGTGGTGGACGGCGGCAGCTATACCTCCAACGGCCTGGGTTCCCCGGCGATCTACTCCACGGCCGATATTACTGTCTCCAATGCCATCCTGACCAGCAACCTGTCCGAGGGTGTGTGTATCGAAGGAATGAACAGCATCACCCTTGAAAATTGCGATCTGACCGCCAACAACACCCGGTGTAACGGCAACGCCACCTTCCTGGACACCATCATGATCTACCAGAGCATGTCCGGCGACGCAGACAGCGGCACCTCGTCCTTCACCATGACCGGCGGCAGCCTGACCAGCCTGAACGGCCACATGTTCCACGTCACCAACACCCATGCGGTGATCACTCTGACAAATGCGGAGCTTGTGAACGAGGATGCAGAGAGTGTGTTGCTCTCCGTGTGTGACGACGGCTGGAGCGGCGCTGACAACATCGCGGAACTGAACGCCGTGAACCAGGCTCTGACCGGCACGATCCTGGTGGGTGACAATTCCACGCTGACGCTGAATCTGACCGAGGGCTCGATATTTGAGGGAACCATCAGCGGCGAGATCGTCAACAGCAAGGGTGATCCTGTTTCCACTGAGGTGGGCACGGTTGCCGTCATCCTGGACGAAACCAGCACCTGGACGCTGACCACCGATACATGGATCAGCAGCTTTGAAGGGAACATCGAAAACGTGGACATGAACGGCTTCGCGTTGTACGTGAACGGTGTGGCCGCGGCGTGATGTTTTACCATTACAAAAACCAGCAAAAAATGCACACTGATGCACCCGTTTGCACCAAAATGCACCCTGACCGCGATTGTATCAAAGTTACTGTGCAGAGCCATGTTTGCACCGTCATTTGGATACCAGCAAATGCTGAATGACGGTGCTTCATTTATGCAGATTTACACTTTGAAATAGCTGCGGAAGTGTAAATCTGCATTATTAGTATATAGATGATGCAAAAATGTGTATCAAGGCAAGGGCGAAGATACCCGTATAACAGGCGAGTTTGATACTTGGTTGGAAGATGGGTGCTTTACCGTTCCTTTACACACAATCAACTTCTCAGACTTAGGACTACGGTTTTGATACAAAAACAGGCCGTTTTGTATCAAAACCGATGTTTTGGTGAGGTTTACATGGGTTTGATTGACATAACTGATAATTCCCTATATACTCAAAATGAAAGCTGAATGGCTGACGCGAATTTTGGCGTGTGTTCACGCCAGGAAGTCGGGTGAGATTCCCGCGCAAGGGCGTTGCTGTATTTGCCGAGCGAAGCTTCATGGCAGGATAACTGCCGGTCACTGGCCTGTTGACGGGCTGGGAAGGCGAAGCTGAGCGATGAAGCATGAGTCAGAACACATTCGCGCGCAGTCGTGCCGCAGGGCGCAGCTTTCCATTATAATCACCGCGCTTTCCGGTGAAGAAGGAGTGAATCCCCATGAAGAAAATCGTATCCATGCTGCTCGTGTGCCTGCTGGCGCTATCCGTCGTCGCGATGGCGGAAGGCCAGTACCCCGTCACCTGGTCCCAGAACCTGAACGGCAACGACTTCGATTTCAGCGTCGATGCCGCCCCGGCGAAGGCCGTGTCCATGTCCCAGGCGACCACCGAAATGATGCTGGCCCTGGGCCTGGCCGACAAGATGGCCGGCACCGCCTTCCTGGAAGAGGAGATCTACGAATCCCTGGCCGACGAATACGCCAAGGTGCCCGTGCTGGCCGAAAAGTGGCCCAGCTACGAGGTGTTCATGGCCGCCGAGCCGGACTTCACCACCGGCTGGGCGGTGCCCTTCACTCAGCGCGCCATTCCCGCCGAGGACATCGTGGCCCAGAACGTGCCCATCTTCGTGCCGGAATCCATGCTGCGTACCGACGCCACCCTGGACACCCTGTTCGACGATCTGCTGATGTACGGCAAGATCTTCGATGCCCAGGAGACCGCCGAAGCCTATGTTGCCGCCGAAAAGGAAAAGCTGGCCGAGGTGCAGGCGAAGCTGGAGGGCCTGGACGAGGTGACCTGCTTCATCTATGACTCCACCGACGAGGACGACCAGATCTACACCGCCTTCGAGGGCTACACCACCAATCTGCTGAAGCTCATCGGTGCCAACAACATCCTGTCCGGTAAGGGCGTGGACAAGACCTGGGACTACGCCGGCTGGGAGACCGTGCTGGACGAGAATCCCCAGTACATCATCATCTGCGACTACTCCACCTCCATCCGCAACACCGATGACTTCGACGCCAAGGTGGAGAATCTGAAGAGCAATCCCGCGCTCCAGGATCTGGACGCCGTGAAGAACGGCAACTTCGTGCGGGTGCGCCTGTCTGAGATCACCCCCGGCGTACGCAGCGTGGACGCGCTGGTGCGCCTGGCCGAGGAGATTCACGGCGTGTCGCTGGAGGCGGCGGCATAATCAGGACTGACAAGGCCCGCGGTGCTCCCGCGGGCTTCTTTCTATTGCGATGAAGAAATCTGTAATTTGCCTGGCCCTGTTCCTCCTGGTATGTATCATGGCCTTATCAGCACTGTTCTGGGGATCGGTGGCGCTGGAGCCCCGGGCTGTGCTGGACAGCCTGAAGGCATTTGTCACCGGCTGTGCGGCAGAAAACAAAAACCTGTACAATCTTGTGTTACAGGTGCGTTTGCCGCGGGTCTGTTTGACGGTGCTGGCCGGGGCAGTGCTGAGCGTGGTGGGCATACTGATGCAGACCCTCACAGGCAACCCGCTGGCGGAGCCCTACGTGCTGGGCGTGTCTTCCGGAGCCAGCGCCGGCGCGGCGGGGGCGATCGTGTTTGGCTGGTTCGGTTTTTTGCCGACGGGGCATGTGGTGTTTTCTGCCTTCGCGGGCAGCTTCGTGGCCATCACTCTGGTGGTAGCATTGCAGGGAAAGAGCACAAGCCCTATCCGCCTGGTGCTGACGGGAATGGGCGTGTCGGCCTTTTTTCAGGCGGCGACCACTTTCATCATCTACTGCTCCCGAAATGAGGCCCAGGCCAGGTCTGCGCAATACTGGTTGACGGGCTCCTTTTCAGGCAGCAACTGGTCAGATGTCCGAATGGCGCTGATCGCGCTGGCGGTGCTGCTGTTGTTGTGCTGCCTCGTCGAAAAGGAACTGGATCTGCTGCTGCTGGGACAGGACGTGGCTGCACAGTCGGGCATGAACGTCCGTGTGATGCAGCTGGTATTGACCCTCGTGTCCGCCTATGCCGTGTCTGTTGTGGTGGCGGTGGCGGGGCTTGTGGGCTTCGTAGGGCTTATCGTTCCGCATATCATGCGTCGAACCGTCGATACCTCCCATCGATACCTGGTGCTGTCCTCCGCGCTGGCGGGCGGCTGTTTTCTGACACTGGCAGACGCCGTGGCCCGCACGGCTTTTGCGCCTCAGGAGATGCCCATCGGTGTAATGACGGCTTTCATTGGGGCACCGGTATTCATACTGATGATTCGGAGGGTATACCATGCGCATTGAGGTAAGCGATCTCAGCTTTTCCGCGGGCGGCAAGCGCATACTGGACGGCGTCGGCGCGGTGTTTGAGGGGAGCTGCATCTATGGCATCATCGGTCCCAACGGCAGCGGAAAGACCACGCTGCTGCGACACATCTACCGGCAGTACCCGTCGAAGGGGCACATCCGTATGGATGACCGGCCTATTGATGATTATCCCAGCCGGGAATACGCCCGTCGTGTGGCGGTGATGATGCAGACCTATCCGGAGGCCGACCTGCGGGTCTGTGAGGTCGTTCAGTCGGGGCGCTATCCCTACAAAAGGGTGATGATGCCTTACGGACGGGAGGACGAGGCGATCACTGAACAGATCCTTCGGCAGACCCGGCTGTGGGAATTGAGAGACCGGCGCATCCATACCCTCAGTGGGGGCGAGAGTCAGCGCGTGATGATCGCCCGCTGCCTCGTCCAGCAGCCGGAGGTCATTATACTGGATGAGCCCACCAATCATCTGGATATCCGATATCGGGTGGAATTGATGGAGACGCTGAGGGCGTTTGGCGGCATGGTGATCATTACGCTGCACGATCTGAACCTGGCGGCGCGATATTGCGACCATATTGACGTCATGAAGGATGGAACGCTACTTGCCTCCGGCACCCCGGAAGATGTGCTTTGTGCGGAAATACTGAATGAGGCATTTGATACGACCATTCGAGTCGTTGAACACGACGGGCAACTGATCATCGGAGTTTAGACTAAAGGCATCCGTGTCTGACTACAGGTATGGGTTTTAAATACCGGGTGTCTGCGATTTATTCAAAGAAATCCCCGTGCTTTATCAGGTGCCCCTTTTCGGCCACAAGGAACTGCTCGTTCCATTCTCCCGCGACCAGCTTTTCCAGAAGGTGGATGCCGCCTTCGACGTAGTCCAGCGCCATGTGGATCCTGTCAGCCTCTTCCTGCGCGACCGCAACGTATTCCTCCACATAGCAGTCATTGTATCCGGTATCAATGATGTCCAGATGGTGATAATTGCCGAAGCACATCTCAATAAGTTCGTCGTCCAATTTTCCATCTATATCCTCACTGATGCGAGATAACAGAGATTCACTGACATGCTTCTCATACAGGTAAAGATGTTCCATTTCCTTCAGGTTTGGCGCATAGGCGTCACCGCGCTGCAGTAGCAGGTAGACACAATCATCCATGTGTGGTATTACAATCCGGCAAGGAGCCATGAACATCTCATATCCGTAATGGGCTATTGTCTGCAGAACGAAACGAAAACATCACATAATCCTGTTACTGCATGTTTGATTGTTTGGTATTCATTTTTGCCAAACACAATCGGAGGTACAACCGTTCATCCGGATTGTCAAGATCGCTGTTCAACAGCTGTTTCAGCTTTTCAAGTCGCTTGATCAGGCTGTTTCTGTGAATGAACAGGTCAGTGGCGGTTTGCGAGATGCTCATTTCGTTTTTCAGGAACACATTCAACGTCTGTATATAATCGGTGTGCTTTGCGCTGTCATATTCCATGACGGACAACAGCCGGTCGGTGTAAAGCGATTTCATGGCCATCTCGCCGCTGCAGGAGGCCAGCATGTAATCCAGCACATGATTATCGAATATGTCAAGGTTATGCTTCCCGTCTGCGACAGCAAAGCGCTCCATCACCCAGCTGGCCTGGATCTGGTAATCACGGATTCGGTCGAAATCCGCAAAGGAGTGGCTCATGCCGCCGCAATAATCCATGCGTTTGAGCACCTCATCCATGTGGCGGAAGGTTTTGTCGGCGCTTTCCTCCTGTCGGACCATGCCCACGACCAGTTCCTTGTAGGTCATGGCGTAGACCTTGCCCGGAAACTGGTCATTCAGCATGGCGCACATGTAGTCCTGAGGCAGCGCGTGATGCTGGGATATGGGTCTCATCTGGAAGCACCGCCAGCGCTGTTCGGCCCCGAGACCGAACCTTTCGCGATCCTTCTCAGTCGGACGGTTTCCCTGAAAGATCTGCCTGAGCGCCTGCACATCCTCCGATTCCGTCTGACTCAGGGTTTGCAGATGCTTGGCGTAGGCCTTTTCCATGTATTTGAAGAAATGATCGAACAGCAGGTATTCGTAATCCTCGAATCCCTTTTCCTCGGAAACGATGGTAACGCAGCCGGTATAGTGGCCGAAGGTGTGCAAATTGTTGCAGTAGTACAGGAACTTTTCAGACATGATGGACGACACGTAGGGTGTGGTGATCTTGCGCTCCATATTGCACACCCGCCTGATGCGTTCGCTCTGCTCAATGTCTATGGCGCTTTCGGTCTCCTGGGTGATCTGTGGGGACGATACGCCGTCACATGCCACCATGCCTGCAGAGAGCACCACATGCATCCGGTGGTCGCTGATGAGTATCCTGTGCTGGAATCGCTCGACACCCAGAAGCAGCAGATTTCGAATATCGAAATCATCCGTCCGCTCCAGCTCGTCGCGCAGGCGGAGATCCCACGTCTCATACAGGTCGAAGATCTGCTGAACAGCGTTGAAAACCTCAATGATATCAGTGTTTTCGACGATTTGCAGCACGGATGTGCCGCCGTTCATCCGTTCTCGCGGCACCTGACTTCCAATGCTGACGAGGCTGACATTCCGTTTGTCGATCGAAACGGGAAAGTCTTCCGAGCGGACGATGTACAATGCGTTTTCCTCAAAGGCAACACCCGGCGCGTACAGCCTGGGCCGCCCCAACAGCAGGCTCATGGACTCGCCGCCTAAAAGCCGGCAGTGCCAGTTTGCGGAAAGAGCCTTCTGCAATATCTTCAGGTTCAACTTCATGTCGATCATCCTCCCACTGTTATTATAGGATACAACGGCGGATTTTACAAGAACAAAACAACAGAAGTGTCAAAATATATCCTGTTTGGATCGCTGAAGTGGTTATAATGACCACTCATTTTTCTGTCCGGTCGAGACGCTTCTTCAACCATGTGAATATAAAATATACACCTGGCACAAGAAAAGTTCTGTCATTGCGCAATCTATCTTTTTGGGTGGATATAGGGTATCTTTATGTCATCGAGGAACCCGAAACCACCGACCGAAGGAAGGAGCAATCCCAATGAGCAAGAAGATCGATGAACGCATACCGCGGGAACTGGGCGAGGGCGTGCTGCCGATGCACGCAGCCATCAAATCCCCCTGGGACAAGCTGATGTCCTATCACGACGCTGCCCACTATGTGCAGCGCTACCAGGGCGTGATCAGCGCCGCCATTATGCAGGCATTCCGCATCCTGGTGCCCGACTACGTGGACCGCAGCAAGGCCATCTGTAAAAACGCCTACAACCGCCTGGCGTATCTGAATCGCATCCCCGGCGTAGCGGCTTATCAGACCACCGAGAACAACACCCATCCCTTCTGCGCGGGCAATTTCCCCGGCGCTATGATCGGCGACGCAGGCGACGAGTGCCTGCTGATGTGCGGCCGTGTGAACGACTTTGGCACCTATCGCGCCGAGAAGGAGTTGGACGTGTGCTACTGGGACATCGTAGGCTCCGAGCTGTGCCGCTCCACCACCCAGTCCCTGCAGGCCTGTGCCGACGTGCAGGCCGAGCTGCGCAGAAAGGGCCCGCGTCTTGAATTCCATATGGTGGAAGCCAAGGGCTGCGGCGACCGGCACTGTCGCATCGTGGCAGAGTCCCGCGAGAAATATCCCATGCCCGAGCACGAGCAGTGGGAGTGCTTCGGCCCTGTCGCCACCGCCGATCAGATCAAGTATACCAAGGAAGAGGACACCGTAAAGGAGTCTATGATCTTCCGCGAGGAGTGCGGCTATCGCTTCACCAACGGCACCAACTGGGAGCGAGACCCCAAGAGCAGCGTCTATCCGCTGGCCAGCACCTCCAACGGTGCATGCTACATTCTGCCCACCTTTGACGATCTGGTCCGCGAGGGCACGCTGGACGCGGATGAAGTGACCCGCGTGCTGAAGTGCGTCTGTGAGGCCGCGGGCAAGGCTGCCTTCGGCGAGTTCTACGCCAGGGAAGGCCTTCGCAGCTGGCTGGGCGTGCCCCGTGAGATCGACGATGGCCGCGTGGTCGGCGCGTACATCGAGATGTACCTCCAGTCCGCCCGCATTCCCTATGACATCGAAGCCTTTAACAAGGACGAGGTCGTTTACTCCATCGACCGCATGGCGCTGTCCAACCGTCTGAACCGCATGATCGACACCTATCTGGCCTACTGGTACGGCGCGACCAAGACCCTGGTCAGCGCGGAGTGGTCCCTGTGGGAGGACGCCGAGGGCTGCCCCGAGGACAAGGTGCGTGTGCGCATCGCCAAAAAGATCGACAAGTTCTGCTGACAGGAATACGGAAGGGAGCCGATGAGCATGTATAAGAATATATACAAGTACGATGATATGAAGCGCTCGGAGCACATGGCCGTCCGCACCACTGCCGGCTGGTATCTCTGGACGCATGAGTTGATGGAGGTCAGAGGCACGGACGCGGCGGCGTTTCTGGACTATGTGTGCGCCAATCCCATCGCCAACCTGGCCGTGGGGCGCGAGCGCTATACCACGATGCTGGACGAGAGCGCCGAGATCATCGACGACGTGGTGGTGTTCCGCATGGCAGAGGAGCTGTTCTGGGTCTCCACGCTGTTTGTGAACGCCATGAAGGGCTGGTTCGACACCCACAAGGGCAGCTATCAGATCGAATACGAGAACATCACGCCCAAGTGGCACATGTTCGCCGTGCAGGGGCCGCGCTCCAGGGACATCATCAACGCGCTGGTCGCGGAGCCTGTGGACGATCAGAGATTCTTCTCCATCCGGGACAACCGGATCGGCGAGCTGCCCGTGAAGATCAACCGCGCGGGCTTCACCGGCGAGAAGCTGGGCTACGAGATCTACGTCGCGGCGGATCAGGCGGATGCCATTGAGCATGCGCTCAATGAAGTTAGTCCGAAGTTCGATGCCAGGCAGGTCACTGAGTTCCAGGTGATGGCCTGGACGCTGCCCACCGAGGCAGGCTTCTATTACATGCGCGATCTGCGCCACACCAACCCGCTGGAGGTCGGCCTCGACCGGGGCATTGGCTGGGACAAGGACTTTATCGGCAAGGATGCGCTGCTGAAGATCAGGGAGAAAGGCCCTGCCCGGGAGATGGTGGGCTTCACCGTCGAGGAGGCGGACATCCACATCAACGGCAAGCATCTGGGCGGACCCGGCGAAGCGGTGTGCGTTGACGGAGAAGAAGTGGGTCGCGTGTCCAAGATCGTATACGGCTATGTGAAGGACACCAATATCGGCTACATCCTCGCGAAAAAAGGAAGCCTGAAGGTTGGAGATCATGTGTCCATCCACGGCCATGAGGCTGTGATCACTGAAAAGAGCTTTCTGTAACGCTGTAATAATCAGGAGGGAATTATCATGAGGCTTGAAAACAAGGTTGTCGTCGTTACTGGTGCGTCCTCCGGCATGGGGCATGCCATCGCCACGCTGTTTGTCAAAGAAGGCGCGAAGGTCGTCGCCGTTGCCCGTCGCAAGGAGCGCCTGGATGCGCTGGCTGAATCCCTGAAAAACGCCCCCGGCACGATTCTGCCCTTTGTGGGCGACATCAGCGATCCCGCCCAGAACGACGCCATGATCGACTTCGCCTTGGAGAAGTTCGGCCGGCTGGATGTGCTGGTCAACAACGCGGGCATCATGGACGACATGAGCCCGGTGGGCGACCTGACCGACGAGATGCTGGAGCGCCTGATGAAGGTGAACACCTATGGCCCCATTTACGCTATGCGCAAGGCCGTGAAGACCTTCCTGAAGCAGGAAAGCGCCGGCAACATCATCAATGTCACCTCCGTAGGTGCAGACCACAACACTGCGGGTGCAGCCTATGCCGCCTCCAAGGCCGCTGTGTGGGCGGTTTCCCGCAATACCACCTTCCAGTACCGCGACAAGGGCATCCGCTGCAACTGCATCGCTCCCGGCGGCATTGCTACCGAGATCTCAAAGTCCATGGGCATGCCCAATATGGCCGGCTTCGGCAACGTGAAGAAGCTGCTGGCTGTCGCGCCTGATATGGGCTCTGCAGAGGACATCGCCAACGCCGCACTGTACCTCGCCAGCGATGAGTCCGGCTATGTCAACGGTACTGTCATCACTGTGGACGGCGGATGGACCTGCCTGTAAGCAAAGGAGGATTCGGGTATGGAACGTTTGGATGGCAAGAGGATCATCGTCACCGGCGGCACCAGCGGAATGGGCGAAGGCATCGTAAGGGCATTTCCTGCGCTGGGCGCGAAGGTGGTGTTCTGGGGCCGCAACGAGAAGGCCGGCGCGAAGATCGCCAGTGAGAGCGGCGCAACCTTTGTGAAGGCGGAGATCACCGATCCGGTCTCCGTCACGGAAGGTATGAAGAAGTCCGTGGAGCTGCTCGGGGGCGTTGATGTGTTCATTCACGCCGCGGGCATCGGCCCGCACTGCCCGGCGGAAAAGATCACACTGGACGCCTTTAAGTCGGTCATGGAGACCAACACCACTGGCACCTTCCTGACCAACGAGGCAGTGTTTCCCTACATGAAGGAGACCGGTGGCCATATCATCAACTTTACCTCGGCAAGCGCCTTCATCATCAGTCCCGGTCAGGCGCACTATGCGGCCAGCAAAGGCGCTGTGAACAGCTGGAGCCGGACGATTGCCAAGGAGTGGATGCCCTACAACATCCGCGTGAATATGATCGCCCCCTGCATCAAGACGCCCATGTACGAGCAGATGCGCACCATGATGACCCCCGAGCAGCTCGCGGCCCACGATGCTTCCCTGGCAAACCTGTGCCTCGGCGGCCAGATGGGTGACATGGAGACAGACTTCATTCCCGTGATGGCCTTCATGGCCAGTGACAGCTCAAAGTTTATCACTGGGCAGACGATTTCTGTTGACGGCGGCATCATGATGGTCAGGTAACAGCAGATACTCTTTTTATACTTGCATGCATTGGGTTCATACACACCCAATGCATTTTTACTGCCTTAATGATTATCGGAAAGGAACATGATTGTTTCTCTGATATTTGTGCTTCTCCCCCTGCTCCCGTCCCAAAACCTTGGTGCTATCGGATATTGCTTCCGCCTGAGCGGGACGGTATCATGTGCTGAGCACCTTGAAAACTTATCCGGGATGGGCGCTTTTCTGTAGAATGAAAGGACTACATCTACAGGAGGGCGATGCAAATGAAAACCTACGGATATGTGCGCGTATCATCGCGCGACCAGAACGAAGCACGGCAGCTTGTGGCCATGAAGGAGTTTGGCGTACCGGACGACAATATCTTCATGGATAAGCAGTCGGGCAAGGACTTCAATCGGCCATCCTACGCCCGGCTGATGAAAAAGCTCAAGCCCGGTGATGTGCTGGTTGTGAAAAGCATTGACCGGCTCGGACGCAATTATGATGAGATCCTGGAACAGTGGAGGATCATCACGAAGGAGAAGCAGGCCGCAATCGTTGTGCTGGATATGCCGCTGCTGGACACCCGTTCCAATCGCGATCTGACCGGTACGCTCATTGCGGACATAGTTCTTCAGCTGCTCAGCTATGTGGCGGAAACTGAGCGCGCCTTCATTCGCCAGCGCCAGGCAGAGGGTATTGCCGCGGCGAAGGCCCGCGGCCAGAGGTTTGGAAGACCCGCCAAGGACAGAGGCGAAGAATATGAGGCGTGCGTGACTCAGTGGAAAGAAGGAACGCTGTCTGCGGCGCAGGCAAGCCGCAGACTGGGCGTATCACACAACACCTTCCTGAAGTGGGCGCGCGCAGAGGTTTAGTTTATTCTGGTATAAATGTAGGATATAGTGACAGGCTATTAAATAAGTATTATTTATGATTATAGATAAATTCCTGGGACAAAACAGAGCAAAAAACGGTCAAACAGAACAATAATTCCTTTCAGAAATCGCCCATCTGACCGTCATCGGTCGTCAAATCAGATTATAGCATGCTCCATCAGAAAAGTCTACTTTAGTGACATGTACACGATGGAGGTTCACAATGGATGAGATCAAACTGAAGGCTGAAATGCTGGAATTGCTGAATAAGTACGCGAAACCCCGTGAAGAGGTTCCGGAAGCAGTCGCTGATTATTTCACAGAAGAGAGATTTGATGAAATGGCCGACGGCTTAGTAGGACTGCTCTCACAGTACGCGAAACGGGAGGAACAGTAAAATGGATCTGACTGTTCTTGACGATGTTGCCCACCTGTTTGTGGAGCAGTACGAGAATGTCCGGGGCTTCCTGTCGGAACAATACAGTAAGGATGAGGTTGCGCTTATCAGGAAAACAGCCGATAAAGGCGAAATGGCCCTGTATACGGTTGCGGCTACCCTTTTCGGAGACGATATCAATCAGGTATTGAAGGATGCGGCCTTCGGCGCCATGGATTATATTGCCTATGTGGATGAAACCTGGACACCCAAGGATGAAGAAGATAAGAACAACACCCTTGAAATGGAGAGGGTACATCTCGACTCCCTTGAAGTTCTCCTGCGAATGGCACAGATGAATAATGGCGCTATGGCTCCTGAGATTCAGACGATCAAGGCCGAGGCGGATCTGCATTTCCGCAGGTTGGAGGAAAGGGAGGTCTAATCCTTCGACGGATCGAATCTCAGCCTGTAATCGCAATACTCCGCACCTTCTGATACAGCGGTAGTGCGTTCATATCGGATGTGATGAAAGCCTTTCATATACGCTTTGTCCATGTGGCAAATGCACAGAACGGCTTTTTCACATCCAAGATCCCTTGCAAGCTCATGATAGGGACAGGACAGGATATCCACGCCGTACATTTCCGGGGGATTGGAGACAATTCTCCGCTTATAGCCGAGCGCTTCGCTGCTCATTTTATTCATGATGCCGTCGACGTGTTTCCAGATGAAACGGGAAACGCCCGGGAGACTGGTGAATCCATGAACGATCCCGGCGAAGCGCTTCCCCATCCGGTCGCCATAGGTGTTCAGAAGCGGCTCCGCATCCACACCTGCAGCGGGCAGGGCTCGATACAGCGCTACAGCCGGAAGCACCATGGAGCCCTTATGAGCCTTCAGGTCCGGCTGCTCTGACAGGATGCGGGAATACTCGTTTCCTGCCTCCGACCAGATCAAAGCCGCTTTCTCCGGCCCGATCTGCTCCTTCAGTTGCTTGCGAAAGCCGCTATAGAACCATTGCCTATTCAGCGGATTCCTTTCATTCATATCGTTCACCACTCCCGGATCAGCTGTGTGAGTTTTCTGTCGATATCCTGCCGCGTCTGTTTGCAGGCGGAAGGATTCTCCCTTCCGGCTTTGAACATGACTTTTACCAGCAGGGATGAGCCGACGGGCAGCATCATTTTCAACATGGATTCCGGAAACGCGAAGTGCGTGCCATGCTCATACAACCACGCCTCGAATGCGCAGTCATGCGGCAGCAATTCCAGACGTTTTTGCATCCTTCGGATGTATTTGCAGGTGTCCCACAGCACGTCGTCCTCCGCGCCGATGCAGACGACCTTCCCATGGATGCGCTCCACTTTGATCCTTTCTTCCTCCTGAAGGGGATGGCGGCGCTCGGATTCGTCGAACATCTTCCTGGACGCGACCATATCGCCGCCTGCCTTGGATTCCTCTTTGATTTTCTGCCAGTATTCCGGATGCCGATAAGCATAGGGAAGGTACGGCAGGGGTTTGCCTTCCCAGGATACGCTGGATTCATTGTCGCCGGGGCGCTCCGTCGCGCCGTCCCTACCATCCCGGTAGAAGCCTTCCATGATGAAATCCGAAGGCGATACCGCTACGGTGAGCGTGATATCCGGATAATAGGAAGCGGCAACGAGGGCCAGCATGCCCGTCGTGGACGCGCCGACGATCCCGATCTTATCGCAGCCCCGGGAACGCAGGAAGGCGATGGCCTTTCCAAACCTTTCCAGAGGGTAGTTATGATGGCCATAGTCCTTCCTGTCCGCGGACATGGCCAGGGCATGAAGCCCCTGGCGATGCAGCCACTTCGCGCCGCACACCGCCATGCGGTCGGTGGAGGAATCGCCCAACATCAGGATCATTGCGCGGTTCGTCTCCTGCTTCGGATTCGGATACCAGGCCCCGCAGAAGCCGTCCTTCTCAGCTGAGAATATCTGTCTGTTCATCATGTAACCCCCTCTCTCAATCAAATCAGGCGCCCGATCTGCTCCGCGTTTGCCATGATGCGCCTCCATATATCGCAGTTAGATATATCTTACTACGATTCTGTAAAAATGGCAAGCAAAAGCACCATCTTCCGCGGGCATTCAACTAAAAGTTCAATGACAGCACAGGCTGCAGGCCCTACAATAGGATCAGAGAATGATATAGACTGGAGATGCATCACAATGACAGAAGATCTCATCAGACGGCTTATAGCGGCGGGGCTTTCCAAGCAGCAGGCATCCAGCGTTACAGCGGAAACACTTGTGAATCTGTTCATGCCGGATGACGGAAAGATGCTGATTCGGGAAGCCAAGGGCCAGGTCGACGAAATGCGCCAGCTGGTCAATAACCTGAGAAAGGAATACGCGGAACTGAAGCGAAAGATAGAGGGCTTGTCCGACACCCTTCTGGCAATATCGGAAGCGCAGAAAGAGCATGGCGTCATCACCGATGAAAAGGCGCGGAATGTAGTCGCTCTGTACGCAGCGCTGCTGACAATGGGTGAAAAAGCCGGAGCGGACGCCGAGGATGCCGTTCGAAACGCCGGTTATGTCGTCTACGCATATCTCGGCGGGCAGGCGCGCAGGGACATCACCTATACGCAGGAGTTTGAGAAGTAGTTATCGCTTTCTTATCCCCTGGTTATCCCTCTCGGCGTTGATATAAAGCTCAGTCAGATCAATAATGTCACTGGCTGAGCGCCTTCCACCAGGCATGCCGGTTGTGTGCAGTGATGGAAAGTGCGCGGGCTGCTGGGTGAGAAACGCGCGGGGGTGCACTCCCGTACTCGCGTCAAAGGGCTGCAATCCGAATTGTTCTGGAAAAGCAGATATAGTGGAACCCGGGGGTACAGAAAGCGCAGGATAAGAAGTGACCGGCCTGCGGGAAACGTCCCTTTCACCCAGCTTTTCATCCGTTCCCGACTCTAACAAGGTTAGCAGGAGAAAACAGCTGGAGGTGTAATCATGTCCCCATACGCAATGGCCCTGTCTCCCGGATTCCTCACATTTGTCAGGAAAGCAACCGGATTGACGCAAAAAGAATTTGCAGAATCAATCGGTGTCAGCCATTCAACCATACTTTGCCAGGCGGGACGCCATCATCGCCGAATACAAGGCCGCGGGTCGACGCAAGGAGATCGAAGGCGCGTTGAAGGCGCTGCACTGGAACAGCCATGAGGCGACCATCCCGGAGGACCTCTGCTTCGTGTACGGGACCTATCTGGAGGACTACCTGCACGACGTAGAAATCTGCCAGCGCTTTGCCCGCCGAAGCCGCGAGAAGATGGCGGAGATCATCCTCGAACGGCTCGGAATCACCGCCGTGGATGCCTTCCACACCGTCCACAATTACATCGATACCGACGAGATGATCCTCCGGAAAGGCGCCATCGCCGCCCACACGGGCGAAAAGGTGCTGATCCCCATCAATATGCGCGATGGCAGCGTGCTCGCCATCGGCAAGGGCAACGAGGACTGGAACTTCTCCGCGCCTCACGGGGCGGGCCGCATCATGTCGCGGACGGCGGCAAGGGAACGCCTGGACATGGATGAGTACCGCCGGGAGATGGCCGGTGTGTACACGACCTCCGTCAACGAGGCTACCCTGGATGAAGCGCCCATGGCCTACAAGTCGCTGGAGGACATCATTGACGTGATCAGCGAAAGCGTGGACGTCATCGAAGTCCTCAAGCCCATCTACAACTTTAAGGCGAACTGAGCCGGTTCCATTCCGGCTCTGCGCCGGAACAGGAGCGTAAATGAAATGAATCGCATACCGGTCATCGACATGACCGCAACAGGAAGGAACATCACCCGCCTGCGGGTCAACGCGGGCATCACGGTGAAGGATCTCCAGGACATCTTCGGCTTCAACACCCCGCAGGCTATCTACAAGTGGCAGCGTGGGACGGCGCTGCCGACGGTAGACAATCTCGTGGCTCTAGCAGCTGTCTTCGGGGTACGGATCGATGACATCCTCGTCTTTCAAGGGGATGCCCGGCAATCCCAAATCCCCGCATGAATAAACGTCGGCCCTGGTAACAGGGCTGACACGGCCCCTTTGTCTAATCGGCCAGGACGCAGGACTTTCAATCCTGAAGTGCCGGGTTCAAATCCCGCAGGGGTCACCAATATAGTCCCGTAGTGAAGATGGTTATCATACCTGCCTGTCACGCAGGAGTCACGGGTTCGAATCCCGTCGGGACTGCCACATGGTTCCATAGCCAAGCTGGCTAAGGCTACGGATTGCAAATTCGTGATCGCCCGTTCGAGTCGGGCTGGAACCTCCAATACGCAGGATGATTCCGGGCGGCCCCGGAACCGGCCTCGAAAACCGTGGGCGGCAGCGATGCCGTGGGGATCGACACCTCCGTCCTGCGCCATCATACGGAGTGATATGCTAACTGGTAAGCAACCTCACTGCTAATGAGGCGGGGCAGCAATGCCCTTGAGCGTTCGAATCGCTCTCACTCCGCCAAATGCGTCTTTAGCTCAGTTGGTAGAGCATCGCACTTTTAATGCGAGAGCCCGGAGTTCGAGTCTCCGAAGGCGCACCATTTATGTTGCGTGTAGTTCAGCTGGTCAGAACGCCGGGTTGTGGCCCCGGAGGTCAGCGGTTCGAGCCCGCTCACGCACCCCATGGGAGAATGCCTGAGTCTGGTCAAAAGGGGCGGACTGTAAATCCGTTGGCTTCGGCCTGCGTTGGTTCAAATCCAACTTCTCCCACCATGCAATTGTAACCCATGAGGCGGTGTTAACGAATATCTGGAGGTGCGATTATGAGAGCCTATATCCATGGATTTCAGGGGAAAGCCTACAACAGCGACTGTCAGGCTGCTTACGATGGCTTCAAGGCGCTTGGCATTGAACCGGTTCTCTTTACTACGAACGAAAAATTCGATACGAGGAAGCCGGAGGATGTGGTTGTCGGCAGCACCATCATGATCTGGCACGCGCTGAACCAGCGAGGTATTCAGGCAGAGCATTATGACTACCCCGAGGAACTGTCGGCATTCCGGGGAAGGCGGATCTGGCAGACGCGGCTGGGGGACATCCGTCATGAGGGATTGCCCATTTTTATCAAGCCGGTCGAGGAAAAGATCGCGCCGGGGATTGTGGTAGAGAAATGGGAGGACCTTGAGGCAGAGTATGGACTCCTGGGACCGGAGACATTGCTTTATTGCAGTGAACCTGTTGAATTTGTCTCAGAATGGCGATGCTTTCTTCTGTATGGGAAAATCGTCGGCATCCAGTTTTATTATGGCGACCGTGATGCCGTATACGACCGGGAGACGATTGATACTGCGGTTCGTGCCTATCCGAACATGCCTGCGGGCTGTGCCTTGGATTTCGGGGTTACAGCAGACGGCAGGACGTTGCTCATAGAGATGAACGACGGGTATTCGCTGGGATTTTATGGCCTGGAACCGGCCCTGTACGCCAGAGTGCTTGCAGCAAGGTGGGCGGAGTTGAACGGGACTGAGGATGCTCTAAAGTATTGAACTTTCAGTTCAATGACAAGTGCGCCGAAATGCTGTATAATATCCTCGGAGGTGGCGCATGGCTGTAAACTATATCCGTTTTAAACAGTTTTCGCTTTTGTGGGATCACTACCCATGATCTGGACGCCCGCAAGGAAAAGCTGGATCATGAAGAAAAGCGGATTGCTGAAAGCGTGGACGTTCTTGTAGCACGCCAGAGCAGGATGGCCCAGGATAGTTTCAAAGAAGAATACGGTGCTCTGGGCATTCAGATGGATCAATTAGAGAAAAAACAGGCTGAGATACAACAGGAGCGCACAGACAGGGATTACCGGGCCAGGCAAAGCAAGCTGTTCCTGAAGGTGATCGAAGACCTGGAAGTAGGGCCGGAAATTGACTCTGAGCTGTTTCTGGCGTTGGTGGACAAGGTGATTGTGGGCGATGGGCTGACATTTACCTTGAAAAACGGTGAGGAACGGACCGTTATGGGCAGCGGGGATTGACCTCGTTGCCTTTTTTTCATTTTTGGGGATAGGACTATTAAAAACAGTATAATGATATTGAGTGCCGGGGGATATAATATGCATCTCCGCGCGGAAGAAACTTTATTTGCATATGCAGCTAAATAATGATAAAATAAGTATAACTTTTAAATATACATGGAGTGAGCTCATTGTTCAATACGGTGAAACAGCCTGTAGAGAGCGTTGAAACTTCCGCTAATCAGCTCTACAACCACCTCTACGAGGCCTGCAACATCTTGCGCGGGCCGATCAATCAGGATGACTACAAGTCCTATGTTATACCGATACTGTTCTTCAAGCGCATCTCAGATGTGTACGACGAGGAGACCGCCGAGGCGGAGGAACGGTATGGTGAGGACATTGCTTTCTATACCGAGGAAGAATTGCACGCCTTTTCTATACCCGCCGGCGCGCACTGGCAGGACGTCCGGCAGACGAGCGAGGATGTGGGCACCGCTATCGTGAACGCTATGATGGCAATTGAACAGGCCAACCCTGATACGCTGGCCGGCCTGTTCTCCTCCTTCGATGATGCCAACTGGACGGACAAGACCAAGCTGACGGACGAGCGCCTGAAGAACCTGATCGAGCACATGTCCGCCATCCGCGTCGGCAACCGGGATTATTCCGCCGATGTCATGGGCGACGCCTACGAATTCCTAATCAAGAAGTTTGCCGACATGAGCAAGAAGAATGCCGGTGAGTTCTACACGCCGCGCTCCATCGTCAAGCTGATGGTGCGCCTGCTTCAGCCTAGGTCGGGCGAATCGGTCTATGATCCGGCCTGCGGCACGGGTGGCATGCTGATCGAGGCCATCCGTAACATGGAG
>JAUMVG010000129.1 GCA_030530315.1 Clostridia bacterium | reverse complement strand
TCACTCGCTTTCTCTCTCGATTATACCATACCTCCTCGAATTAATCAGTAGTTACATAATACATCCTTTGGCCCGGAAATTCAAGGGGAAGTATCAACGGCATGGAGGCGGCGGACACCTGGCTGCCGAGCGGTTTTGTCCTCTCGCACAGGAAAACCCTGCATCCGCGCGCGAATGCAGGGTTCAAACCGTTGACAAAGCCTGCAAACGCAAGAATCTCTGCCGACAGAAAAGAACAGGCAGAGATTCTTGCTTGCTGTGTTGGTTGCGCCTGCAAAATGCGGTCACTTACGACCGGGTAAGCTCCCTTTTTTGCAGGCTTGCCGCCTTGCCTTGCGAGGTGGAAATCCTAAAGGATTTCCAGTTTTCAGCTACACTGAAAACCGAAAGAACAAATATAGCATATTTGTTCTTTCGCCGAGGCTTTCTCAACGGCCTCCAGTCTGTTGACTTTGTCAACATCCTGACCCTGCATCCGCGCGCGAATGCAGGGCTTGTCAGGGTCCCGGGCGGTGGACCGGGTTTTCACCCAATGCCCCGGGGCCAAATTTACTCGTCGTCCTCCAGGCTCCAGCTGATCTCATCCAGCTCGGCGTGGACGTACTCCGCCCAGCTGTACTGGTTCATGTAATCCCCGAGGTAGTGGTAGCGGGATTCCTTCTTCTTGTCCAGCCAGTCGTACAGGTCGCACTCGATTTTGTCCACGGCGATGGCCAGGCTGCCGCGCTGCTTGACGATGACGCCCGGCAGCTTCAGCCGGTTCATGGTATTCTGCAGGTCCTGTCGCAGGTTGCTGAGATAGGAGACCTTCTTCTCCGGGTCGCCGCTGTCCTCCCACAGGGAGGCGATGATCTCGCCGTTGGTGGTCTGCGCGCCCCGGTTGTTCACCAGCAGCGCCACGATCTCCTTGGTGCGGGTGTACTTGAAGGCCACGGGCTTGCCGTCCACGAACAGCTCGAAGTTGCCGAAGGTCTGGGCAAACACGCGCTTGGGGGCCTGCTTCGACATGGGGTGGCGCAGGTCGTCCAGTTCCCGCCGCAGGGCCGCTGCCGTCGCGGGCTTTTTGATGTAGCCGCTGGGGTGCAGCTCAAAGGCCGCGAAGCCGTGCTCCCCGTTCTCGGTGACGTAGATCAGGTTGACGAAGGGGTTCAGCTCCTTCAGGTACTGGCCCAGGTCCAGGCCGTCCAGCTCGGGCAGCTCCGTCTCCAGGAAGGCGATGTCGATCTCGCCGCGCCGCGCCTCGGCCAGGGCGTCCAGGCTGTGCTCGAAGGGCAGGAATTCGGCGTCGGGCTGGACCTCGGCCACCATCTTGCCGATCTGGTCCAGCACGGCAGAGTTGCTGTCCACCGCTAAAATCCTCATAGCGCTTCTCCTTCCGGGTTGATCGCGCGCACGCGCTGGGCGCTGCGCTGCTCGGGAGACATCTCCAGCGGGTGAAGCTCGCCCACCAGCAGCATGTCCCCGCCGTTGATGGCCGCCTCCCGCAGCGGGCCGGCGCTCAAATCGGCGATCACCAGCGCCGCGAAGCGGTCGTAGTTGTCCTCGTCGATCACTGGGAAGTGGTGCTGCATGCGGTACCAGTGCCGGGGGTCGAACCCCAGGCTGCCGACGTATAGCCGGTCGGCGGTGGCCTCCACCTCGTCCGGCCCGGCGATCTGCCCCGCCACCGCGCCGAGGCCGTCGCAAAACAGCATGGCATAGGCGCGCAGGATACGGGTGCGCACGGTCTCCTGCCGGCCGTTGCGCTCGACGACGGTGTCCATGATCTGATAGAAGTAGTCCTGGGCCGCCTCGTCCGTGTCAAAGCGGACGATGGCGTCATAGAAATCCCGATTGATCAGCGGATGCGCCATAGTTCTCCCCTCGCTATTTGCCGCGGCGGTTGCCGCGCTTGTGTATGTATAAAGTATAGCACCCCTCGGACGTTCTGTCCACAGCGATTGTCGGCGGGTTTCGCCTTCCGGACAGAAAAAAACGCCCCTCCGAAGTCCGGCAAGGGACCGAGGAGGGGCGGCGGCATTTCGGTCAGGAGGCCTGGATGATCCTGCTCTCCATCAGCAGCGTCATGAAGTCAAACTCATCCATGTTGGCAATCTCGCGCTCGTCACTGGTAAAACGGTCTTCCCAAGTGGTGGTGGTTTCATTCTCGTTCATGGTCGATCCTCCTATGCCTCGTTTTGGCCCAACGCGGCTATTATACCCGATCGACCGAGCAAAGTCCAGCCCCCAATTGACTTTGATAACTCATGTTAATAGGTCTGTAACATTAAAGGGAGGGTCTGCCTGTCCGCCCCTTCACGCAACAAAACTCCGTGAAGGAAAGCCTGCAAATCGGGCTCCGCCTGCAGAAGCGGCGCAAACCTGGCTTTTTTTCGCTGCGCATCAAACGATTCGTAGCCGGATTATTTGATGCAGAACCGTTCACAAAATGTTCACTGGGGAAATTAGCACTCACCTCTTGACAGTGCTAACAAAATGAGTATAATAGTAGCCGAACAGAGGGAGAGCGGTTGAAGGCCGCCGGCCCGATGCTCATGGTTCAACATAAGGACCTACGCCGACACGACAGCCTGCCGGAGGATGCCGCCCGAGAGGGGACGCGCCGGCGGCGGGTGCGCGAGAAGCGCTAGAGGGTCAAAGTGAGGAGCGAAGCGGCGAACGCCGGCTGCCGGCACGACAGCCGCGAGGGCGCAAAGCGCCGGGACGGCCGCTTCGAAAGGAGGTATGAGTTATGTTGATGCCGAGTATCTTTGGTGAAAACCTGTTTGATGAGTTCTTTGGCGACTGGGATCGCGAGATGCGGCGGATGGACCGCCAGCTGTACGGCAAGAACGCGGCCCGGGAAATGAAGACAGACGTGCATGAGCACGAGGACCACTACGAGGTGGATATCGACCTGCCGGGCTTCAAGAAGGACGAGATCACGCTGAGCCTTGAGAACGGCTATCTGACCGTTACGGCGGCCAAGGGCCTGGACAAGGACGAGACCACGAAGAAGGGCAAGCTCATTCGCCAGGAGCGCTACGCCGGCGCGATGCAGCGGAGCTTCTACGTGGGCGACGTGCTGACGGAGGCGGACATCACCGCCAAGCTGGAGCACGGCGTGCTGAGCCTGAACATCCCCAAGCGAGACGAGAGAAAGGTGCCCGAAAAGAAGGTCATCATGATCGAGGGATAAAACAAAAAATCCAAACGGCAAAATCCGCGGGGGCAGAGCCCAATGTCACTAAAATAGCGACAAGGTAAAAGGACTGATGAAGGAGCCGGCAA
>JAUMVG010000063.1 GCA_030530315.1 Clostridia bacterium | reverse complement strand
GGGCACACCCCGGGCGGGCGGCGGCGGGCCCCGGGCGGGCGGAACGGCCCCGGCGGGCACACCCCGGCGGCGGGCGGAACGGCCCCGGGCCGGGCCCGAAACCGGGCGGCTTCCTATATAGCGCGTTGAGGGCCCTGGCTTATCGCAAACGACGCAAAAACTACGCGGTTTGTTATCTGGACTTTTCGGCCCGGCGGAGTGATGAATGTGCTCGCCGGGCGGGAAACCCGCCGGGCGGCCCGGGCGGGCGGGAAAAGCCGCCGCCGGAAGGAGGAGCCCCATGAAAAACCAGACCTTCGGCATCGAACTCGAAACCACCGGCATCGGGCGGGAAAGGACCGCCAAGGCTCTCGCGGCACACTTCGGAACGACCGCCGTCCACCGCGGGCGGCACTTGGACGACTGGGTGGTGCCCATGCCCGACGGGCGGCACTGGACGGTCGAGTCCGACGCCTCCATCAACGGCCACAGCCGCGGGCTGGACGCCGAGGTGGTCAGCCCGGTGTGCCGCTGGGACGACATCCCCATGGTGCAGGAGGTCGCCCGGGTCATCCGGGCGGCGGGCGGCAAAGCCGACGACTCCTGCGGCATCCACGTACACGTCGGGCTGGGCGAGCACACTCCCCAGAGCCTGCGGCGGCTGGTGAACATCGTCAACGCCAAGGAAGACCTCCTCACCCTCGCCTTGGACATCTCCGCCTTCCGCCGCGGGCAGTGGTGCCGCCCGGTCGAGCCCGCCTTCCTGCGGGAGGTCAACCGGGTCAAGCCCACCTCGATGGAAGCCTTCGCCAAGGTCTGGTACACCTTCAGCGACGGCTCCTACAGCGACTGGCGCAGGTGTGCGGGAACGCACTACGACCACAGCCGCTACCACCTGCTCAACCTCCACGCGGCCTTCTCGACCGAGCGGCCCGCCCACACCATCGAGTTCCGGGCCTTCAACGGCACACTCCACGCGGGCAAAATCAAGGCCTACATCCAGCTGTGCCTCGCCATCAGCCAGCAGGCCCTCGACACCAAGGCGGCGAGCCCGACCCGCCCGGACACCGACAACCCGAAGTACACCTTCCGCTGCTGGCTCCTCCGGCTGGGCTTCATCGGGGACGAGTTCGCCACCGCCCGGGAACACCTCACCAGCCTCCTGCCCGGCAACGCGGCTTGGCGGCAGGGTGTACCCGCCTGATGATGGCCCGGCGGCTCCGGGCCGAAACCGGGTACAGCCACAGGCTGTGCCGGTCGCGGGAAGCCAAAGCTCCCAAATCAAATCGCGCAAAGCGCAAGGAGGAACACCCCATGAAAAAGCAGGCTATCGAGAAGATGTACACCGAGAAGGTCGCCGAGCTCCTGAATCAGGGCTGGCACATCAACACCACCACCATGCCCGGGCATCAGGGCGAAGTCGCGCACATCGACCTGACCGACGGCTCGGAAATCCGCCGGACCCTCCTGTACCGGGAGATGGTCTGGGGCCGCGAGCCCGGGGATTTCCACGGCGACCGGGTGGTCGTCATGGTCGGCAGGAACACCGACCGGCTGTGGCCCAGCTGGGACAGCACAGTCTGGAACAACCACCTCGAAGTTATCTCCGAAATCGAGTTCGCCATGGTGCAGGACATCGACCGCTACCACCCGGACGGCTGGTTTGTGCCCATGGAGGAAGCGGGCGAAATCCAGCGGCTCCGAAATGCCCGGCGGCGGGCCCGGCGGGAACAGAACCGGCGGGTGTGCGGCGACGCTTACAAATCGGTCGCCCTCCGGTGGCTGAAGCGGACACAGCGAGGATTCAAATCCGCGAAGGTCGCCGATGTCACGAAGGTCACCCGGGTGAACAGGATGCACTTTGACGAAGTCACCCCGGAGCTCCAGTACTACGAAATCGAAGCCAAGGGCAAGACGTACACCCTGTGCCCGCCTCGCAAGAGGTAAGGCTTCCAATCCTCGCCCGCCTGACGAAGGCCCGGCGGCCCCGGGCCGAAACCGCACAGCTCCTGAACAGGCTGGGCGGTCGCGGGAAGCCAGCGGCACAGCCGCACACCTGAAGCTTCCAAATCTGACAGGGCACGGCCCGGAAAGGAACACACCATGATGACATTGCAGGGAGCCATAGCCTACGGAAAGCACATCGGAGTTCGCTGGTACATCCGGAATGACCGCGGGTGTATCGTCGGCGGAACCAAGACCCGGGAACAGGCTGAAGCCATGAAGCGGCGCTTCGAAATAGAGGACCGCCGGAACCCTTTCACCCGCGGAACGACGCGCTTCGTAATCGAAGCGGTCGAGGACTAAAAGGAGGAACGCCCCGTGAAGAACACTGAATTCGACCTGCCCGCCTTCCTGCTGGGCAAGCTGTACGACCCGGAGGAAATCGCCTCCGGGTGGACGCTGGCCGACGCCATCAACCTCGCGGAGGACATCCGCAAATACGACGGCGAGGATTGCGACCCGCAGGAAATCTACGAAATCATGCTGGAGTTCGCCCGGCAGGATGCCGAGGACGCACACCTTTGAAATAAAGATGCGCCCTGGCACACATACCCGTTGACTTTCCCGGGCGGCAGAGCGAACATCACGACGCCGCCCGGGAACCCGGCTGCGGCCACCGGCACAGGCCGGTGACACACAGCTTCTGAATCGAAAAGGAGGTACACCCCATGCCCGGATTCACCTACACCATTCGCTTCCACCGCCGCGACCACCGCGGTTGCCTTCCCGAGGAACAGGAGTACATCGTCCTTGCCGACGCTTGGGAATCCTTCAGGCTGTTCGCCGAGCCCGACAGTGCTGAAATGTACACGCGCATCGAACTGGTCTCCTTCGACTGGGAAACTCGCGAAGAACACCCGGTTGCCAGCATGGACTTCGCGGAACCGTACAGCTTCTGAATCGCCCGCCTGATGAGCGCCCGGCGGCACCGGGCCGAAACCGGACACAGCGTCCGGTCGCGGGAAGCCACAGCAGCTTCCAAATCAAACACAGGAGGTCACCACCATGTACGAGAGCGATTACGAGAACGGGGAACAGTTTACCGAGGAGACCCTGCAGAACGCGCTGATGGAGCTCATCACCGAGGGGTACGACAGCTATGAAATGTGCTGGGAGAACCTGCGGGTACAGACCTACGAACAGGCCGGGGTCATGACCTACAACAAGGGTCTGGTCATCACCCTGCCCGACGGCAGCGAGTACCAGCTCACCATTGTCCAGAGCCGCTGACACAGCGCCCGGGAATGCAAAAAATACACACGCAGGAGGTAAAACCACATGTGCATCATTTGTGCTTCGAGAATCAACGTCCGCCAGCCCGGCGAGGCCGCCATCCGCAGGATGTTCGCCAACAATCCCCATGGGGCCGGGTACATGTTCGCCCGCGACGGCAAGGTCCACATCCACAAGGGATACATGGACGTCGAGAGCTTCCTCGCCGATATCCGGGCCGAGCACTTCACCGCGAAGGACCCGGTGGTGTACCACTTCAGAATCAGCACGCAGGCAGGCGTCAACCCACAGATGACGCATCCCTTCCCGCTCTCGAATCGGCGGGCGCACATGAAGGCGCTGGACGTCGACTGCCAGTGCGGCATCGCGCACAACGGCATCATCCGCCTGACCACCGACCCGATGAACCGGGAGTACAGCGATACGGCCATCTTCATCACCGACTACCTTGCACGCATTATCCGCACTCCCGCTGACCTTCGAAATCGAGATACGCTCAACCTGATACAGGCGCTGGCGGGTTCGAAGCTTGCCATCATGGATGCCAGCGGCTACATCGCCACGGTGGGCGACTTCATCAGCGACCACCGGCTGCTCTACAGCAACGGGAGCTTCATGGCCTGAGCCATGGCTCCCGGCTCCTGAATACACACCCGCCTGATGAGACTGACGGCACAGTCGAAACCCGGTACGCCGGGTCGCGGGAGCCACACGCTTCTGAATCAAAATGAGCGATACACAAGGAGGAACGCAGTATGTTCGCAGTAGCATGGAAGGAGACACTTTCAAACGGCAGTCAGCCCATCCGCATGAAGCAGTTCAGGACGGAGGATGCCCGGGCGGACTTTATTGACACACTGAGGGACAACGGCGTGAGCTTTCAAATCACCAGCATGAACAGCGCCGGTGATCCAGAGCTTCAGGATTTCAGGAAGGGCATGCGCGTAAAGATACACATTTCCATTCACCGCAGCCTGTGCGGTCAGGAGGGCACCGTGCTCAGAACCGTCAGGCGCTCCGGAATGGTTCTGGTCATGCTCGACAGCGGCACAGACTACTACGCATGGCCATGGAACCTGAAACTGCTTTAGACACGGTCAGACAATGCCACACAATACCCTGCGCCGGGACACAGACATCGCCGCCTGCGGGCGGCTTTTCTCGTCTTCCGGACTTCGCGCGACGTTCGCCCGTGTCGGGCTTTGGAATCGCCTTCGGGGGTTTTCCCGGGCAGGGCAGGCAAGGCGGCACGTGGGGCAAATGTCGCGGCGACACAGGCAAGAGAAAAGCGGCCAGCCTTGTGGGCTGAGCCGCTTCTGAATCTGCCGGGCTTTACCGCATCACGATGAAGCCGCGAGAGGTCGTCGTGCCGTCCGGATTCCTGCGGAACTGTATCAGCAGGTGACCGTCGGCTGTCTCGTACAGTGCCTGAAAGGAATCGGGCCAAAGCTGTGTAATGCCCGGGCATCTGCTCATGGCATCCAGCCGGTAGGGCTCGAAATCCGCCCCGGGCTTCTCTTCACTCCACTGCTCGAAAATCTCCGTCAGGATGGGCATATCCTGTTCCCGGACGATGTCCATTGCCTCCGTCCCCGGCAGCTCTTTCAAATGCGATGCCCCTTTCTCCAGGCGGAACATCGCCCACCAGCTGACCGGCAGCGGGTTTTTCATGAATGCCTTCAGCGCCTCTGCTGTGCCGCAGGCATCGCACACATAAATTCCGTCGGCTTCCCTGCTCAGCGCATTGGTGTAGATCGGTGCCTTCATGGTATCCCGCCCGCAGCGTGGGCAGGGCATCCGTTCACCGGCCTGTTGCCGGGCTCTCAAATCGGCGAGGGCTCTCTCGATACGCTCAGTCATTGGAGGCCACCTCCTTCTGCGCCATGGCCACAGAGGGCTCAGCCTCTGTGGTTGGCATGGTGACTTCGACATCCATCTCTCCGCTTGCAGCTGCGCGTTCGGCTTCCCGGCGCTCCCGGCGAATGGCGCTGTACTTGTCCTTGTGGTTCTGCATTTTCGAGCCGTTGGAGAAGGCGCAGTAACCATGGAGGTGCTTCAGCAGGATGTTCCGCTGCTCCTTCATCTCCGGGCCCTTGTAGCCCATCCGCTGCAGCCACATGTGCGCGGTGTACTTCTCGGCTTCCTCCTCAGGCCGGATGAGCTCGGGGAACACCCGCGTTGCCGCCAGCGCCGTCTGCAGGATGCGGCCCTGCAGCCCGGCGAAGGTCGTCCACTTGGTGGGCTCGGTCTCGTAGAAGGGGAAGGTCAGGCTGAACTGGCCGTCTTTGAAATCAAAGCCCTTCAGCCCCAGATCCCTGTGGCTGTCCAGCAGCGCTGTGAAATCCTCCGGCGAGGCGGGCAACGCGTCCTGCAGTGCTTCGATCAGCTCCAGCGGGATGTTGATGGTGTTGCCGCCGGTCATCAGGTTCAGGATGTACTGGCGAGAGTAGAGGGTGTAGGTCAGGTTCCGCAGCTGCTCCACCGTGATGTCCGGCGCGGGAATCGTGATGGTCTGCTCGTCGATGTCGCTCAGCATGGAAGCGGGAGCTTCAGAATCGGTGTCGCTGTCCGTGGCCTCAGCATCGGTCTCCTCAACCGGCGCTTCCTCTTCAGCGGGCGCGTCTGCGCTCTCGGCCTGCGCTGCCAGCGCGTCCTCGGTGATGTAGCCGTTGCGCAGCAGGAACACCATCAGCGGAGTGAAATCGTCGCCGACGATGTTGCCGTCGCGGTCGACTGTGAAATCGCCGACCTCGTAGGCGTAGGTGGGCGTCCGCAGGTAGCGGGCCTCGGTGTGCAGTTCCTCGGCGATGGCCTTGGCCAGAGCCTTGCGGTCAGTGGTGTTCGTCTGAATCGTCATGGTGCTTGCCTCCTTCGTGTGCGCGGTCTGGAATTTGCCGCCGCCATGCGGCCCCGCGCTCCAGGGTAGCGCCATATTCCCTCTTTCCGGGGCATAAGTCAACGGGTCATGTGCCCTCCGGCATGATAAGTCTTTGAGTGGTTTCACACTTCCCACGGCATCGACTGATTCCAGAAGTGACCGAGGGTCGCAGTGCGGGTGTAATCCACATCACGAAGCCCCAGTGTGGAGATGATGCCGTTGGGCGTCAGGTCATAGTTCTTTCGAATCCACTTGACCAGATTCGGTCTCGGGTACTTCCCGGTTCCAAAGGTCTTCACGCTGATGGACACCGGCTCCTCCACGCCAATGGCGTAGGCCAGCTGGACTTCACACTTCCCGGCATGGTTCTGGCGTACAATGTCCTTTGCAATCTTCCGCGCCATGTACGCGCCGGAGCGGTCGAGCTTGGTGGGGTCTTTCCCGGAGAACGCGCCACCGCCATGGCGGGCCATGCCGCCGTAGGTGTCGCACATCAGCTTCCTCCCGGTGACGCCGGTGTCGGCGAAGGAGCCGCCGGTGACGAATCGTCCGGTGGGGTTCACCAACACATGGAAATCCCGGTTCAGACTGTGGGCGTCGGCCACCTTCAGCATGATGTTCCTGCAGATGTCATACACATCCGCCGGGTCGACATCCTCCTGGTGCTGTGTGCTGATGAGGAAGGTGTCGATGTGCTTTTTCCGGTAGTCGTAGGTGACCTGGGCCTTCGCGTCCTTCCCCAGGGCGGTGTGCCGGGCCAGATCCAGGCGCTCGATGGCGTCGGTGGCAAGCACAAAGGGCAGCGGCAGCATCTTGTGTGTCTCATTGGTGGCGTAGCCAAACATGCTGCCCTGGTCGCCAGCGCCCTTCTTGTCCACACCGAGGGCGATGTCCGGAGACTGCCGGGTGATGAAGGTCTGCAAATCGAAATCGTCATAGATAGCGGGCTCGGTGAACATTAGCACGCTGCGAACCAGCCGACGGATGTCCGGCTCGTGCTTCGAGGTGATCTCCCCGGCGACGACCACATGATTCTCTTTGATGAGGGCCTCCACCGCCACGCGGCTGTTCCGGTCGCGCTTCAGGCAGTCGGTCACGACGGCGTCTGAAATCTGGTCGCATATCTTGTCCGGGTGCCCGGCGGACACCTGCTCAGAGGTGAACAACATGTGCATCGCTCCTTTTGCGCATAAAAAATACCCTCGCGGATCTGTGTCCGCGAAGGCTGTCTGCCATTTCGGCGCGATTATAGTCTACCAAAATATGGAGCGACATTCAAGTGAACTGATGTGCACTTTTGTGAACTGGTGTGCACACTTTTTTCAGGAGACACTACGCTTTGAAATCAGCCTGTCAACCACATTGACGGCGCGGTCATGCTGGATGAGCACCCATCTGCGACTGATGTTCAGGTCTGCGGCAATCTTATCCCAGGGCAGGAAGCACAGATACCGCTTCTCCAGTATCAGCCTGTAGCTCTCGTTGCGCACCTCGCTGATGATGTTGGAGATTTCAATCTTCAGATCGACCAGCTTGTCGATTTCCTGATTCAGCTCTTCCTCGGCTTCCATCAGCCGGACGATGGTATCCTGCAGCGATGTGAGGTTCCGAGAGTGAGAGACGACTTCGCCGCCATATGCCACGGTCACTCGTTCTGTGAGGGAGCGCAGGCTTTCCACCTGTTGGAGCTTGCTGGTGATGCGCTGGTCGAGCCTGTACGCCTGACCGAGATAATCCTTCGCGTTCATACGTTGAACTCCTCCTTCAACTGCTTCAGAATCGCCGGGCCATTCACCGATGTCAGCACCTTGAACCAGTCGGAACAGAAGAATGCTTCTGTTTCCCTCGCGGTTCTCCTGGCGATTATGTTGTACGGGTCTTTTCTCAGTTTCCGCTGTGCGGCTCTGAAATCCTTGGCGGCCTGCTCAATGATGGCGATGGCCAGCGCGTTGTACCCTGTCATATTCACACCCCCAGCTGTGCCCTGACCGCATCGATCAGCGCGGCCTGCGTCCTGTCCTTGCGTTCGAGTGCATCCATGATCTGCTCGTCAATCGTGTCGGTCGTGATGATGTGATGGATGACGACGGTCTCGGCCTGCTGTCCCTGCCGCCAGAGGCGGGCGTTGGTCTGCTGGTACAGTTCCAGGCTCCACGTCAGGCCAAACCAGACCAGTGTGCTGCCGCCCGCCTGGAGGTTCAGACCGTGTCCGGCGGAGGCAGGATGGATCGCCGCAACGGGAATCTTCCCGGCGTTCCAGTTCGCGATGTCCCTTGAGGTGCGCAGGGTGCGCACTTTGGGGAAACGCTCCTGAATACGCTGGATGTCGTGCTGATACCAGTACGCGACCAGCACAGGGTTGCCGTTGGCGGCTTCGATCAGGTCCTCCAGCGCGTCCAGCTTCCGGTCGTGCAGGCGGATAGCATCCCCGGCTTCTGAATACACCGCGCCGTTGGACATCTGGGTCAGCTTTCCCGACAGGGCCGCCGCGTTCTTCGCGTCGATGATGTCGTCACCCAGGGACAGCACCAGCTCGGTCTTCATCTCGTCATACAGATCGCGCTCGTTGCAGTCCATGGCGACGGGCACGCGGTTGATGATGCACTCCGGCATCTTCAGGAAGTCCACGCTCTTCATGCTGACGGTGATGTCGCCGATGCGCCGGTAGATCTCCTGCTCTGCGCCGGGACGGGGCTTCCAGGAATAAACCCGGTCATAGCCACACTTGTCAGGCACGAAGAAGTCCTGCCGGTACTGCGTGATGAAGCGGCCCAGGCGCTTGCCCATGTCCAGCAGCTTGTATTCTGCGAACAGGTCCATGAGGCCGTTGCTGCTGGGGGTGCCGGTCAGGCCTACGACCCGGCTGACGCGGTGCCTCTGCTTCATCAGGCTCTTGAACCGCTTGGCCTGGTGGTTCTTGAAGGACGACAGCTCGTCAATGACGATCATGTCATACTCGAAGGGAATGTGGCTGCTCTCGATCAGCCACTGCACGTTTTCCCGGTTGATGATGTGAATCGGCACATCCAGCATCAGGGCGGCGCGGCGCTCGGACTCCGTGCCTACGGCCACGCTGTATTCCAACCTGCTCAGGTGATCCCACTTCTCGATCTCGGCGGGCCAGGTGTCTCTGGCCACGCGCAGCGGCCCAATGACCAGCACCTTGTGTACGCTCCCGCTTGCCAGCAGCTGCTGAATTGCGGTCAGCGTGATGACGCTCTTGCCGAGGCCCATTTGCAGGAGAATCGCTGCAACGGGGTGGTCGATGATAAACTGAGTGGCGTAGTTCTGATAATCATGTGGCTGATACTTCATCCAGCACACCTCCGATCTGGTTTATGTTGTCAATGATGTAAACCCGAAAGCCCAGCTGTCGGAGTTGTTCAATCCGGTGCTGCTGCAGAGGACGGGGCATTTGGCCGGGGGCTTTCAACTCCGCGAAGGCCATCCGTTCGCCGGGTAGTAGGATGATGCGGTCGGGCACACCATCCAGTCCAGGGCTTACAAACTTGGGGGCGATGCCGCCAGCAGCGCGGACGGCTCTCACCAGCTTCTGCTCGATCTGTTTCTCACGCATATGCGTCCTCCTGATTTTTGTCATGCTGTCATGCGCCTCTTTTTCTGCCATGACAGATTGCTCCGTGTTGAAAAGTCCTGCGCTACAAGGGGTTTCGGATTTATGTCATGCGTGTCATTTTTGTCATGGGGATAAGGAAGAAAAACTGCCCAAAAATCAGATTTGTGTACTGATTTTTTCTATAAATAAATAATTATCTTTTTTTGACTGTCTGTCGCTCATGACAAAAATGACATTAATGCTTGAAGTCCGAAAGCCCTTGATTTTGCGAGGGTTTCTACGTTACAATTGTGTCTGTGGAGGGTATGACAGTACCCATGACAGTATGACAATAATACTGTTCCACCCACGGGTTGACGATGTACTTCGGCATCGCCGGTCTGCCTTTTCCAAAGGTTTGCGGCGCTTCCACAGGCGCGATGTAGCCATAGTCCTCCAGAAAGTCGAGAACGGGCTGTATCTCCTCCACCCGCTTGAACGTCTGGCAGTTGCGCATCGCCGTGCGGCGGTTAAACTCCTTGAGACCCTTTTCGCAGATCATCTTCAGAATGCGGTGGGCGTTCTGGAACATGGCGTTCTCCGGCAGCACATTGAAGATGGCCTGGGCGTGGTTCAGGAAATACTTCCCCAGGCGGATGGCGTTGGCCATAGTCTGCCCGTCCACCACCAGCGGATCCGCTACATCCAGAAACTCATGGCTTCGATGGGTTGCTGCCCGGCAGAGCAGGCCGGCAATACGCAGTGTATTGCCCGCCAGCTTGCCGCACCAGTCCGCGATCTCCGCGTACTCCTTCACGAGCTTGGGTTCCAGTTCCTGTGAGAACGTCTCCATCAGTGCATCCGCCTCGGGCGATAGCGTGATGATCTCCGGCACGGACCCGTAGTCGTCCTCCAGCATGTTGAACACGCATCGCTCATAGGCGGCATAGACAGCATCCGGCACAGGCTCACTGCGATACCGCCGACCTCCCACCGCCGACGCAGGCATGCAATACAGGAATCTCGCTGTGAGCCCACGCCCACGGAAGGTCTCGTTGCTCAGCACGCGGGAGATCACATTGGGCTGCGCCATCAGCAGTACCGTCAGCGTGGGATTCAGGATGTTCTCACTCTCCCGACCGATGCGGTCAACGCGAATCTGGTCGCCGGAGTAGCTCTTCAGCATCACATCGATGTTGACCGACTTGGAGTATGCCCCGGCCAGCGTGTCGAAGATGCCCGCTTCGCTGGACAGCAACGCCATCCGGCCATCGTTCTCGGCCAGTACAGACGCCAGCTTCTCTGGCGTGATGTCGTCGGCGAAAAGGCGCAGCGGCTGCTGTTCCTCATATGCTGTCAATTCGTGGGCGATTTCATCTACTTCCGCTTGCTCAGCCTTGCCCTTGGCAACCTGATCCTCCACGACCTTCTGGCGGCGCTCCAGTATGCGCCTGTGCATTCGGCTGGATTCCACCGCCGCCGCGTTGATCTGGTTGTACCGGTTTTCGTAATCACTGACCGGCCTGACCATCGCGTGCTGTATCGCGGATTTCCTCTCGGATGGCGGCGCAATCTCCGTGAGGTAGATGTTGAGCGGCTCCGTCCAGTCCGGCTTTCCGCGAATGGCGAACTTGCCCTGCACACTGGTGGCGATCACGCTCAGCGCGGCGCAGCCCGCCATGTCGACGGGCGTCTGCACGCTCTCTGAGATCGCGGCGACATAGTTGCGGATGTCCGGGGGCAGCGCATCCAGCGGGAAGGGCACGATGGTGTGCCTGCCAAACGGCAGCGGTTCCTCCCAGCTGGAGCTGGTCTCTTCAAAATCCTTCTGTGCCTCCGCCAGCCTCTCGCGTTCCACGGCTTCCTTCACCAGCTCGTCGGTCTCGGCGAAGGCGCACATCTTGAGGAACGATGTCTTTTCATCCTCCTCCGGGAAGCGATGAAGCCGGACCAGATCAAAGGCATTCAGCAGCTTCCCGCCTGCGGGATCTGTGGCGTGGTGGCTGTAGGCGAACTTGTCATCATAGATCACCACACCGGCAGTGCCTTCGCCGGGGATGTAATCAAACCGGCCTTCCTTCACAGACGGCGCGTACACGTCGGAGAGGAATTTGTATATGGCGTCCTGGACGGTGTAGGCGCGGCAGAAGATGCCCACGATGCCCTGCTTGGAAAGCGGATCCTCCTGTTTCTTGCCCTCGGACACCCTGACCTGCTTCTCCCGGCTGGATACAGGCAGTTTGGAGCAGTCCTGCCAGTCAGGATAAGCGGAGAGGAACGACATCGGGTCGAAGGTGGGACCGTCGACGATTCGGCAGATGTACTCGCCGTCGGCGGGCGTGGTCGGCCAGTGCATCAGCTGGTTGACCTTGTAGGAGCATTCGTCAAACTGGTCGATGCCCCAGCGGGCGGCGTAGTACCTGGCGACCGCCGCATAGCAGTCCGGCGTGATGTCCTCTTCAAAGGGAATCACGATGCGCACCCTGGGCGCTTCCGGCGTGTGGCCGTGCGTGGTATAGATGGCGGCGGCGACGCCACACTCCCGCTCGAAGCGATCGATGAAGCCGGGCTCCGCATGATCAGCGTCCAGCGAGAGCAGCGACCGGCACTCCACGTCCTTGACCCGTCGCCTGCCACCCCGCAGATGCCCGCCCACAAAGCCTCCCTTGTCCTTGGCGTCATCGCGCTCGGCTCTGGTCATGGCTTTGTATTGGGCCACCGTCTCCCTGGTCCGGAATGTGGTGCGCAGGCGTTCGCACAGGTCTTCCCAGCTAATTGTACGGTTTGACCAGTTAAGTGCGTTCCGGCTCCTGCCGCAGGCGATTTTCAGCATTCGCATCTGCCCGCACCTCCTCCATGTCCTCGGTAAAGTATCGGATAAGGATACCGCGCTTCTTTGCCTTGGCGATCTCCGTGGCCATTCCTGAGCTGACCGTCGCGCCGAACACCCAGCACTCGTCGCACTTGCCCAGCAGCACCGTGCCGAAGAACAGCCCGAGCTGGCGGTCGCCGGGGTCGTTGTCGTTCAGGATCTGCGGGTACAGCAGGTGGGACGCCACCGGGATGGCCCGCTTTCGAACTGCAAACTGGCAGTACCGGCGGGCCTTGCGCTCGTTGTTCAGCACATCCCCGGCGTAGGGACTGCAGATGTAGACCAGGGGCCTGTACCTGCCGGGAACCAGCTTCTGGGCCTCCTTGCGCTCCTTTTCGATGTTCACCAGGGCCTCATACACGGTGGGATCGTGATAGCCCTCATGGTTGTATTTACTGATATTCATGGTTCACCTCAGTCTTTCTGGTAGAAGGCACATTCGTAGCCATCGGCGCGGAGCAGCAGGCCCTCCGCCCAGGGCGGCGTCCTGCCCATCTGCTCACACAACGCGTCGAGGGACACGGCGGGATCGGCTTCGATGATGAGCTCGTCGTGGACATGGGCGACGATCCGGCAGCAGCGCAGTGTCTGCATGGCGCAGCACAGCAGGTCCCGGCTGATGCCCTGAACGATGTTTTCCACAAACTTTGGGCCGTAAGATTCAATGCGTTCCCATTTGCGCGTGCTTCCTGCACCCATGTACGTCGCAGCCTGGGAACCGAATTTGTTCTCGCCGATGCGCGGCTTGACGTAGGAGAGCTGCCTGCCAGAGGGAAGTGTGATGAACAGCATGCCCGAACGCACCGTGAACGTGATGCCGTGTGTCTGGGTGGTCGTCTTATTCCGAATGGCTTTCATGACCGCGTCGTCCACCGCCCACCACAGTCTTACGATGTTGGGGTTGGACTCTCGCCACACCTTCACCAGCGGGGCCAGCTCGTCTTCCGTAAGGCCCATGTCGAGCGCACCCATCGCCTTCAAAGCGCCGACGCTGCCGCCATATCCGAGGGCGAGCTCGGCGATCTTGCCCTTCTGCCGCAGGTGGCCGTTGATGCCGTGCTTCTCCACGGGAACTTTGAACATCTGGCTTGCCGAGGCGCAGTAGATGTCGCCGCCGTCCCTGAACACGTCCATGCGCCACTGCTCACCGGCGAGCCAGGCGATGACGCGGGCTTCTACCGCGCTGAAATCGCTGACGATGAACTTCTGTCCGGCGCGGGGTATGAACGCGGTGCGCACAAGCTCCGCCAGCACATCCGGCACCGCGCCGTACAGCATCTTCACGGTGTCGTAGTCGCCCTCCCGGACAAGGTTCCGGGCGGCTTCCAGATCAGGCATGGAGTTGCGATACAGGTTTTGCAGCTGTACCAGCCGTCCGGCCCAGCGCCCGGAGCGCACCGCGCCGTAAAACTGGAACATGCCGCGGACGCGCCCGTCGTCGCACACCGCGTTCTTCATGGCGATGTACTTCTTCACGCTGCTCTTGGCCAGCTGCTGGCGGAGCAACAGCACCTCGCGCAGCTGGGGCGGCGCGTCCTGAAGCAGAGCTTGGACCTGTTTCTTGCCCAGACTGTCGATCTCCATGCCGTTGTTGATCAGCCACTGCTTCATCTGCTGCACAGAATTGGGGTTGCCCAGGTTGGTCAGCTTCTGCATCAACTCTGTAAGCTCGGCGCGGGAACGGGCGTCCATGCGGATGGCGTTCTCCACCAGCGCCTCGTCGATGGCGATGCCCCTGTCGTTGATCTCCTGGTCGATGTGATACTGATCCCAGACATCCTCCGGCACTGGGAACTTGGACAGCCGCTTTTCAATCTCCATCTCGGTCTCCACGTCCCGCAGATTGTAGGACTTGAACAGTGCCCACTTGTCCGGGGCGTCGGCGGGGCGGTTGCGTGTGCGTCCGCCATTCGTCTTGGTGGGCTCACAGGGTTTGCAAAAATAACGGATAAGGTCCTTGCCCTCGGACAGCTTCTGTTTTTCGAGACCCAGCACAGCGCCGGTGTCTGCCAGGGACAGGGGCAGGCCCATGTACGCCGCCCAGATCATCGTGCAATGCCAGCCCGCCGGGTTCAGGAACCGGGCACACTCCGTGGAGAGAGGATCGTTGTCGTGGAAGGGATCGAGGGAGATACCGAGATCGGACAGGTACCGGCTCAGGCACACGCGCTCGAAGTTGGAGTTGTGCGCCGTCTTGATGACGCTGTCGTCCGTGAGGGCGTCCAGCACATCGGCGGGGATGGTTTCACCGGCAGTCAAATCGACCACGCGCACATCACCGCCGTCCACGCTGTAGCCAAACAGCAGAATCTCAAAATCTGGGGATTCAGCGTATTTGTACACGCCAGCCTTGGCCAGATCCACACTACTGAATGTTTCGATGTCGATACTAAGGGTCTTCACAAAATCACCTCGCTTGGAATCGGGGAAGTGGGACGGCGGACTGTGCCGCCGCCCCGAGTGTGCATCAGGACAGGAAATCGTCGTCGTCCTCGTCGTCGAAGTCTGAGAAGTCGGATTCAGCGCTGGCGCGACCGCCGAGGGGCTCGCCGTCGCGGATTTTCTGCAGGTTGTTCAACCCGCAGGCGATTCCACGGTTGCCCGAGGAGTTGAATGCGTAGAAGCTGATAGAGGCGCGGCCATACACGCCGGAGTACACCTCGCTGCGGGTCAGGATGGGCTGGCAGTCTGCGTCCACGATGCCGGGCGCGGTGGCGCTGTTGGCGTTCAGGAAGTAGTGCCCGGCGTAGGCGGGATCATCCGGACGCTCCTGGTCGCCATCGCGCAGCGGGGTCTTGATGACGCTGAGCGCGGGCACAGACTTGCCGTTGCCCTTCAGCTTGGCCTCGCCCTCGCGGTAGGCAGCCTCGATGGCATCCTTGATCTTCTTCACGGTCACGGTGTCGCTCTTGGGAATGAGCAGGCTAACAGAGAACTTGGGGGTGCCGCCGTTGATGGCCTTGGCCTCCCAGACGTTGCAGTAGCTCCAGCGGGTGTCCTTGCCGGTGATGACCTTCATGGGGTTGACGGGCTTCTGAGAATTGTTTTTCATGATGTTTTCCTCCATTATTCGTTGAAGTCGTTTTGTGCTGTATTTATCTCGGGACGCTTGTCGTCCTCGGTGACGAGCACCGGTTTCCCCTGCGGGCGTTCCACCAGCCCGGCCAGCAGCTCGGCAAAGTGCTTCTTGCCGAGGAGCTTCTCCATCGCGGTGATGCCCAGCAGCTTCTGTTCATAGGGGTTCTTGCCATCGGCGATGACCTTCTCGGCAACGGCCTGGTCGTTCACATAACGGCGGTTGGCGCGGCCTTCAACGACCTTCCAGCCGGGGAACCGCGTCCCCGCCAGCGCCGCCTGCAGCGCGTAGTCCTTGATGCCGCTGGCCCAGCTGACCAGCGCGTCCACCTGTGTCAGTATGGAAGCGATCTCATCATCGGTCAGCAGCGGGGGCTGCTTGAAATCGTACTGTGCCAGCGACAGCTGGTGTTCGGCCAGCGTCCGGCACTGGTTCCTGGCCCGGCAGAACCTGCACCAGTCGCCGCACTCAAATTCACCCTTGCCCTCGTAGGCCAGCTGCGCGATAGGCGTGAGCACGTCGTTTGCCCAGGCGTACAGTTCATCTTTCGTGATTTCCGCCTCGTCCACCGTGCCCAACCGGGGCTGGAAGATGACGGTACGCACGCGGGTGAAGTCGTACAGGCAGGAGAGCAGCTCGCACACGCCAAGGCTGTAGATCCGAAGTTGGGTGGATGTGGCGGGTACCGGCAGGTTGCCGAATTTGAAGTCAACCACGATCACGGTGTCGCCGCCGACCACAATGGCGTCCGAGGTTCCCATGCAGTCCGGGATGAATGCACGGAGGTCGAGACGCTGTTCCACGTACACGGCGGGTTCGATGCCCTGGGCGCGGAAGTCGGCGACCTGCTCCATCACGTACTGGACGTAGCCCTCAGCGGCTTCCTGCATCTCGTTGCTGTACTGCTTGAACTGGGGGCGAGGGTCGGTGGTGTTCCTGCCCAGCGCCTGGAGCAGCAGGTGCTCGCACAAGGCGTGGGCCTCGGTGCCCTCGGAGGCGTAGCTGCTGGTGGTGTCCGCCATGCCCTCGCACAGTCGCGCCGAGCGCGGGCAGTGCAGCCACCGTTCGCTGCTGGAGGGGGACAGGAGGGAATGCTGATTAGGCATCACCATCACCCCCGTTGCCAAGGGCCTGAACAGCATTGACCAGCGGCTCGTAGTCGTCCGGATGGACATCCTTCAGGGACTTCGCGCCGAGGAACGCGATCATGTCCTTCACATCGGCGGCGAAGCCCTCCTCACACTTGCGCCGGAGAATGTCGCGCACCTCATCCAGCGACAGGGGTTTGCGTTCCTGGAGCAGCTTGGCCTCAGTCTCCTCCGGGGTGCTGTACATCTGCGCCAGGCTGTCCGCCGCGCTGATCAATGCGTTCGCCGCCGTGCGCAGCTCCTCGATCACGAGGTTCATCTCGCTCATTGCCGCCATTTTCCTCATAGCCTCCGTTCTTGATCTGGTTGATTTCGATGTCGCTGACCGTATCGCCGGGAACCAGGATGGTCAGCTTGCGCTTCTCGCCGAGCAGGAAACGCAGCAGTCGTTCCCGCACGGAGACATTCCGAATGGCGACCACGCCGCCGGTCTGCGGCTTGCGGGTTACGCTGATTCGCAGGGTGTGCTGCATGCTCTCACCTCCCCGAGAGGGCGGTATTGTTGTTGCCTCTCGTCCTGTAGCCACGGGAGGGGTTCAAAAAGGACGTCTCTCCAAAATTTCCCGCAACTTTTTTTCTGCGCGCTGCAGGCGGTGGGAGACATTGTTGGGCTTGTCGCCGATCATGGCGGCGTATTCGATCAGGGAGAGACCATCCAGGTGGACAGCGATGATCATTTCAGCGTAGTCCGGCTTCAGCACGCGGCGCAGCATCTCACACTGCTCCTGGTAGCTGTCCCGCCGATCCGCCGCGTACTGCCCTGCGGTATCCGGGAAGGCGTCGACGTCGAAGTGGCTGCGCTCGCCGTGGTTCCCGGCGTCGTCAGGATGATCGCCGATGAAGCCTGCCTTGTGGTCGAGACGCCGGGGGATGGCGTTATCGTCGGTGTGCCGCCAGTGGCGGTGCCAGTTGTTGTAATCGGGTCGGTTGAAGCGTTCCTCGATGATCTCCTGCGGTGAGCGCGGCCTTATAGTAGAAGGATCATCCGCAGCGGCTCGGCGCTCGTCGTAGTCGGTTTGGATCATGAGGGTGAAGTCCTCCTCGGGTACGTCGATGTCGGTGAGCTGGTTGTCATAGCGAACTCGGATCTTCATGGAGTGCCCCTTTCCGCCTGGGCATCTCGGCGGGGGACACATAGAAATCCGGTCAGCGACGCACCGTCACCGACCGGCATAGCTCAAAATGGGCGCAGCAAAGCTCGGTGGGTACACCGGTGGTCATGGAGCAGCCTTGCTGCTCTGGACTCCGTATGTATCCCGCCGCCTTATGCGCATCTCAGGCTTTGAGATTGATGTGGGTGTTCTCTGTCTTACACTGGACAGGAACTGTCGAATTGAACATGCGATGAGTTTTATTCCGACTCAACTCATCATAGGCTTCTCGTTCACAGTCCGTTTTTCAAATATCGAATTTGACTTTTGGCCTGTATCGTGCTATGATTCTATTGTTGAGTGAACTGTCCTATCGACAATCCGATTATACAAAATGGCCTGCTACAAGCTGGGGATGGTTTGGTACATGATGGGACAGAATGGTACAAGTCAAAAAGGAGTGGCGACTTTCTGTGGATTTCAAGACGATATTTTCAATCTTGAAGAACCGTTTATCGGACGGTGATGATGTACCATCTTTTTTTCGTGAACTTCTGGCTATGATTACGAGTGTATCGGAAGCCGATTGGGGTACAAAGAAAGATCCGTCATCACGTGTGAAGGATGACACTTTGCGAAGCTATAGCAAGCGGGGCTTGACTAAGGCATTTGCAAAAAGTATTGTATATCGTCTGACTCCTGAACGATTGGCGTCTATGATTCAAAAGAGGCCGTCTGCACTACGTGAAGCGCTGGCTGAGGATCTTCAGCCCTACAACGATTCCGCAAATAAAGACAATGTGGGAAAAATCGTTGCAGACCTTCTCGTGGAGATCATTCGTACCGCAGCAGGGATTGTTCCCGCTGACGAACTGATTGTGATAAAGCAACAGGAAACAGCTGTTGAACTAAAGCATAAATACGGCGAATTACTTAGGAATGAAGCAGGTGATTGTTGTCCATTCCCTGGATGCGGAAGAGCACTGTTTATTACAAACGGGGACAAGGCAATTCCCAGTTACGAAGTTTGCATCATCGATAAGGGGAAAGGCGATAGTATAACAAACCTCATAGCTCTGTGTCCGAATTGCTATGCCGTGTACAGTGTGGACACGGATAAAGCAAAAACTCGGGAGCTGAATGCAGTCAAGAAAATACTACTTGGGCATAAAGAGAGCGCTCGTCTGCTTGACGACCTGCCTTTAGAGAAGGGGATCATCGCTGTAATCAGCAGGATACGAAAGCTTGACGAGAAGGATTTGGAGAACGCGTCGCTTGAACCAAAGGAGATTAAACAAAAGATGATTCGGTCTGAATGCTTTGCGTTGTATAAAACGGTTAATGAATATGTGACTACATATTATGTGCGCCTCCGGGAAATCATGGTTAATTTGGATAAGTGTGGTGAAATAGATTATGATGAAATACAGGATCAGATGAAGGCACTGTACCGAAGACTGAAAAAGACGAAAAAATCAAGAGAAGAGATTTTTAATGAGATTGTAGAAAAGATACACCGGGTGACGTTGCAAGAGGCTTTATATTGCCAGATCGTGGTATCTTACTTCATCCAGAGCTGCGAGGTATTCGATGCAATTGCCTAATAAACTATACTCATATGAGAACAGCACATTGGCATTAATCCCAATGGTTCTGCATGAGCTTGAAAATGGGCCGTTGCCCGCCAATCTGCTGTATTTGAAGATAAAACAGGCTCTCAAGGACCCAACGGATTTTTTATCCGTTCTGGATTGTCTTTACGCGCTTAGAGCCGTTGACATCAGTGAAGAAGGGAATGTATTCCGATGCTTGTAGAGATGCACTCTCCAGTATTCAAAGAGAAGGGATCCGTGCGTCCGCCTGTCAGATTTGGGCCAGGCTTAAATGTCGTGCTTGGAAAGGAGAACGGTGAGAACTCCATCGGTAAATCATCGGCGCTGCTCGCTATAGATTTTGTATTCGGTGGAAATACTTATCTAAAGAGCGACGCCGTTCATCACATCGGTGATCATACAATATTCTTCACATTCTGTTTTGAAGGGAAAAAACAATATTTTGCCCGCAGTACTGCGGATGCAGAGTATGTCCATGTCTGCACGTCAGATTTTCAACTTACTGGAGCGAAATGGGAAAGGTCGGAATTTACAGATTGGTTGAAACAAATGTATCATATCGATTTCCTGGGCCTCTCATTTCGCTCGACCCTCAGTAGTTTCTTCCGAATCTACGGAAAAGAGAATACGGATGAGAGAAAGCCTCTTAGGGGACTGCCCGGCCAAAATATGGAGAAATCAATTGATGTGCTGGTAA
>JAUMVG010000062.1 GCA_030530315.1 Clostridia bacterium | reverse complement strand
GCCAGGGCTTCGCCCTCGACGTCCTCGGCGATGATGAGCAGCTTCTTGCCCTGCTGCACCACCTGCTCCAGCAGGCCGATGATCTCCTGGATGTTGGAGATCTTCTTGTCGGTGATCAGGATCAGCGGGTTGTCCAGGACGGCTTCCATCTTCTCCATGTCGGTGCACATGTAGGAGGAGGCGTAGCCGCGGTCAAACTGCATGCCCTCGACGATGTTCAGCTCAGTCTTCATGGTCTTGGACTCTTCCACGGTGATGACGCCGTCCTTGCCGACCTTCTCCATGGCGTCGGCGATCAGCTGGCCCACGGTCTCGTCGGAAGAGGAGATCGCGGCGACCTGGGCGATCTCGGTCTTGCCCTCGATGGGCTTGGACTGGGCGGCCAGGCTCTGCACGGCGGCGTCGGTGGCCATCTCGATGCCCTTCTTGATGATCATCGGGTTCGCGCCCGCGGCCACGTTCTTCAGGCCCTCGTGGATCAGGCTCTGGGCCAGCAGGGTGGCGGTGGTGGTGCCGTCGCCGGCCACGTCGTTGGTCTTTACGGACACTTCGCGCACCAGCTGCGCGCCCATGTTCTCAAAGGGGTCCTCCAGCTCGATTTCCTTGGCGATGGTCACGCCGTCATTGGTGATCAGCGGAGCGCCGAACTTCTTGTCCAGCACAACGTTGCGGCCCTTGGGGCCCAGGGTGATCTTAACGGTATCGGCCAGCGCGTCGATGCCGGTCTGCAGTGCCTTGCGAGCGTCCTCGCCGTACTTAATCTGCTTAGCCATAATATACTATCCTCCTTCTTAGGGGCTCTGCCCCTAAAACCCTGCTCAAGGGACTGAGCCCCTTGAGAATCCCCATTTATTGTGACGCTGCGCGTCGCAATGGGGGAAACGATGAAATCATATTTTCTCAGCGCTGTGTCAGCAGCGCAAGTGGGTTTCCAAAGGGGCAAAGTCCCTTTGGTGGGGTTCTAAGGGGCAACGCCCCTTAGTCTACCACGGCCAGGATGTCGCCCTGACGAACGATGATGTACTCCTCGCCGTCCAGCTTGACCTCGGTGCCGGCGTACTTGGAGTAGATGACCTTCTCGCCGACCTTGACGTTCATGGTGATTTCCTTACCGTCCACGTTTCCGCCCGGACCCACGGCCAGAACCTCGGCCATAACGGGCTTTTCCTTGGCGGCGCCGGCCAGGATGATGCCACCCCTGGTGGTCTCCTCCGCCTCAAGATTCTTGATGACCACGCGGTCGCCCAGCGGCTTGATCTTCATATTCAATTACCTCCCGGTTGATGTTTGAATTTGTTAGCACTCTTAAAATCCGAGTGCTAACGCTTACAGATGATAGTGTAGCCATTTTATATGGAGAAATCAAGGGCTTTCATGCGGATATTGCCGTTAAATCTTGGTAAACAAGGGCAAAGAAGGCAGAAAAACAAAAAATCCGCAAATTCTTCAATCTGCGGATTATATTCCTCCCGCCCCCGGGAAATGAAAAAGGGGGAGAGCGTCAGCCCTCCTGCTGCCACCGGGCGTATACGTCCGGGCAGTAGCCCACGGCGGCCTTTTTGCCATTGCGCACGATGGGCTGGCGCAGCACCTGGGGGTGCTCCAGCAGGGCGTCCTCCCGCTGGGCCGGGGCGATGTACTGCACCAGGGCCAGGGCGTCCCTGTCCCGGCAGTCGGGGTCGATCAGCGCGTCCAGCCCGCCGCAGGCCTGGGCGGCGCTGCGCAGCTCGCCCCGGCTGATGCCCTTGTCGTTCAGGTCGATCACCTGGGCCTTGATGCGGCGCTCCTTGAACCAGCGCTCGGCCTTGCGGGTGTCGCTGCTCTTCTTGGTGCCGATGATCTGTATGTTCACGTTCGAACGCCTCCGTTCCGCGCCTCGCCGGCGGGTGCCTGCGGCCGCCCTTCCAGTATAAACCCTCGCGGCGCGAATTGCAAGCCGCCCCGAAAGAGTGGGGCGGGGAAATGTGAATTGTGTGAAAAGTCCGTTGAACGGGGTTGACAAGGCCGGCCTTTTGGATTAAACTTTAGCCAATTAAATCATAAACAAATGCGATGACGGCATTATGCGTTTTGTGGTCCACTTCAGAGAGCCGGCGGGCGGTGCAAGCCGGTGTGCGCGCGAATCAGCAGTCTCATGCCCGAGCAGATCCCCTGAAAAGGTCGGGTTTATGCCCGCGGAGTAAGGAGATACGGCAGCCCCGTTACCATGGCTAAGCGCTTGTTGGAGCGCTGATGAGCGGCCGCGCATGCGGCAATCCGGGTGGTACCGCGATACTATGTAATCGTCCCAGAAGTCGAAAGACCTCTGGGTTTTTTTCATGGCGCTGCCGCCGAATCGACCCAAATCCCAGAAGCCGCCCTGCGGGACGGCGTCCACGAGGACCAAACGCATAGGAGTGACAAGATGAAGACCATCAAACTGATTGACATGACGCTGAAGGAAGCCCCCGCCGTGCGCGGCGGCGCGCTGTCGTTCAAGGAGAAGCTGGAGATCGCCCGCACCCTGGACCGCCTGAAGGTGGACGCCATCGAGCTGCCGCCGATCACGTCCAGCAAGGCCGACCACCTGGCGGCCAAGACCATCGCCTCCATGGTGAACGCGGCCCTGACCGCCGAGGTGAGCATCGCGGGCGACGGGCTGGAGGAGACCTGGGAAAGCGTTCGCGGCGCCCGGCATCCCCAGCTGAACCTCTCCGCGCCGGTCTCTCCCGTGCAGATGGAGTATACCTGTCACAAGAAGGCCCCCGCCATGCTGGAGGCGATCTCCGAGCGGGTGAAGCAGGCCCGCTTCCACTGCGAGAGCGTGGAGTTCTCCGCCGTGGACGCCACCCGCGCCGAGCAGGAGTTCCTGTGCTCGGCCGTGGCCGCCGCCATCGAGGCCGGCGCGAGCCGGGTGACGCTGTGCGACACCGCCGGCGTGCTGCTGCCCAATGAGTTCGGCGCCTTCGTCGCGGCGGTGAAGGCCGGCGTGCCCGCCCTGGAGGGCGTGGAGCTGTACGTGCAGATCAGCGACGCCATGAGCATGGCCGCGGCCTGTGCCGCCGCCGCCATCGCCGCGGGCGCCGACGGCGTCAAGTGCGCCGCCGTGGCCGCGGGCTGGCCCACCCTGGAGCAGATGGCGAAGCTGACCCAGGTGAAGGGCGTGGATCTGGACATCGCCATCGCCCTGCGCACCACGGAGCTGTCCCGCGCCGTGGGCCAGCTGAACTGGATGCTCCAGCCCCAGAAGGAGGAGGAATCCCCGCTGGGCAACGTGGCCATCGGCGATGTCGCCGGGGTCTGCCTGGATGCCAACGACGAGATCGGCGAGGTGATCAAGGTGGTCCGCCAGCTGGGCTACGACCTGTCCGAGGAGGACAACGCCAAGGTGTACGAGTCCTTCCGCCGCGTGGCCGCGAAGAAGCACTTCGTGGGCACCCGGGAGCTGGACGCCATCGTGGCCAGCACGGCGCTACAGGTGCCCAGCACCTATCACATCGAAAACTACGTGATCAACAGCGGCAACGTGATCACCGCCACCGCCAACATCCTGCTGGACAGGAACGGCGAGAAGCTGCGGGGTGTGGGCGTCGGCGACGGCCCCATCGACGCCGCCTTCCTGGCCATCGAGCAGATCATCGGCCATCACTACGAGCTGGACGACTTCCAGATCCAGACCGTCACCGAGGGCCGCGACGCCATGGGCAGCGCCCTGGTCAAGCTCCGCGCGGGCGGCAGGGTGTATTCTGGCAACGGCATTTCCACCGACATCATAGGCGCCTCTATCCGCGCCTACATCAGCGCGCTGAACAAGATCGTGTACGAGGAGAACTGATATGAAGCTATCCTTCTCTATTCAATATTGGAAAGAACTGGACTGGGGCGGCTTCGTCTCCGCGGCGCTGGACGCGCGCCTGGGAGGCATCGAGCTGTTTGACGTGAACGGCCCGGCGTTTGCCGGCAAGGGCAGCCCCACCAACCCGGAGCGGGCCGCGGCCACCCGCCGCCACCTGACCAACCAGGGCCTTTCGCTGCCCTGCCTGGACACCGTGGGAGACTTCACCGACCAGCGCTTCGTGGCGGAGCTGTCCGAGTGCGTCGAGGTGGCGGTGAACCTGGGCATCCCCTGCGTGGGCATCCACACCGACTGCGACAACCAGGCCGCCTGCGCCGAGCGCGTGGCGCGGCTGTTGGAGGTGGTGGGGGATGCGCCGGTCTGCCTGCTGGTGGAGACCACCGGCGTCTACGCCGACACCGCCCAGCTGCGCGGGCTGCTGAACCGCTTCGCGGACGACCGCCTGGCGGCCCTGTGGGACGTCCACTCCACCTGCGTGTGTGGCGGAGAGGACGCGGAGGTCACCATCACCAACCTGGGCGCCTACGTGCGGCACGTGCACATCCACGACTATCGCAAGGAAAACGGCGCGGCGGTGCCGGAGCTGATCGGCGAGGGCAGCCTGCCCATCCGCGACGTGATGGACGCGCTGCGCAGCGTGAACTACGACGGGTTCGTCTCCCTGGTGTGGAACCCGGCCTGGATCGACGGGCTCAGCGACATCGAGATCATACTGACCCACTTCGCCAGCTGCATGTCCCGCTTCGAGAGCACCCGCCGGGCGCGCAAGCACCACTATTGGAACAAGGCCCACACCGGCACCTATCCCTGGAAGCAGCAGACGCTGATCGACAAGACCTTCCCCCAGGTGCTGGACACGATGGTGGACCTCTATCCCGACCAGCTGGCGGTGAAATTCACCACCCTGGACTACACCCGCACCTACAGCCAGTTCCGGGACGACGTGGATGAGTTCGCCCGCACCCTGGTGTCCCTGGGCGTGCGCGCCGGCAGCAAGGTGACCATCTGGGCCACCAACGTGCCCCAGTGGTTCCTCACCTTCTGGGCGACCACCAAGATCGGCGCCGTGCTGGTGACCATGAACACCGCCTATAAGATCCACGAGGCGGAGTACCTGCTGCGCCAGTCCGACACCCATACTCTGGTGATGATCGAGGGCTACCGCGATTCCAACTACAACCAGATCATCAACGAGCTGTGCCCGGAGCTGGCGACGCTCAAGCCCGGCCAGCCGATGCACGCCAAGCGCCTGCCGTTTTTGAGAAACGTGATCACCGTGGGCTTCCGCATGCCCGGCGCGCTCACCTGGCAGGAGTCCCTGGAATACGCCGCCCGCACCCCCGTGGAGGAGATTCGCCGCATGGCCGCCGCCGTGGACGTGAACGACGTGTGCAACATGCAGTACACCTCCGGCACCACCGGCTTCCCCAAGGGCGTGATGCTGACCCACTACAACATCGTCAACGACGGCAAGATGATCGGCGACGGCATGGACCTGTCCACCGCGGACCGCATGATGATCCAGGTGCCCATGTTCCACTGCTTCGGCATGGTGCTGGCGATGACCGCCACCATGACCCACGGCGGCACCATCCTGCCGATTCCCTACTTCAGCCCGAAGTCGTCCCTGGCCTGTATCCACAACGAGCACATCACCGCCTTTCACGGCGTGCCCACGATGTTCATCGCCATGCTGGCCCATCCGGACTTCGAAAAGACGGACTTCTCCCACATGCGCACCGGCATCATGGCCGGCAGCCCGTGCCCCATCGCCGTGATGCGGGACGTGGTGGAGAAGATGCACATGCCGGAGATCGTCATCGTCTACGGCCAGACCGAGGCGTCCCCCGGCTGCACCATGAGCCGCACCACCGACCCGCTGGAGGTGCGCGTGGCCACCGTCGGCAGCGCCTTCCCGGAGGTCGAGTGCAAGATCGTGGACCCCGAGACCGGCGAGGACTGCCCGGACGAGGTGATCGGCGAGTTCGTGGCCCGGGGCTACAACATCATGAAGGGCTACTACAAGATGCCCAAGGCCACCGCGTCCGCCATCGACAAGGACGGCTGGCTGCACACCGGCGATTTGGCCTGCCGTACCCCCGAGGGCAACTACCGCATCACCGGCCGCCTGAAGGACATGATCATCCGCGGCGGCGAGAACATCTACCCCAAGGAGATCGAGGAGTTCATCTACACCCACCCGAAGGTCTCCGATGTGCAGGTCATCGGCGTGCCGGACAAGGCCATGGGCGAGGAGATCATGGCCTGCATCATCCTCAAGGAGGGCGAGGAGATGACCGTTCAGGAGATGAAGCAGTATGTGCTCGACCACATGGCCAAGCACAAGGTGCCCAAGTACATCGACTTCGTGGACAGCTTCCCGATGAACGACGCCGGCAAGATCCAGAAGTACAAGATGCGTGAGCAGGCCATCCAGAAGCTGGGCCTGCAGAAGGACGCGGCGATCGAGACGGCCTGATGGCATTCCTTCCCGGCGCACACGCCGCCGGGAACGGATCGAAGAACGGGGGCGTCGGCGCCGCGGCCCAATCCTCGGGATCGCGCCGTCGCCCTTCCGCCTCCGATGTCTCGGGCCGGATTTCCTGCATATAAAAGGAATTGTCTATGTATAAGATCTTTGACGCCCACTGCCACATCTATCCCGAGGCGATATCGCTGAAGGCGGTGGAGGCGGTGGACCGGTTTTACGATCACCTGCCGGCGGAGCACTTCGACGGCACCACCGCCACGCTGCGACGCTCCGGCGCCGAGGCGGGGATCTCCCACTACCTGGTGCACTCTGTGGCCACCAAGCCCCACCAGGTGTCCAGCATCAACCACTTTATCGCCCGGGAGATGGAGGCGTCCGGGGGCGCGTTCACCGGCATGGGCACCATGCACCTGGATTCCGACGACTTGCGCCGGGACTTCGAGGAGCTGGCGGCGCTGGGCCTGAGGGGCGTAAAGCTCCACCCGGACATTCAGCGGTTCAATGCCGACGATCCCCGGGCCATGGAGATCTACGCCATGTGCGAGGACGCCGGCCTGCCGGTGCTGGTTCACACCGGCGATTACCGCTACGACTACTCCAACCCGCCCCGGATCGCGAACATCCTGCGGGCCTTTCCGAAATTGAAGTTCATCGGGGCCCACTTCGGCGGCTGGAGCGTGTGGGAGGAGGCCGCCCGGACGCTGTCGGATTTCCCCAACATCGTGGTGGATTCGTCCTCGACCCTCTACGCCGTAAAGCCGGAGACGGTGAGGGCGCTCATCCGGGTCTGGACGCCGGACCGGGTGATGTTCGGCACGGATTACCCGCTGTGGCCCCAGGGGTGGGACATCGACGCGCTGCTGGCCCTGGAGTTGGATGAGAAGGACTACCGGAAGATCTTCTGGGACAACGCCGCGGCGCTGTTCGAAGTAAAGATATGAGCGGAAGCAGTGCCTCCCGCATCCGCCGCTGCTATCGGTGCGGCGCGGAAATGGGGGGAAGGAAGCCTGTGTCCGGCCTGCGGCTTCGACCTGAATTCCCCGGCGGAGCTGTTGATCTGTTACCATAGAGGGCGACTCAAGCCCCGCGCGCGGTCAATCTCGACGCCGGCGAGGTGCTGTTGGATGAGGCCGTGGGCCGCGAAGGTGCACTGATCCGCGTCGACGCGCCGTCGCCCGTCCGGATTCAAATCGGCGCCCGCGGGACCACCGGCTGGAATGTCGACCCCGACGTCTTTTACACCGTGGCCGTGCGCAATGGCGAGGCCTATCGCCTTGAGCCCATCGCGACCATGAAACGGCTCTACCGGCGGGTCAAGACCCGAAGGATCCCCAAGCGCCCCAAACGCAAGAAGAAGGAGGCGGGTATCATGCCCGAGCAGAAGACCCCCATTTACGTCACGATGGATGGCAACGAGGCGGCGGCCTACGTCGCCTACGCCTTTACGGAGATCGCCGCCATTTATCCCATCACGCCCTCCAGCCCTATGGCGGGCAAGACGGACCTGTGGTCGGCGAAAGGGAAGAAGAACCTGTTCGGCCAGACCGTTCAGCTGGTGGAGATGCAATCCGAGGCCGGCGCGGCGGCGGCGGTCCACGGCGCGCTGCAGACCGGCGCGCTGGCGACCAGCTTCACTTCCAGCCAGGGCCTGATGCTGATGATCCCGGTGCTGCACCGCATTGCCGGCGAGCGCCTGCCGGGGGTGCTGCACGTGGCGGCCCGCACCGTGGGCACCCACGCCATGTCCATTTTCGGGGACCACTCCGACGTGATGAGCTGCCGCAACACCGGCTTCGCCATGCTGTGCACCGGCAGCGTGCAGGAGGTCATGGACCTGGCGGGCGTGGCGCATCTGGCGGCGATCAAGGGCCGGGTGCCCTTCATGGACTTCTTCGACGGCTTCCGCACGAGCCACGAGATCGACAAGGTGGAGCAGATCGGCTACGATGACCTGAAGGGACTCCTGGACACCGAGGCCCTGGACGCCTTCCGCGCCCATGCCCTGAACCCGGAGCACCCGATGATCCGCGCCACCGTGCAGAACCCGGACATCTACTTCCAGGTGCGCGAGGCCAACAACGCCGATTACGCCGCCCTGCCGGACATCGTCGAGGACTACATGGCGAAGATCGGTGAGATCACCGGCCGGGAATACCACTGCTTCAACTACTACGGCGCGCCTGACGCCGAGCGCGTGGTGGTGGCCATGGGCTCCGTCTCCGGCTGCGTGGAGGAGGTCGTGGACGCCCTGAACGCGGCGGGGGAGAAGGTGGGCTTTGTCCAGGTGCACCTGTTCCGGCCCTTCGACGTGAAGAAGTTCGCGGCGGCCCTGCCCGCGACCGTCAAGGCCGTGGCGGTGCTGGACCGCACCAAGGAGATGGGCAGCGCCGGCGAGCCGCTGTACCAGGACGTGTGCACCGCGCTGCGGGGCAGGAGCGACCTGGTGGTGGTCGGCGGGCGCTACGGCCTGTCCAGCAAGGACACCACTCCCGCCCAGATCGCGGCGGCGTTCGAGAACCTCCGCGCCGAATGCCCGGTGAACAGCTTCACCATCGGCATCACCGACGACGTGACCCACCTGTCCCTCAAGGACGTGGCCCTGCCCGAGGGCATGGGCGGCGTGGTCAGCTGCAAGTTCTGGGGCCTCGGCGGCGACGGCACCGTGGGCGCCAACAAGAACACGGTGGAAATCATCAACAGCCACACCCCGAAGTTCGCCCAGGCCTACTTCGAGTACGACGCCAAGAAGAGCTTCGGCGTGACCAAGAGCCACCTGCGCTTTGGCGACGCGCCCATCCGGGCGTCCTACTACGTCAAGCAGGCGGATTTCCTGGCCTGCCACAACCCCACTTATATCGAGAACTACGCCATCGCCGAGGAGGTCAAGCCCGGCGGCACGCTGCTGCTGAACTGTCCCTGGGACGCGGCGGCGTTGGAGAAGCACCTGCCCGCTTCCGAGAAGCGGGAGATCGCCCGCAAGGGGCTGAAGCTCTACACCATCGACGCGGTGAAGATCGCGGGCGAGGTGGGGCTGGGCAGCCACTTCAACATGGTGCTCCAGTCGGCGTTCTTCCACCTGATGCCCGTCATTCCGGTGGAGGAGGCCGTGGGCTACATGAAGGCCGCGGCCCAGAAGACCTACTTCGCCAAGGGCGAGGACGTGGTGAACAAGAACCTGGCCGCCATCGACGCCGGCAGCGAGGGCCTGGTGAGGATCGACGTGCCCGAGAGCTGGCGGGACGCCCAGGACGCCCCCGCGCCGGAGCGCGACGTGCCCGAGGTGGTCACGAAGCTGCTGGATCCCATCAACGCCCAGAAGGGCGACGACCTGCCGGTCAGCGCCTTCGCGGGCTACGAGGACGGCGTGATGGACATGGGCCTCACCGCCTTCGAGAAGCGGGGCATCGCCACCCGGGTGCCGGTGTGGGATGCCGACAAGTGCATCCAGTGCAACAAGTGCAGCTACGTCTGCCCCCACGCGGTCATCCGCCCGTACCTGCTGAATGAAGCGGAGAGGGACGCCGCGCCGGAGGGCCTGCGGGCGGTGCCCGCCAAGGGCAAGCAGGCCGAGGGCCTGTACTTTGCCATGGCCGTCAGCAACCTGGACTGCACCGGCTGCGGCAGCTGCGAGAACGTGTGCCCGGCGAAGGACAAGGCGCTGGCCATGGTGCCCGTCGATGCCGCGCCGGACACCTCCGCCGCCTGGGCTTACGCGCTGGAGCTGTCCGACAAGGGCGATTTGTTCGATCCCTACACCGTCAAGGGCAGCCAATTCCGCCAGCCGCTGCTGGAGTTCTCCGCCGCCTGCGCGGGCTGCGGCGAGACGCCCTACGCCAAGCTGCTGACCCAGCTGTACGGCGACCGGGTGTACTGGGCCAACGCCACCGGCTGCTCCCAGGCCTGGGGCTCCGCGATGCCGGGCATTCCCTACACCGTGAACCGGCAGGGTCGCGGCCCGGCCTGGTCCAACTCGCTGTTTGAGAACAACGCCGAGTTCAGCCTGGGCATGGTGCTGTCCGTCCGCCAGCAGCGCGAGGCGGAGAAGGCCCGCGTGGAGGCCTACCGCGCCGTCTGCGGTGACGAGGCCGCCAACGCCGCCATGGACGCCTGGCTTTCCGCATACGACGACTTCGACGCCTCCGCGCCCGCCAGCCGCGCGCTGGTCGCGGCGCTGGAGGGGCTGGACGACGACGGCGCCCGGGCCATCCTGCGCTACAGGGACCAGTTGGCGAAGAAGACCTTCTGGATGTACGGCGGCGACGGCTGGGCCTACGACATCGGCTTCGGCGGCCTGGACCACGTGGTGGCCAGCGGCGAGAACGTGAACGTGCTGATCGTGGACACCGAGATCTACTCCAACACCGGCGGCCAGTCCTCCAAGGCCACGCCCGTGGGCGCGGTGGCCCAGTTCGCCGCCGCGGGCAAGAAGCGGCCCAAGAAGGACATCGGCGGCATGCTGATGACCTACGGCAACGTGTACGTGGCCCAGGTGGCCATGGGCGCGGACAACGCCCAGCTGGTGAAGGCCATCCACGAGGCGGAGTCTTTCAACGGTCCCAGCGTGATCATCGCCTACGCGCCCTGCCAGAGCCACGGCCTGAAGTGCGGCATGGCCAAGGTGCAGGACGAGATGAAGCGGGCCGTGGACGCGGGCTACTGGTTCCTGTACCGCTACAACCCGGAGGCCAGCCCCCGGTTCCACCTGGATTCCAAGGCCCCGACCCTGCCCTACGAGGAGTTCCTGGACGGAGAGGTGCGCTACGCCTCCCTGCGCCGCACCTTCCCGGAGAACGCCAGGACGCTGTTCGAGGAGGGCGCGCGGCTGGCCAGGGAGCGCTATGAAAAGCTCAAAAACTCTTGAATCGGTAGGATTACCTTGACATGACCTGAATCCTTTTGTATAATTAAATTAACATGGCGCGGTGTGCGCCGCGCGACATGGCGAAAGGAGCGCATAGAGATGAACCTGAATGAAGAGCTGAACAACGTCACCGAAAAGGTTGAGGAAACCGTCGCCGAAACCGCGGCTGAGGCCGAGAAGACCGTGGACACCGCGGCCGACACCGTGAAGGGCAAGGTCCAGGAGCTGCTGGACAAGACCGACATCGACGAGAAGATCGTCGACGCCGCGAAGGGACTGAAGGAGAAGGCCCAGGGCATGCTGGACAAGACCGACGTCGATGAGAAGATCGTGGAAGGCGCGAAGGGCCTGAAGGGCAAGGCTCAGGAGCTGCTGGACAAGACCGACATCGACGAGAAGATCGTCGAAGGCGCAAAGAGCGTGATCGGCAAGATCAGCTCCCTGTTCGGCAAGGACAAGGAATAATACTGATTTGCATGCAAAAGCGCGGGAACGGTTGAAAGCCGTTCCCGCGCTTCGTGTTTGCTCAAGAGGGTTACGCCACCAGCTCCTTGGCCCGCTTGGCGGCGGAGGCGGCGTCGGGGGTGTAGGCGTCCGCGCCGATCTTGTCCGCGAACTCCTGGGTGATGGGCGCGCCGCCCACCATGACCTTCACCTTGCTGCGCCACGGCGCCGCGTTGATGGCGGCCACGGTCTGCTCCAGGGCGGGCATGGTGGTGGTCAGCAGCGCGGAGCAGCCGATGATCTTGGTGTCGGGGTTCTCCTCGTAGGTGGAGAGGAACTTTTCAACGGGCACGTCCACGCCCAGGTCGATGACTTCGAAGCCGGCGGATTCGATCATCATGATGACCAGGTTCTTGCCGATGTCGTGCAGGTCGCCCGCCACGGTGCCCATGATCATCTTGCCCATGCTGCCCACAGCGCCGCTGGCCAGATGGGGCTTGAGGACCTCGACGCCCTTCTTCATGGCCTTGGCGGAGATCAGCATCTCAGGCACGAAGATCTCGTTGTTCTTGAACTTCTCGCCCACCACGTCCATGGCGGCGATCATGGTGTCCAGGATTTCGGGGGCCGCGATGCCCTCGTCCAGGGCTTCCTGTACGGCGCCGGGGATCAGCTTGGCCTTGCCGCGGGTGATGAGATCGTTGACATTCTGAAGGCTCATAATAATTTTCTCCTTTCAAACGGACAGAAATGATATAATCAAACCAATTGGCGCGGGGTGCCGGGAGCGTCAGGCTGCCCGACCTTCAACCGTTCCCGGCGGCGTGTGCGCCGGGAACGCAGCATTTCCTTGGAAATGCTTCTTTGCGGATTTTGCGGCCGAACGGTCCGAGGGACCTCAAGCAAAAACCGAGGGGGAAACGGCGGGGGACGGGGTCCCCCGTCCAAATCAGAACATCACAGCCATCGGAAGCCGGTTGGCCTCGATATCCTCCAGCTTGTGGCCGAACTTCCTGCAGTTGTACTGGTCGATGGCGTCCCACAGGCCCTTGTAGGTGCCGTCAAACAGGGAGCCCGGACCGCCCTGGGTGATGCAGGGGATGAAGTACTTGCCGCCGGCGGCGGAGCCGCAGGTTTCGAGGGCGTTCAGCGCGGCCTTCTCGCAGTCGGCCTGGGTCCAGCCGGGGAAGTCGACCTGCTTGTTGTCGATCTCGCCCATGAAGGTCATCTTGCCGCCGTACTGCTTGATCAGCTCCGGCACGTTGTTGGAGTGCATGCAACCCTGCCACACGTCGATGCCCATCTCGATCATGATCGGCACCAGGTTGGCGCAGTAGCTGTCGGAGTGATGGAACACGAACTCCACGCCGTGATCGTGGTAGTAGCCGTAGATCTGCTTGTAGGCGTCGAGGAAGAAGTCCTCGAACACGCTGGGGCGCAGGAAGGAGTTCAGCTCGCTGCCGAAGTCGTCGTGATGGAAGATGGCGTCGGGATGCAGGTTCGAACAGATGCCCTCGGCCAGCTCCAGCTCCCAGTCGGTCAGGTACTTGATGAGGTCGTGCATCTCGTCCTCATACTCCATGTAGTTCATCAGCGCCTCTTCCATGGAGCACAGGTGGTGGGTCTGCTCAAACAGGCCGGGGGCGATGAAGGTGGCCTTGTAGGCCTTGGTGCCGTCCACGGCGGCGTACATGTCCTTGGAGATGTTCCACAGCTCCTCCGGGAACTTCAGGCTCGGCGCGTGCACGTAGTCCCGCCAGTGCTCGATGTCCTTCACCACGATCTTCTCCGGCGTGTGCACCGGGAAGGCGCCCGGCACGTTCGCCGGGAAGGAATTGGTCACGCCCCAGGCGTTGACCACGTTCATATCGCCCTTCTTCAGCAGCGGAGTTGCCAGCAGGAACGGATGGAACAGCAGTGCAATGGCCTCGTACTGGTTGACGAAGCGGTCCGGATTGCCGCCGCGAATCACTTCGCGCATGTTCTGTTTGGCTGTCAGCATGGTCGGTCTCCTCCCGTCATGTCGATGGTTCACGTGGGTTTCCGCAAAAAAACGCATCACAGCTGCATTGCAATTTGTGCAATGCTTCCATAAAAATAGTAGCAGTTGGGGCATAGACTGTCAATTCAATTGATGAAAATCAAAAGAAATTCCGCACTTCACGCAAATTGACTATTTACAATCCGCATTTTTAAGGATAAAATGAAAGGGCCAAGGAAAGGGGTGAGGGCCATGGAGGCGAACGCGCTGCTGCACCTGTATCCCACGCTGGAGATGCTGGGCGAGGCCCTGACCCTCGCGGGCCTCCCCTGCCGGGTGCGATCCGGCGGCGAGGAGCGGCGCTACCAGGCCGCGCGGATGTACGCGCCGGGCATGGCGCTGTCGCCGGAGGTGGTCTATGTGCTGCGCCCCGGCGAGGCCGAGGACTTTCCCGCCCGGCGGTACGCCTGCGCGGGGGCGGTGCCCGAGGGGTGGACAGGAGCGTGCCTCGTCTGCCCGCAAACGCCGCCGGAGGCGGTGCTGGACGCGCTGCTGGTGGCGTTCATGGAGTGCCGGGCGCTGGAGAGCCGCGTGGACGAGCTGGTGTACCGCAGCGGCAGCCTGCAGGCGCTGTGCGGGTTGGCGGCGGAGCTGCTGGGCAACCCCATCTGCATCCACGACGACTGGTTCGTGATGGTCGCCCGGTCGGAGGAACTGCCCCAGGTGTTGAAGCCGGATTACATCATGTCTTCTTCCCGGGAGTTCATCCCCAGGATCATCGTGGAGGACTTCAAGAACGACACGGAGTACCTGGAGACCTACGCCTACAGGACGGCGCGGTTGTGGGACGCCTCGCCGGACGCCCCGAAGTGCCTGTATGTGAACCTTTGGGAGGGCAGCGTCTACCGGGGGCGGCTCCTGGTGGTGCAGTTCCACCGGGATTTCCGCCTCCTGGACTACACCCTGGCGGAGGTCATCGCCCAGCGGGCCCTGCACCTGCTGAACCGCAAGCAGCTGGGCGCGGACCATCCCCACCGCAGCATGGACGACATCGTGTACGACCTGCTGAGGGACAAGAAGCCGGAGGCGTGGGAGGAAAAGCGGCTGCTGGAGCTGCTGGGCTGGAAGCGGGAGGACGCGCTGGTGTGCGTGCGCATCGAGAGCCAGCAGCAGGGCGCGGGCACCATGATGGAGCACGCCCTGCACAGCGATCTGTTCCAGGTGTTCCCGGAGGCCTATATCCTCTTCGCGGGCAGCCAGCAGTGCGTGCTGCTGAACGTGACCCGGAACCCGTCGACCCCGGGGATGCTGAGCCACCGCCTGGCGCCGGCGTGCCGGGACTATTGCCTCTACGCGGGCATCTCCTCGCCGGTGGCGGGCCTCCGGGAGGCGCACATCGCCTGGCTCCAGGCCGGGGCGGCCCTGGAGAAGGCCTTCAGGCTCCGCTCGGAGCGCTGGACGATCCCCTTTTCGGACTGCGCGCTGGAATACCTGGCGGCGCAGGTGCAGCCGCCCATGCGGCTCAGCCACCTGGTGGCGCCGGAGCTGCTGCGGCTGATCGAGCACGACGCCGCCCACGGCACCCCCTATTTTGAGACGCTGCGGGTCTACCTGCTCCAGGAGCGGGACATTCCCCGCACCTCTCAGGCGCTGATCATCCACCGCACCACGCTGCTGTACCGGCTGAAGCGGATCGAGGCGATCGTCGGCCTCAACCTGAACGATCCCTGGACGCGCCTGCAGCTGACGCTGTCCCTGTGGATCCTGGAGCAGGAGGGGAAGCGTTGAGGCGCGAAAACAAATACAAACGGGGAGACATTGAAAATGGCCTATCTCTATGAAACCCACATGCACACCTGCCAGGCGAGCGCCTGCGGCAGGTCCACCGGCGCGGAACAGGCCCGCTTTTACAGCGAGCTGGGCTATGCCGGCATATTCGTCACCGATCACTTCACCGGCGGCAACACCGCCGTGCCCCGGGACCTGCCCTGGAAGGAGCGGGTGGACTGGTTCTGCTCCGGCTACGAGGACGCCCTGATCGAGGGGCAGAAGCGCGGGCTGGACGTGTTCTTCGGCTGGGAGCAGAACTTCGACGGGGACGAGTACCTCATCTACGGCCCGGACAAGGCCTGGCTGCTGGCCCACCCGGACATCGAGCACTGGACCCGCCGGCGCCAGCTGGAGGAGGTCCACAGGGCGGGGGGCGCCGTGATCCAGGCCCATCCCTTCCGGGACCGGGACTACATCAAGTACATCCTGCTGGGGCCCAAGTACTGCGACGGCATCGAGGTGGCCAACACCGGCAACCATCCCTACTGCGACGTGTACGCCCGGCGCTATGCCCGCCGGTACGGCCTGCTGACCACCGCCGGCTCGGACAACCACAACAGCGCCACGGCGTCGCCGGAGAAGCTGATGGGTGTGGAGACCGAGGCGCGGCTGGCCGGCCCCATGGACTTCGCCGCCCTGATCCGCCGCGGCGGGCCGCTGCGTCCCCACGTGCCGGAGGGATGGTTCGACGTGGACGAACTGCCGCCGCTGAAGGCGTACTGGGTGGACGAGTCCGATCCGGATCTGAGGCGGCTGGAGGATCCCATGGAGTGGATGTACGCGGATTGAGGGGCGAATTCATCGCGCCGCCATTTTTCGGTAGCCATCGGCGCGAAGCTGTGTTATAATGGACGGGTAAATCGCCGCGGAGCGAGAGGCCATTGCGGCCGGACGGATTAAGACCACGGGAGGCAGAGACCATGAGCATCATTACCATCAGCCGGGAGTATGGCGCGGGCGGACATTCCATCGGCCGCAGGGTTGCCGAGGAGCTGGGCATCGAGTTTTACGACCGCGACATCATCCGGGACACGGCCAGGGACAGCGGGCTCGACATAACCACCATCGAGCGCGAGGAGGAGGAGATCTCCCGCGCGGACGCCTTCTGGCGCATGATCACTCCCGCCGCCTACGTGGACCGCCGGGAGACCATCCACGACATCGAGCGGAAGGTGATCCTGCTGCTGGCGAGCAAGGGCCCCTGCGTGATCCTGGGCCGCTGCGCGGACGCCATACTGGAGGAGGCCAACGTCGAGGCGCTGAACGTGTTCATCTACGCCAGCGACCTGCACCGCGCCGCCCGGGTGGCCGAGCTGATCGGCAGCAACAACCCGACCGCCATCCAGAAGGCCATGAAGAAGACCGACCAGGCCCGGCGCAGCTACTACCAGCAGTTCACCTCCAAGCACTGGGGCGAATGCAGGAACTATTCGCTGGCGCTGGACAGCGGCCTGCTGGGCTACGACACCTGCGTGAAGCTGATCTGCGACGCGGCCCGGGGCCTGCACAGCTGACGCCCGCGGGCACGAACGGAACGGAGAACGGCACTGGCGGCGGGAAGCCGGGGAGGCCCGCACTTTCCGCGCCGTTGCTTTGTGCGAGGAAACGGTCCCGGGGGACCGCACCACGGCAATTGGAGGAGAGGTATAACCGTGAGCAGCGTGAAGATATTGAACTGTCCCAGCCTGCCCAACATTCCCTGGCAGGAGCGGCCTGAGGGCGACCGGCACGATTCGCCGGTGTGGCGCTATTCCGAAAACCCCATCATCGGCCGCAACCCCATCCCCGACGTGGCGCGGGTCTTCAACTCCGCGGCGGCGCCCCTGGGGGACGGCTTCGTCGCCCTGTTCCGCGGCGAGCGGCTGAACGGCATTCCGATGATCTACCTGGGCCGCAGCCGGGACGGCATCCACTGGGACATCGACCCGGAGATGGTGCCCTTCACCGACGAGGGCGGCGCGCCGCTGATGCCCCGCTACGCCTACGACCCGCGGCTGGTGAAGGTGGAGGACGCCTGGTACGCTATGTGGTGCCAGGACAACTACGGTGCGTCCATCGGTATGGCCAGGACCACCGATTTCAAGACCTTTACCCGCCTGGAGAACCCCTTCATCCCCTTCAATCGCAACGCGGTGCTGTTTCCCCGGCGGGTGAACGGGCGCTACCTGCTGCTCTCCCGGCCCTCCGACGGCGGCCACACCCCCTTCGGGGACATCTGGCTCAGCCAGAGCCCGGACATGAAGTTCTGGGGCATGCACCGCCACGTGATGTCCAGCGGCGACAAGTGGTGGGAGTCCGTGAAGATCGGCAGCGGCGCGGCCCCCATCGAGACCAGCGAGGGCTGGCTGCTGTTCTACCACGGCGCGTCCAGCACCTGCAGCGGCTTTGTGTATTCCTTCGGCGCGGCGATCCTGGACATCGACGAGCCCAGCCGCGTGAAGTACCGCTGCGCGAACTTCCTGCTCACGCCCGAGGAGTGGTATGAGGAAAAGGGCTTCGTGCCCAGCGTCTGCTTCCCCTGCGCCACGCTCCAGGACCCGGATACCGGCCGCATCGCCATCTACTACGGCGCGGCGGATACCTACCTGGCCATGGCGTTCACCCGGGTGGACGAGCTCGTGGACTACATCAAGGCCAACAGCGACGTGTCGGAGAGCGATGCGGAGCCGGGGCTGAGGTGACGGCGCCTTCCAGTCAACAGACAAAGAAAAGGTCCTTCCCGCGATCGGGAGGGACCTTTCCTTTGGGTTTAATGGCTTACAGCCTCGCGGAGACGCTCATGCCCAGGGACAGGGCCGCGTCCGTACCGGGCAGCACGCGCACGGCGTATTCCCCGTCGGCGGCGATCCAGGCCACGCTGTCCACCGTGCCGGGCACGGAGATCTCCGGCCGGTCGGCGAAGTACAGCTCGGCTTCGTCGCCGGGCCGGATGCGGGCCGCGGCGTCTTCGTCCACCCGCAGTTCCACGCAGATCTGATCCGCGGGCACGATCTCGGCCACCGCCTGGTCCTCTGCCACGGAATCCCCGGGGCTCAGGGAGAGGGCGGTCAGTATGCCGTCCGCGGGGGCGTCGATCCCGCCGCCGTTCAGCGTGAAGAGCAGCTGTCCCCGCTCCACGAAGTCGCCCTCGGCCACGCACATCCGGGTGACGGTGCCTTCGGCCCGGTAGACCTCCGGGTCGCTGGAGAGCACGGTGCCGATGCCGACGCGCTGGGCCGTGGTGAAGTCCTCGTCCCGATAGAGGTAGACGGTCTCGCCCACGTACAGCTCGCCGCCCAGGGTGACGACGCGGTACTCCTCGCCGTCGATGGCGGTGACCACGCCCACGGCGCGGTGGCTGCCGTCCGCGGTGCACTTGACGTACAGGGTCTCTCCGCTGTGCACCAGGGTGGAGTCGGCGCTCTGGTAGGCCTTGTCCACGGTGCAGTAGATCTCGTAGAGGTTGACGGGCAGCAGCTCCAGGCAATCGCCGCTCACATCCTCGCCCTCCCGGGCGTTGATCAGGGAGACCGTGCCGTCCTGGGTGGCGAAGGTCGGCTCGGCGCTCAGCGTCGCCAGGGCCTGGCCCGCCTCCACCCAGTCTCCGATCCGGGCGTCCAGCTCCGCCACGGCGCCGGAGGCGGCGGAGAGCACCGTCACGGTGGACAGCGCCGCCGTGACGCCCTCGTAGACCTCCGCGAGGGCCGCCGGCATCAGCGCGAGCAGCGCCGCCAGCGCCAGGGCCGTGAGCCTTTTCAGCATTTCGATTCTCCTTCCAAAGTCGTGCATGCCGGCAATCAAGGGACGGGCGGGCGGCGCATCGCCGCCCCTGCGGTTTTGCCGCGCACGCGCGGACATTCAAGGAACGCTCGCGCGGGCGGCGTTCCCGTCAGTCCGCCGGCACCAGCGCGCCGTTCTCGCCGAGGCGGTAGTCGATGCCGTCCACCGCGACGCGGATGTCCTCGGCGGTGATCGTGTATTCGTAATCCCCGGACACCAGACCCTTCGCGCACAGCGCGGCGTAGGCGGGGCCCTGCAGGCCGGGGTCGGTGGGCAGCTCCACCGCCGCATCGTCCAGCACCAGTCGGAGGGCGTCGATGCCGCTGCGGGCGAGGGTCTTCAGCGCGAAGCCGTTGACGGTCCAGGCGCTGCCACCGCCCGTCGGGGTGAGGGTCAGCGTGCCGTCCTCCACGGCGGCGGTGAACAGGCCCTGCCCGCCGTCCAGCGAGATCTCAAGCGCGTAGCCGTCATAGGCCAGCTCCGCGGTGGGCTCCTCCAGGGATATCGGGGTGACGGTGCCATAGAGCCGCATGCTTCTGCTGCCGGAAGCGTGGGCGCTGGTCAGCGCCTTGCCCGGGGTGACGTGGAAGCCCTGCTCGGCTTCGCCGGAGAGCCCTGCCATGGCGCTGCCGGAGAGGCTTCCGAAGTTGAAGCCGCTGGGGATGCGCCCGCTGAAGCCACCGGGAAGTCCGCCCGGGAAGCCGGCGTCGCCGGGGGCTTCGCCGGGCGTCTGGGACGGCTCCGGCAGTTCAAAGGTCAGCTGCGCGGAGGCCGCCTCGACATCCGCGGTGAAGGCCGTGACGGTCAGGACATAGCGGCCCGCGGCCAGCTCCTTCACCGGCAGGGCCAGCGAGGCTTCCGCCTGGCGGGCTTTGAACACCTCAGCGCCGTCCGGGCCTGTGACGAGGACCTCAAAGGCGTCCCACTGGTCGCTCTGCGTCCAGCGGAAGGCGATGATTCCCCCACCCAGGTCCGTGAAGTGGTACACGAGCGCCTCGTCGGGCTGGGCCTCCGGGGACTCCACGCGAATCTCCAGCACGGCGGGCTCCGGCGTGGGTTCGGGGGTCGGCTCCAACGTGGGCTCGACGGTGGGCTCAAGGCTGGGCTCCGGCGTGGGCTCGGGGCTCGGCGTGGGAGTGACCTCGGGCGCGTCAGTGGCTGCAGGTGTCGGCGTCGGGGTGGGAGCGACCTCGGGCGCGTCGGTGATGTCCGGCGTGGAGGTCGGGGTGGGAGTGACCTCGGGCGCGTCGGTGGCTGTGGGTGTCGGGGTGGGAGTGACCTCAGGCGCGTCGGTGGTGTCCGGCGCGGGCGTCGGGGTAGGAGTGGCCTCGGGCGCGTCGGAGGATTTGGGTGTCGGGGTAGGAGTGGCCACTGGCGCGTCGGGGGTATACGGCGCGGGT
>JAUMVG010000128.1 GCA_030530315.1 Clostridia bacterium | reverse complement strand
ATCAGAGAAATCCGTAAGGATTTCAACATAAATTCTCAATTCCCAATTCTCAATTTTCAATTAATTAAATCCCAAGTTGTCGATCTCTTCCCCAACTCCCAGCCGCAGCCTGCTGCGGCTGAATGGGGATTCTCAAGGGGCTCAGTCCCTTGAGCGGGGGTGAAGGGGGGCAGCGCCCCCTTAGGCATCAATCGTCGAAATCGTCAGCGTGGTCTCTTCCAGCACGTCCAGCAGCACGCGCACGGTGTCCAGGGAGGTGAACAGGGTGATGTTGTTCTCAGTGGCGCACTGGCGGATCTTGACGCCGTCGGTGAGGGCGTTGGTGGAGTTGATGTTGCGGGTGTTGATGACGTAGGCGATGTGCCCCTGCCGCATGGACTCCACGATCTCATCGGAATTGTCCTCGCCGATCTTCTTGAGCACATGGGTGCGGATGCCGCGCTCCTTGAGGTAGGCGGCGGTGCCCTCGGTGGCCTCGATGTTGAAGCCTAAGTTGTAGAACCGGCGGATCAGCGGCTCGGCCTCGGCCTTGTCGCCCCGGGCGATGGTGGCGAACACCGTGCCGTAGTTCTGCAGGTGCAGCCCCGCGGCCTGCAGGGCCTTGTAGAGGGCGCGGTTCAGCTTGTTGTCATAGCCGATGGCCTCGCCGGTGGACTTCATTTCGGGGGAGAGATAGGCGTCCAGGCCCTTGATCTTGTTGAAGGAGAACACCGGCACCTTCACGTAGAAGCGCTTCTTCTCCTCCGGGTACAGGTCGAAGATGCCCTGCTCCTTCAGGGACTTGCCCAGGATGGCCTCGGTGGCGATGTCCGCCAGCGACCAGCCCGTGGCCTTCGACAGGAACGGCACCGTGCGGGAGGAGCGCGGGTTCACCTCGATGATGTACACGTTCTCGTCCTTGTCCACGATGAACTGGATGTTGTACAGGCCCACGATGCCGATACCCAGGCCCAGCGCCTTGGCGTATTGCAGGATGGTGCCCTTCACCTTGTTGGAGATCGAGAAGGCGGGATAGACCGAGATCGAGTCGCCGGAGTGGATGCCCGTGCGCTCCACCAGCTCCATGATGCCCGGCACAAATACGTCCCGGCCGTCGCAGATGGCGTCGACCTCGACCTCCTTGCCCTGGATGTAGTGGTCCACCAGCACCGGCTTGTCGGCGTCGATCTCCACGGCTTCCTTCAGGTAGCGCCGCAGCTGCTCCTCGTTGGCCACGATCTGCATGGCGCGGCCGCCCAGCACGAAGCTCGGGCGCACCAGCACCGGATAGCCGATCTCGGCGGCGGCCTTGACGCCTTCTTCGACGTTGGTCACGGCGCGGCCCTGGGGCTGGGGGATGTTCAGGTCCTTCAGGATCTTCTCGAAGCTGCCCCGGTCCTCGGCCCGCTCGATGGCGGCGCAATCGGTGCCGATCAGCTTCACACCGCGATCCATCAGCGGCTGGGCCAGGTTGATGGCCGTCTGGCCGCCCAGGGAGGTGATGACGCCCTCGGGCTGCTCGAAGTCGATGACGTTCATCACGTCCTCCGGGGTTAGCGGCTCAAAATACAGCTTGTCGGAGGTCTTGTAGTCCGTGGAAACCGTCTCCGGGTTGTTGTTGATGATGATGGCCTCGTAGCCGTTGCGGCGGATGGTCTGCACCGCGTGCACGGTGGAATAGTCGAACTCCACGCCCTGGCCGATGCGGATCGGGCCAGCGCCCAGCACCACGATCTTCTTCTTGTCGGTGCGGATGGAGGCGTTGGGCAGGTTGTAGCTGGAATACAGGTAGGGGATGTAGGTGCCGGTGTGCAGCGTGTCCACCATGGGGAAGGCGGGGGCGATGCCCGCGTCCCGGCGCTGGCGCCAGACGGACAGCTCGTCCACGCCCCACAGCTCCGCGATGGTCTGGTCCGCAAAGCCCATCTTCTTCGCGGCCAGCAGGGCCTTCATGTCGCCCTTCTTTTCCCGGAGGATGTTCTCCATCTCCACGATGCGGGCGATGGATTCCAGGAACAGCGGGGTGATCATGGTGATCTCGTACAGCTTGTCGATGGGCGCGCCCCGGCGGATCAGCTCGGAGATGGCGAAGATGCCGTCGGCGCGGAAGTCCTTGATGTAGCGCCACAGGCCGTCGTCGTCCATCTGATTGAACTTCGGCAGGCTCAGGTGGTGCGCGCCGTTCTCCAGCGAACGCACGGATTTGAGCATGCACTCCTCCAGGCTCGCGCCGATGCCCATGACCTCGCCGGTGGCCTTCATCTGGGTGCCCAGGAAGTTGGGCGCGGTGGCGAACTTGTCGAAGGGGAAGCGGGGGAATTTCGCCACGATGTAGTCCAGGCTCGGCTCGATGGCTGCGGTGCCGCCGGCCACGGGGATGTCCTCCAGGGCCATGCCCAGGGCGATCTTGGCGGTGACGGAGGCGATGGGATAGCCCGACGCCTTGCTGGCCAGCGCGGAGGAGCGGCTGACCCGGGGGTTGACCTCGATCAGGTAGTATTCAGAGGAGTGGGGGTTCAGCGCGAACTGCACGTTGCAGCCGCCCTCGATCTTGAGCTCGCGGATGATCTTGATGGCGGAATCGTTGAGCATCTTCAGGTCGTGGTCGTTCAGGGACAGGATCGGGGCCACCACGATGCTGTCGCCGGTGTGCACGCCCACGGGGTCCACGTTTTCCATGCCGCAGATGGTGATGGCGTGGTCGTTGGAATCGCGCATGACCTCGAACTCGATCTCCTTGAAGCCCTTGACGCTCTTCTCCACCAGCACCTGGTGCACGGGGGAGAGGCGGAAGCCGTTGGTGCCGACCTCGATCAGCTCCTCCTCATTGTAGGCGAAGCCGCCGCCGGTGCCGCCCAGGGTGAAGGCGGGGCGCAGCACCACGGGATAGCCGATGCGCTTGGCCGCGGCCTTGGCCTCTTCAAGGTTGTAGGTGATCTCGGAGGGGATGACCGGCTCGCCGATGGACTGGCACATCTCCTTGAACAGCTCGCGGTCCTCGGCGCGCTCGATGGACGTGAACGGCGTGCCCAGCAGCTCCACCCGGCACTCCTTCAAAACGCCCTTCTTCTCCAGCTGCATGGCCAGGTTCAGGCCCGTCTGGCCACCGATGCCGGGCACGATGGCGTCCGGGCGCTCGTAGCGCAGGATCTTGGCGATGTATTCCAGGGTCAGCGGCTCCATGTACACCTTGTCGGCGATGGAGGTGTCGGTCATGATGGTGGCGGGGTTGGAGTTGCAGAGGATGACCTCGTAGCCCTCCTCCTTCAGCGCCAGGCACGCCTGGGTGCCGGCATAGTCGAATTCCGCCGCCTGGCCGATCACGATGGGGCCGGAGCCGATGATGAGTACCTTTTTGATGTCCGTGCGCTTTGCCATATATGTTACCTCCGTAATGTGTTCGATTCAGCAGCCATTATGATAACAAAATTGGAAGTTGTCGGGCTGACGCCCAATTGAGAATTGAGAATGGAGAATTGG
>JAUMVG010000127.1 GCA_030530315.1 Clostridia bacterium | reverse complement strand
TCGACCTCGGTGGCGGCCTCCTCGGCGGCTTCCTCGGTCTCCTCAGCGGCGTCCTCGACGGCCTCGACAGCTTCCTCAGCCACGTCGGTCACGGTCACATTGCCGCCGGCGTTGTGGGAGGTGATGATGGTGGCCACGATGGCCAGCACGATGAACACGGCGGCCGCGATCTTGGTGTACTTCTGCAGGCGGCCCTCCATGCTCTTGGCCTTGTTCTTGCCAAAGAACGTTTCAGCGCCGCCGCCGATCGCGCCCAGACCCTGGCGCTGACCTTCCTGCATCAGCACGGCAACGATGAGAACGATGGAAATCAGAATCAGCACGATATCGATGATAATGGACAAAGCGGTCATGAAACATCCTCCTTAAGTATGAAAACACATATCCTTCGATCGCTCGCGGGCCCTCTGCAGCCGTGCAAAGCGCGCAAAAATACCCGTCGATCAAAACACGCTCAAGTATTATATCACGGTTCAAATCAAAACGCAACCATGTTTTCACGGAAAACGGCGGTTTTACGCCATAAAATGAGCGTTAAATGTTTCGTCAGGCCCGTTGGCTATGCCTCCTCGAACAGCTCGGAGATCTTCAGCTTCGCCCGGTAGACCTCGTTGCGGGGATAGCCGGCCTCCGAGGCAGCCCGGGCGGCTTCGCGCACATCGTCGCCCTCCAGGACGCGCTCCAGCATCCACGCCGCGGCGGAGGGGCGCTGGGCCGGGGCCTCGGCGGGGGGCAGCATGGAGATGTCTGCCGCCAGGCAGTACTCGCCCTTCTCCACGCTGGCGTTGGCTTTGAGCGCCGCCAGCACCTCCGGGGCCGCGCCGCGATAGATGCGCTCGTAGCGCTTTGTCAGGTCGCTGCACACGCACAGGGCGCACTGGGGCCACTTCTCCGCCAGGGCCTCCACCAGGTCCACGATCCTGTGGGGAGACTCATAAAGTACGAACACCGGGACACCGGCGCGGTGGATGGCGTCCAGCTTGTCGCTGAGCGCCTTCTTTTCCCGGGGCAGGAAGCCGTAGAAGGCGAATTCCCGGGCGTCGAAGCCGGAGGCCGACAGGCAGGTGACCACCGCCGAGGGGCCGCAGACCGGCTCCACGGGGATGCCCGCCTCCCAGCAGGCCCGCACCAGCAGGTGCCCGGGGTCGGAGATGCCCGGCGTGCCCGCGTCGCAGGTCAGCGCCACGGTCAGGTCCTCCGCCAGCATTTTCTCCACAATCTGCGGGGCCTTGCCCTCCTCGTTGTGCCGGTGGCAGGAGGTCATGGGCTTTTTCAGGTCGAACTGGTTCAGCAGCTTCATCGTCACCCGGGTGTCCTCGGCGGCGATCAGGTCGGCGGCCTCCAGTGCCTGGCGCGTGCGGGGCGTCAGGTCGGAAAGGTTGCCGATGGGGGTGGCGACGACATAGAGCTTGGACATGGCGGACTCCTTTGGGGAATTGGGAATTGAGAATTGGGAATTGAGAATTGAAATAGCCGGGGGATTGACGGGTCTTTTTTTTCTGCGTCTATTTCAGGATGAAGTACAGCTCGTTTTCCGTCTCGAAGCGATCGGCGACGGCGCGCCCGCCAGGCAGGTGGTCCGCCATCCAGTCGGCGTAGTGGGCTGCCATGCCCACGTTGCGCCCGCCGAGGGTGCGGGTGGGGAAGGAGACGACCAGCCATTCGGCGTTCACGGCCTGCAGGACCTCCGGAGCCGCGCCGGGCCGCTGGCGCTCCAGCAGGGGCAGAAGCTTAAACAGCAGGGCCATGTCGAAGCGGCGCGAGGGGACTGCCCCGGGGCACAGCAGGTCCGCGCAGGCGGCGGAGACGGGCATGCCGTAGACCTCGCCGAAGCGGTTCACGGCGGCGACGGACTGGCCGGAGATGTCAACGCCCAATGTTTCGATCCCCCGGGCGCCGAGGTACAGCGGGTTGATGCCGCAGGCGAGGTCCAGAACCGACCGGGGTATGCCGGTGATTCCGAAAATGCGGTCGTACAGGGCGTCCATGGACGCGAGCGGCAGCCGCTCCCGGGTGGAAGCATGGCGCTGGAGCATTCGCTCCAGACTGAAGTCTGTTTTGCTGCACCACCACTGCTGCATGTCGTAGCCCAGCTGGCTGGACTCCTCCGGGGTCATGAAGGCCCCGGTGATGCCGTGCAGCGCCTCCCGGGCAGCCTTATCGACGTCCTTGGGCTTTTTGTACTTCTTTTCGCACTCCGCCCACACCCGGCGCACCGTGTCCGGGCAGATGTCGCGGTACTTCTTCGATTGCAGCAGCTTGTCCAGCAGGGCATGATTCTGATCGGGCATGGGAGGCTCCTTCGTTGGGGCGTTTTATGAATAGTGCGATCCTTGAGACGCGAGTGTCACTCGGCTTCGCCGAGCAGCTCCATTAGCCGCCCGTAGAACCGAAGGTTGTGGGCGGTGGCCAGCCGCAGGGCGTAGGGGTCGCCCACCTTGAACAGGTGGTGCAGGTAGGCGCGGGAGTGGTTCTTGCACAGGACGCAGTCGCAGGCGGGGTCCACGGGGCCGTCCTCCCGGCGGTGCTCCTCGTCCAGGATGTACAGGAATTTATAAAACCGACCGTCGTCGCGCCGGACGCCCTCGGGCGTGTCCATGCCGGGCAGCCAGGTGTACAGCCGCTGGTGGCGCGCCTCCCGGGTGGGGATGACGCAGTCGAACAGCGTGTAGCCCATCTTAACCAGCGCGGCGATCTCCTCCGGCCGGCCCAGGCCCATGGCGTATTTGACTTTATTGTCGGGCATGGCGTCCGCGGCCATCTTCAATATGTCCAGCCGGAACTGGCCCGTGGCGTCCATGGGCCAGCCGCCGAAGCCGTAGCCGTCGAAGCCGATCGCCTCCAGCCGCCGCCCGCACTCCATGCGAAGCTCGGGGTCGCTGCCGCCCTGCACGATGCCGAACAGCCGGGGCTTCACGTCCATCTTCTTCGCCAGCTTGTCGAACTCAGCCCGGCAGCGCTCGCCCCATTTGACGGTCAGCTCCACGCTGCGGCGCTGGATCTCGATGGGGTCGTCCGGGTGGGTGCACATGTCCAGCGCCATCATGATGTCGCTGCCGTACTGGAACTGCACCTGGATGCACTTCTCCGGGGTGAAGGTCAGCTTTTCCCGACCGCGGTCGGGCCGGAAGATGATCTCCTTGTCCCGGATCTCGCCGTACTCCGGGTTCTCTCGGATCAGCGAATAAAGCTGGAACCCGCCGGAGTCGGTGAGGATGGCCCCCTTGTAGCCGGTGAAGCCGTGCAGTCCGCCGAGGCTCTTGATGAGCTTCGCGCCGGGCTTGGTCATCAGGTGGTAGCTGTTCATCTCGCAGCCGACCAGCCCCGCGCCGTAGACGTCCTCAAACGCCCCCGCGCGGATCGCGCCGTAGGTGGCGTCGGGGAAGAAGGCGGGCAGCTTGATCGCGCCGGAGGGGGTTTCCAAGTAGCGCATAGGCACCTCACAGATAATTGGGAATTGTTAATTGGGAATTGAGAATTAAAGGATTGCGCCGGGGGT
>JAUMVG010000061.1 GCA_030530315.1 Clostridia bacterium | reverse complement strand
TCCTTTTGTCTACCTCGTTTCTGTCAATCCCACAACTTTCCGTGATGAACCAAAATTCGCGCCTTACGACACGAATTTTCTGACAGGCAAGAACTCATTTTTCTCCACAAACGCAAGCGTTTGCTCCCGAAAAATGCAATCCTGACGTACATGCCGCCAGAATTGATCAAAGATGGGGAGGCTTCGCGCCTCCCCATACCCCTCTTTAGGTTTGTCGGGGGTTTGAGGCCATGCCGATCTGCGGCATGGCCTTTTCATATGCTTTTTTTGTTGCGCTTTAAGATATATGCGTTCAGTCCGCCACGACCGTCGGCGCTCCGCCGACATATTCCTTGTCCCACAGGACGTGGTCGCAGCCGGAATACTCGGATTCGACCTGGGACCAGGTGGCATAGCGATAGCCGCAGAAGGTGCTGCCGTCCTCGCTGGCGAGGGTGAGAACCTCCACGGAGCCGCTGTCCGGCACCTGCACGGGCACGGCCACCTTCCACACCGATCCGGTCCAATAGGCGACGGCGTAATCCTGCTGCGCACCGCTGAGATTGGAATAGTTCGCGGCGAAATTCTCCCACTCGGAGGCGCTCGGCGCGACGTCCGAGAAGGGCAGCAGCGTCACCAGGCGCTCGTATTCGCCGGAACTGAGGTATTTGACGGCCTGCTTCGCGCTGCTGATCAGGCCGGAGGACAGCTGCGGCGCGGCAAACGCGGTCGCGGAGAGGAGCAGCGCAACCAGCAGCAGGCACAGCGTCTTTTTCACGGGACAACACCTCCATGGACGGAGTCGGCAGGGGCGACAGCGCGTCTTGTTTACCTGTTTAGATGCGGTGTCGCAGAAAAAGGTTCCATCGGCATTATTATAGCATCAGTTTCGCCTGTCAGCAAGGGCGATTTGCAGAATCAACGCGTCCAGCGCGTCCCTGTCCCGCAGACGGCCGTTCTTGACGGCGTAGTCGAATTCCACACACTGCTCGTACAAGCCCGTTAGCCACCGGGCGGAGAGTCTGGCGCACTGGCGCGCGGTCTGCTTGGCGGCGTAGGGGTGCAGCTTCAACTGCTCCTGAACGACCTGGACCGGCTTGCCGGCGTCCAGCGCGCACTTCATGTGGGTCAGCTGGCGGATCTGACGGGTGAGCGTGGCCAGAAGCCCCATGGTGGTCTGACCGCCCTGGAGCAGGCTGTTGACGGTCTGCTGTCCCTTCTTCAAATCGCCCGCGAGCAGGCTGTTGAGCAGTTCAAAGACATTGTATTCCAGGGACGCGGACACGATCTCCCGGATGTCCGCCTCGGTGATCTCTGTACGGTCCTCGCCCACATAGGCGGCCAGCTTGTCGAGCTCGCCGCTCAGCCGGGTGAGCTCCCGACCCGCCATGTAGGTCAGCGTATTCAGCGCGGAGGCGGATAGCTTCTTGCCCCGGGGCTTCAGGCGGGACGCGCACCAGCGGGAGAGCTCCGCGTCCGTCAGCAGGTCGAAGGTGACGACCTCCGCCTTCTTCTTGAGCAGGGTGGTCATCTTCTTGCGGTCGTCCGGCTCAGTGCGCATGTAGAACACCAGCGCGCAGCTCTCCGGGGGATGCTCCAGCCACCTGGACATCCAATCCGTCTCGGCTTCCTCGTTTTTTGACTTGCCGGGCATCAGCGGGGCCCAGTCGCGCACGACGACGATGCGCCTTTCGCACATCATCGGCAGCGTCTCCGCCGCGTCGGTGATCTGCTGGGCGGACGCGCCTTCCAGCGTGGTGTCGTTCAGCGCCTCCAGTCCCGGCGGGAGCAGCTTGCCGCGCAGGGCCTCGAGGGCTTCCCGCTTGACGTATTCCTCCGGGCCCGTGAACAGATAGACGGGGCTTAGGCTGCCGTCCTTCAGGGCCTGGTAAAACTCATTCCACTTCATTGGCTGCCTCCAGATAGGTGTTCACCCGCCACGCATCGTGGCGATAGGTGAGGGTGACGGCGCCGGAATCCCGGGTCAGGTAGACGTCGGCGCCGATGTCCGCCAGCTTTTCCAGCGTTTCTTCGGCGGGATGGCCGTAGTTGTTGTCGCCGACGGAGATCACGGCGATCTTCGGCGCGGCAGCGTCGAGGAATTGCTGGCTGGTGCCCTTCGCGGAGCCGTGGTGGGCCACCTTGAGGATGTCCGTCTCGGGGATGCTCTCCGGCTCGCCCTCTGCGGAAAGATCGCCGGTGAACAGCGCGGACTGCCCGTCGCAGGTGATCAGCGCCAGCAGGGACAGGTCGTTCGCGTTGTCGGGCAGGGCCTCGGCATTCGGGGAGTATACCGTGAGAGTCGCGTCGCGGGAGAGCGCCAGCGCGTCCCCGGCGGAAAGCTCGATGATTTTGACGCCCATAGCCCGCGCCCGCTCGATGCCGTCGATCACCGCCTGGGAGGCGATGTCCTGCTCGAACCAGCCCCGGGGAATGTAGATCGCGTCGGGCTTGAAGGTCTCGAGTACGCTCAGAAGGCCGCCGGCGTGGTCCTCGTGGGGGTGGCTCAGCACCACGCCGTCCAGGTGCAGGCAGGTGGCGTTCAGGTAGTCGGCGGAGGGAGTATAGGTGTCTCCGGCGTCGATCAGGTAGGTGCGGCCCCGGGTGCGGACGACGGCGCTGTCCGCCTGGCCGGCGTCCAAGAAGGTGATGCCGAAGTCCCAGGCGTTCAGGAAGGTGACGAGTGAGGCGCAGCCCGCGACCAGCACCAGCGCGAAGGGCAGGAACCTGCGCAGCCGCAGGGGAATGCGGCTCAGCTCGGAGGCGGCCAGCACCACGATCCAGTGCAGGAGCACCAGAACCGGCGCGTACCGGCCCACGCGTACGACGGCGGCAGGCAGGCCCGCGCTGAAGCGGGTGACGGCATTCAGCGCCTGGAACAGCGCGTCGGGTAGAGCCGCAAGCAGCGCGACCAGGGAGAGCACCAGCACTGCCAGCCCCAGCAGGAATCCCAGCATGCACAGCGGCACGCAGACGAGATTGGCGGGCAGGGAGATCAGCGACTGGACGCCGAAGAAGGCGATGACGAAGGGAAGCGTGGCCAGCTGGGCCGCCAGGGAGGTGCAGAGCAGCTCCCCCAGGTAGACAAGTCCGCCGCGGAAGAACCTTGCGACACGATTGCCCCGGAAACGGCGGCGCCGCCCGTCCACGCCCAGAAGCGCCATCAGCGGCGGATTCAACAGCACGATGCCCGCGGAGGCAGCATAGGAAAGCACAAAGCTGGTGTCCGCCACATCCAGGGGCTTGAACAGCAGGTAGAGCGTCAGCGAGACGGCAAGCCGCGTGGCGGAATCGCTGGGCCTTCCGGCCAGCGGCGCGCCGCAGACCAGGGCAAAGGTGATCAGCGCGCGGATAAACGGCGCGTTGAAGCCCACCAGGGCTCCATAGGGCAGGAGAAACAGCATTGCCAGGAGGTTGGCCCAGCTTCGGCTCATGAAGCGACTGAAGATCAGCGCGAGGACCCCGGCCAGCAGGGTGACGTGCAGGCCGGAAATGCTGATCAGGTGCGCCGTGCCGGTGAGGCTCAGGGCAGCTCGAAGCTCGTCGCTCAGCTGGCTGCGGTCGCCCAGCACCAGGGCCCGCATCATCGGCGCGCCCTTTGGAAACAACCGGTCGATGCGGCGCGAAACGGCGCTGCGCGCCGAAATGACCAGGCTCTGGGCGTCCCGACGCACATCGAGAATCGAGACGTCCTCGATCTTTGCCGTGGCGTAGCCGTTGAAGCCCTTGCGGGTGAGGTACGCGCCAAAGTCAAACTCGTAGGGATTGGTGACCGGATCTGCCTGCCAGATGTGTCCCTTCAGGCTGAGCCGCTGGCCGTAGGCGACCTGCGAAAGCGATTCGGCGTCGCCGCGAAGGTACAGGCGAAGGGCGAGGTCAGAGGGCTCCTCGTCGGCGCTCTCCAGCTGGAAGCGGCAGACGGTCCGGCCGTTGTTGTTGACAAAGGGCTCTGAGGCGACTCTGCCGACCATCTCCACGGAATAGCGGGTCTCGGCGGTCGGGAGCGCGTCCAGGGCAAAGGCATAGCGGGCCGCGCCGCAGGCGCAGGCCAGCAGCAACACGAGGACCGCGCGAAACCGACGGTGCTTGCGCAGTGCGATTTCGAGCGCCAGCAGCATTGCCGCCGACGCCGCGCAGGGCCACGCGGGCAGTGAGAAAGCCTGCGCCAGGATCAGCCCCGCCAGAAAGGCGGTGGCGGCACAGCACAGCGGCCTTGCCCGGTATTGCCTTGCGATGAAGCCCTTGACCTTCATGCTGTGCTATCAGATGGCGTAGCTATCGCCCTGAACGGCGAGCTCCGCCTCGGGATACGCCTCCCGGGCTTCGGCCAGAAGCGCCTGAGGGTCGTACTTCGGGTTCAGATGGGTCAGCAGCAGCCGCGCCGCGCGGGTGTTCTTCGCCAGCGCGCCGCAGAGCTTCGCGGAGTAGTGGGGGGAGGTCAGGCTGTGGTCGGCCTCGGACAGGCCGCAGTCCGCCAACAGCAGATCCGCGCCTTCGCAGAACAACTCCACCAACGCGTCGGTGTTGGAATCGCCGGTGAACACGAACTTCGCGCCGTCGCACTCCACGGCGATGGCATTGGTTTCCACGGGATGCCGCGCCGGGGTGAAGCTGACGCGCATCTCGCCGATGGTACAGTCCTCCGCGGGCCACACGTCAAATTGGGGGCAGTCCAACAGCGCCCGCACCGGCTCCGGCGTGGCAGGGGCGTAGACCGGCAGCGGCGCGGGCCGGCGGCGGAATTGCAGCGCGTACTGCATCGGCAGCATGTCCGACATGTGGTCGTAGTGCAGGTGGCTCAGCAGCACGGCGTCCAGGGAATCCGGGCCGCCCTCCGCCATAAGCTGGGCGAGGACGCCCGGTCCGCAGTCGATCAGTATGCGGGTGTTGCCGCTGTCGCTGGTCAGCAGGTAGCCGGAGCAGGCCGCGCCAGGGGCGGGGTAGGGACCGTTGCAGCCCAATATCTTCAGGATCATGGCGTCAAACACCTCAATTTCATCGTATTTCAGTGAAATTATAGCACAAATCAAGCGCGCTGCACAACAGAAAAGTCGATTGCAGTCATCGAATTCCGGGAATTTACATAGGCTTATGCAGGCCCAAAAAGGAGTGATGGCATGAATTACATCGGCATATATCACACGGATTACACCCGCCCCGGCAGCGTCGGCTGCGACGCGCCCTGCATCACCAAGGGTCGGATGATGCTCTGTGCCCACAACGCGGCATCGGAAGGGAGCCTGGTGGCGCTGGCGGCGGGGCGGCTGAGAAACAAGCGGCAGTTGGCGGAGGAACTGGATTGCGCCGGGAACGCGAGCCTGTCGCAGCTGGCGCTGCGGGCGTATGTGCGCTGGGGAACGGCATATCCCGCCCACCTGGAGGGGCCCGTCGTCAGCTGCGTGATGGACGAGGGACAAGACGCCATGGTGCTGTCCCGAGACAGGATGGGGGAGCAGCCGCTGTTCTTCGCGCGCTTCGGCCAGGGCGGCGTGGTGTTCTCCGATCACCCGGACGCTCTGCTGAAATCGGCGAAGGCCGAGCCTGTGGTGGACGCGGACGGCCTGAGGGAGCTGTTTGGTCTCGGGCCAGCCAGGAGCCCGGGCAGAACGTACTACCGGGACATTCGTTCGCTGGAACCTGGGTGCGCGCTTGTGATGAAGGGGAACGATGAGCGCATCGAGCGCTATTTCAGGATCGAGGACCGGCCCCACGAGCTGGACGAAGCGGCGACCGTCGCCCGGACCCGGGAGCTGTTGGAGCAGTGCGTGGCGGACGTCGCGGCGCTGCGGCCGGCGGTGATGCTCTCCGGCGGCCTGGATTCCACGGCGCTCACGGCCCTGCTCCGCCGGCACATGGACGAGGTGCGCAGCTTCTCCGTGGACTATGCCGACAACGCGAAGGACTTCCGGGCGAACGCCTTTCGGCCGGAGCAGGACGCGCCTTACGTGGCCCTGGCGGTTCAGGCGTTCCACACCCAGCATCGCGTGGTGACGCTGGAGCAGGCGGACCTGGCGAACGCACTGGGCCGCGCGGTCTCCCTGCGGGGCTTTCCCGGCATGGCGGACATCGACAGCTCGCTCCTGCTTTTCAGCGGGCATATCGTGCGCTATGACCGCCGGGTGCTCTCCGGCGAATGCGGAGACGAGGTGTTCGGCGGATACCCCTGGTTCAGGGGTGAAGCGCCGCTGGAGGGCTTTCCCTGGTCCGGATCGCTGGAATTGAGGGAGTTGCTGCTCTTGCCGGATGCGCGGGAACGGCTCTGCCTGAGGGAATACGCGGGCGACCTGTTCAGGACGCGGCGGGCCATGGCTGACCCCGGCGCCGAGTATGCCCCGAAGGAGCGCAGGCTCAGGACAATGCAGCGGCTGTGCTTTGAGTATTTCATGACCAATTTGCAGGAGCGGGCCATACGCATGTGCGAGGGCGTCGGGGTGGAGGTGCTGACGCCGCTGTGCGACGACCGGCTGGTCCAATACCTGTACAATGTGCCCTGGGAGATGAAGTTCATGGGCGGCCAGGAGAAGGGGCTGTTCCGGGCTGCGATGGCCGACCTGCTGCCGGAGAAGTTGCTCAGGCGCACCAAGAGTCCCTATCCCAAGACCTGCAGCCCGAAGTACGGCGCGATAGCCCGGACGATGGCGCGCAGGCTGGCCGCAAAAAAGGACGCGCCGCTGTTTCAGGTCGTGGACCGCGACCGATTGCTGACGCTGGCGGACTCCGATCTGGACCCGGTTGAAACACCGTGGTTCGGGCAGCTTATGGCAGGACCGCAGCTTCTGGCTTACCTGTGGCAGGTGAACCGCTGGATGGAGGAGCGCGACATCATCCTTCAGCTGTGAGAGAGGATCTTGACATTGACAATTAACACAACAATAATGAAAAATGGCACGGCGCGTCGAATTTGTGTTAATATAATATAAATGGGAGGCTTGAATTCAAGGAAGATGCGAGTATAATGATACCAACGTCCGGGGGACGCCGATAGCGCCTGGACGCGGGCAATGCCCGAAATCGGCCGCTTTGACGGTCCGCAGAAGATGAAAGGACGGGCGCCTGAGCGCCCTTAGAGATAGATATGGCTACCAATGAAACAATGATGCAGTACTTTGAATGGTATCTGCCCAACAACGGGCTGTGGTGGAAGCGATGTGCCGCGAAGGCGGAGAACCTCCGGGACCTGGGCGTCACCCAGGTGTGGCTGCCGCCGGCCTATAAGGGCACCAGCCAGGACGACGTCGGCTACGGCGTCTATGACATGTACGACCTGGGCGAGTTCGACCAGAAGGGTACGGTGCGCACGAAATACGGCACCAAGGACGAATACATCGGCGCGATCCGCGCATTTCACGCGGCGGGCATCAAGGTGTATGCCGACATCGTGCTGAACCACCGCATGGGCGGCGATGAAACGGAGGAGGTCACCGCGGTGGCCGATTCTCCCGACGATCGAAACCAGCAGGTGACCGGCGAGCGGAAAGTGAAGGTCTGGTCCCGGTTCACCTTCCCGGGCAGAAAGGGCAAGTACAGCCGGTTCATCTGGGATCACAACTGCTTCACCGGCACCGACTGGGACGAGAACACCCGCGGCGGCGGACTGATCTATCGCTTCACCGGCAAGCAGTGGGACCCGGACGTCGATCCAGAGAAGGGCAACTTCGACTACCTGATGGGCATGAACGTGGACATGGACAACCCGGTGGTGGTGCGGGAGACCAAGCGCTGGCTGCGGTGGTACCTGACCGAGACCGGCGTCGATGGGCTGCGGCTGGACGCGGTGAAGCACATCAGCTTTCCGTTTTACCGGAAGCTGCTCAAGAGCATCCGAAGGACCACCGGCCGCGCCTGCCCCGCCGTGGGCGAATACTGGAGCGGCGACATCGGGCGGCTGCTGTACTACCTGGACATGGTCGACGGTGAAATGTCGCTGTTCGACGTGGCGCTGCATTACAACTTCTACAACGTCTCCTGTTCCGGCGGGAAGTTCGCCCTGCGGAACATCTTCCAGAACACGCTGGTGCAGCAGCGGCCTGACAACGCCGTGACCTTCGTGGACAACCACGACACCCAGTACGGCCAGAGCCTGCAATCCTTCGTGGAGGACTGGTTCAAGCCCCTGGCCTATGCCTTGATACTGCTTCGCAAGGACGGTGTGCCCTGCGTGTTCTATTCCGACTACTACGGAAACCCGGCGCAGAACCGGCCCATGGTGCCCAACCTGGGCATGCTGATGAAGACGCGCTTGCGGTACGCCTACGGAGAGCAGGTGGACTACCTGGATGACGACAACGTCATCGGCTGGGTGCGGCGGGGCGACGAGGAGCATCGCGGCTCCGGCGTCGCCGTCGTGCTCAGCGACGCCGGCCCGGGCTGCAAGCGCATGGAGATGGGGCGCGGGATGGCGGGAGAGACCTTCTACGACGCCATGGGCGGGTGCTTGAATCCCGTGACCATAGACGAGGAGGGCTTCGGCGATTTCTCTGTGCCGGAGCGCGGACTGGCCGTGTGGGTCAGGCGCGGCGCGCTCGAGGACCTCTTGGTCAACGAGTGAACACGCAGAAGATAAGAATGATTGTCAGCGAGTTCCTTTAAATCCGCCGATCCGGAAAACGTTCCGTTTTCCTTATCATGGTAAATTTTCACAAAGGGGGACCGTTCGGCAGGCCGGTCCCAAGGATGGGAGGCATCGACATGGCAGGCGCAGGCAGGGGCCCGGGAGGGCATTTCAGCAGGGGCTTTTTGACGGACGAGGAGAAGGCAAACCAGCCGACGGTGACGCCTGCGCTGCTCAGACGGGTGTTCTCCTACCTGAAGCCCTATTCAAAGCATTTGGCGCTGGTGCTGGTGTGCATCGCGGTCTCGTCGTTCTTCACGCTGCTGCCCTCGATCCTAACCGGCAAGATCCTGGACGAGGGCCTGTTGAAGCGGGACCTGCGCGCGCTGGTGTTCTATATCGCGCTGTCGCTGGCGGTCACGCTGGGGGCGAACCTGATCGGCGTGGCGGAGAGCTACATCAACACCTGGATCGCCCAGCACATCACCTATGATATGCGCAACCAGATGTACGCCCACCTGCAGAAGATGTCCCAGCGCTTCTTCACCACGAACAACCAGGGCGACATCATCACCCGCATGACCAGCGATATCGACGGCGTGCAGCAGGTGATCACCAACACCTTCACCAGCATCCTGTCAAACGCCATCACGCTGGTCATCGCCATGATCGCCATGTTCCGCAAGAACTGGATACTGGCGCTGATCGGCATCGTGATCGTGCCGCTGTTCACGCTGCCCACCCGCCGGGCGGGCAAGACGCGCTGGAAGTACACCAACGAGTCCCAGGCCTGCAACGATGAGATTAACGGCATTCTCAACGAGACGCTCTCCGTCAGCGGACAGCTGCTGAGCAAGCTGTTCGGCAAGGAGAAGTACGAATACGAGCGCTATGAGGCGGCCAACGGCAGGATGATCCGCCTGAACATCCGGGAGAGCATGGCCGGCCGGTGGTTCCGGGTGATCCTGACCACCTTTACGAGCATTGGCCCGATGCTGATCTACCTGGTGGGCGGCCTGCTGATGATCCGCTATGACCATGCCCTAACCGTCGGCGATATCACCGTGCTGGTGGCGCTGCTGGGCCGCATGTATATGCCTGTCAACAGCCTGCTGAACATCCAGGTGGACTGGATCCGCTCCATGGCGCTGTTCACCCGCATATTCGACTACTTCGACATCCCGGTGGAGATTCAGAATGCGCCGGACGCCGTCATCCCTGAGAAAGCTGAGGGCAACGTGTGCTTTGAACACGTCCGCTTCGGCTACGAGCCGGACCGCGCGGTGCTGAAGGACGTGAGCTTCACGCTGGAAGCGGGGCACAGCATCGCCATCGTGGGCCCCTCCGGATCAGGCAAGAGCACGATCATCAACCTGATCCCGAGGCTCTACGACGTGAACGAGGGGCGCGTGACCTTCGACGGCGTGGATGTTCGCAAGCTGGACCTGGGCTTTTTGCGCCGCCAGGTGGGCGTGGTCTCCCAGGATACCTACCTCTTCAACGGCACCATCCGCGAGAACCTGCTGTACGCACGGCCGGACGCCAGCGAGGCGGACATGGTGGCGGCGCTGAAAAAGGCGAACATCTGGGAATTCGTCCAGCGGCAGCCCGAGGGGTTGGACGCCATGGTGGGCAACCGCGGCCTCAAGCTCTCCGGCGGCGAGAAGCAGCGCCTGTCCATCGCCCGGGTGCTGCTGAAGGACCCCACGATCTTCATATTTGACGAGGCCACCTCCGCGCTGGACTCCATCTCCGAGCAGAAGATCCAGGAGGCCATCGATCCCATCATCCAGAGCCGCACCAGCATACTGATCGCCCACAGGCTGTCCACCATACTGGCGGCGGATGAGATCCTGGTGGTTCAGGACGGCCAGATCGTGGAACGCGGACAGCACAAGGACCTGGTTGCCCGGAACGGCGTCTATCGTGAGCTCTATGAAACCCAGTTCTCCAAGGCGCTGATGCCCGAGAGTGAGGGCGTCTCAGAACTGGAGCAGTATATCTGGGGCACCCAGCCCGCCGACGAGCCGGATTGACGCTGTCCAAACATGAAAGGGACTGTCTCAAGACAGCCCCTTTTTTATCGTACTTTTTTGCCCGCTCGCTTAGCGTGCCGCCGTGTCGTCAGCCGTTGTTATGATGATGCCGGGGTTCGGCAGCAGCGCGCTCTTCAGGTAGATGCCGCCGGCGAGGGTATCCGCCGCGTAGCCCTCCACGTAGAAGCGCACGGCGTGGATGGTCTCCAGCTGGCACAGCGTGTTGACCATGGCGTAGACCAGGTTGCGCTCATCGGCGGGGCTCAAGCCCTGGCAGCTGCGATAGAAGTTCGCGGAGAGGTTGACCCTCGCGACGCCTCCGACGACCAGAACGCCGAGCACGTCCTCCGCATACAGGATGTCGGTAACGGGCAGCCTCAGGGCCGCGCTGTCGTCGCTGCCAAAGCGGAACAGTTCCGCCAGCAGGCTTCTCGGAGAGCGGGCGGTCAGCATGGAGACGGCGTGGGTGACGGGCCTCAGCGCGCCGGAAGGACTCGCCAGGTAGAGGGAAGCCGTGCTGCCGATGCGGCTTGAAAAGCTGCTGCGGCGGATCATGCCTCCCGGGAACTGTATGATGCCGTCCTTGGTGTCGCACATGGTGATGGGGTCCCCGTTGACCATGATGCGCACGGCGTCCAGGTCGGGCAGGAAGCTGCACATCGTCAGCGTGATGGAGCCGGCGAGCTCCCATACCTCCAGCCCGGAGAAGGCCAGGTAGTTGGCCAGGGCGGAGGAGAAGTTCAGTGAGAGCAGCCGTTCGCCGGAGGAGAGCGTTTCGACCTTCGGGTTTTCATCCAAAAGCTCCACGCCCTCGGGGATCGAGGCCACGGCGCAGGGCTCCTGCTGCGGGCCGGCCATCAGCGCGTCGATCAGCGGGAGGACGAAATCGCCGTTCGGCCCCTCGAGGGTGCGCTGCTCGGGAATCAGCCAATCGCCGCCCTCCGTGGGGAAGTACAGCAGCGCGGTCCGGGTGATGACGGCGGAATCGTCCTGCTCCAGTCGCTCGACCTCGGCAAGCAGCTGGGCATAGAGGGCGGTGGTGCTGGCGGTCTCGACGGTCTGCGCGCCCAGGGGCAGCTGGAAGAAGCTCTCGCTCACATCGCCGATCAGCACGTTCACGGCGCTCACGCCCTCGATGCCCAGAAGGGTGTTGGAAATAGAAGCCTCCAGAGCCAGCAGGTCCTGCGGGCTCTGCACGCTGCGCGCGTCGAGGGAGAGGTTCACCGTGACGGTGCCGCAGGCATATTCACAGGAGAGCGCCCGGGTGTCGCCGATGGAACGGGAGGTCTCCGAGGGCATGGCGGCCAGCAGCGCGTCCACCACGGCGCCGGGCAGCGTCTTGCCCGTCTCCCGGCGAATGCTGCGGGTGACGGTGGAGAAGACCGTGCCGTCGGAGGAGGCGAAATACAGCGTCACGTCGCTGTAGATATTGGAGAGCGTCTCTCCCAGGATCATGCTCCGCGGCTCATCGGAGGGCTCGGGAAGGCTGATTTCACCCGCGGCCATGGGCTCCTGGATCCGGAACATGCAGCCGGACAGGGCGAGGGATGCCGCCGCCAGAAGGGCGAGCAGGCGGATGCGCTTGCGCATGGAATCAACCTCCTTTCCGAAAATGCTGGTATTGAGCGGACTTGTGGTCATGTCTCCGGCTTGCGGCCGGACAGGGGCAGCTCCATGATGAAGGTGGAACCCTTGCCCAGCGTGCTCCTGGCCTCTATGTTGCCGCCGTGCAGCAGCACGAACTGGCGGACGATGGAAAGGCCGAGACCGGTGCCGCCGGTCTCCCGGGAGCGGGCCTTGTCCACGCGGTAGAAGCGGTCGAAGATGTGGGGGAGGTCGGCCTCGGGGATGCCCACGCCGGTGTCCGTGACCCGGATGACCGCCGTCTTGCCGGAGCGCGCCAGGGTGCAGTGCACCTCGCCGCCCCGGGGCGTGTACTTGATGGCGTTGTCGATGATGTTGTAAATGACCTGCTGCAGCTTCAGCGTGTCGCCGTTGACCTCCAGGGAATCCTTCACGGTGCAATCCAGCTCGATGCCGTTCTCGCGGGCCAGGGGCGTCAGGCGCTTCACCTGGTCCTGGAGCAGGGCGCCGATGTCCAGCTCTTCCAGGTTCAGCTTGATGCCGTCGTCGATGTTCACCAGGGTCAGCAGGTCGGAGACGATGCGGTTCAGGCGGTCGATCTCCTGGTTGATGTCCTTCAGGAATTCCTTGGCCATGCCAGTGTCCATCGGATCCTGATACAGAAGGGTCTCGATCAGGATCTTCATGGTGCTCAGGGGCGTCTTCAGCTCGTGGGAGGCGTTGGAGACGAACTGGTTCCTGGAATTGTCCAGCTGCTCCAGGCGCTCGGACATGGAGTTGAAGGCCTTGGCCAGGTCGGCAAACTCGTTCTTGCCCCGCACGCTGACCCGGGCGGACAGGTCACCCTTGCCCATGCGGGAGATGCCCTCGTTCAATTCGCCGATGGGGCGGGTGATGGTGCGCAGCACCAGCATGTTCACCAGCAGCACCGCCAGCGCCACGATGACCATCCAGCTCATGATCTTCACCTGGATGTCCCGCAGGCTCTCGTAGATCTCCTGGACCTGGGAGATGTAGACCAGCACGCCGACGAGGCTGCCGCCGCTGGTGATGCCCGCGGCATAGACGCCGGTCATGGCGTCGGCTTCCGGGAAGGCCGAGAGGGCCGCGCGAAACCAGAAGGTGCCGGCGTTGCCCACGTCGTAGAATCCGTAGTCGCCGGGCGCGCCGGCGAGCACGCTGCCGATCTCCCGGGTGATGAAGCGGGAACCGTTCATGGCGGAGGCGCTGTCCACCTGCACGACGCACATCGGGTCCAGCACCAGGATGCGGCACTGCTCCGCCCGGGAGGCCTCCAGCGCTGCGTCGTACATGGCGCGCACATCAAAAGAGACCAAATAATCGCTGAACTCCTCGGCGAGGGCTTCGGCGATTCTCTGGTCGTCTCTTGTGCGCTGGGTAAACAGATATTCGCCCACCAGCTGGATCAGCGAAAAACCGATGACGGAGAACGCCACGACGATGATCAGCAGATAGGCGATGGTAATCTTCCAGCGTATGGAGTGTATAAAGGCTTTAATCCTTGTCAGTGAAATAGTAGCCCACTCCCCACTTGGTGAAGATGTATTCAGGCTGGCTGGGGACCTTTTCGATCTTCTCGCGCAGGCGGCGGATATGCACGTCTACGGTGCGCAGATCGCCCAGGTAATCGTATTTCCAAATGGTTTCGAGGAGGTTTTCCCGGGAAAAGACCTTGCCGCGGTTGGTGACGAACAGGTGCAGCAGGTCGAACTCCTTGGCCGTCAGGTTCACCTCGCGGCCCGCGACGGTGACGGAGCGGTTGTTCACGTTCAGCTGCATGTCGCGCACGGTGATGACCCGCTGGCCGCTCTCGCGCTGCATCATGGCGGTGCGGCGGAAGATGGTGCGGATGCGCGCCTTGACTTCAAGGATATTGAAGGGCTTGGTCATGTAGTCGTCCGCGCCATACTCCAGGCCGAGGATCTTGTCCATGTCGTCGCCCTTGGCCGTCAGCATGATGATGGACACGTTGCTGCGCTCGCGGATGCGCTGACAGACCTCGATGCCGTCGATCTTCGGCAGCATGACATCCAGCAGCACCAGGTCATACTGACCAGCAAAGAACTTGTTTACGGCCTCCTCGCCGTCGGCGGCGGAATCCGTCTCGTAGCCGTCCTGCTCGAGAGAATATTTCAAACCTTTGACAATAAGGGGCTCGTCGTCAACGATCAGGATGCGCTTGGGCATAGTTTCTCCTCCTCAAAGCCATTGTATCGACGAATGTGATTGCTTCGACATCACATTTTCATTATTTTGTTATTATTATACACGAATCATGACATGATTTCAAGTCGCTTTTTTTAAATGTTAGGTTTTTCTGGCATCGCTGTACAAAGTTCCCCGAAGGTGATAATATAAAGTTACGGAATTATTCTGTCGGAGGGCGGCGCGCCGGCGAAAGCGCGCGCCCGGGGAGCTTGCATGACGCGATTTGGAAGATACTGCGCGGCGCTGATCGCCGCATTGATTATATTGACAAACTGCCTGGCGGCGGGGGCCGAGACGCCGGAGAGCTACGACATGAGCGCTCCGCAGAACCTCCAGGCCGGACACCTGTACGCGGAATCGGCGCTGCTGGTCGACATGGACAGCGGCGAGGTGTTGTTTTCCAAGAACTCCAGGGTGCGCATGTACCCGGCGAGCACCACGAAGATCATGACGCTGCTGCTGGCGCTGGAGAGCGATATTCCGCTGGGCGCGAGGGTCACGATTCCCGCCGAGGCGGCGGACATCCCCGAGGGCAGCTCGGTCATTCCCGTGAAGCCTGGAGACGTGATGAGCTTCGAGGACCTGCTCTGCGGCTTCATGCTGTCCTCCGGCAACGACGGCGCGAACGCCATCGCGGTGCTGGTGGGCGGCAGCATTGAGAGTTTCGTCTCCCGCATGAACGAGCGGGCCCGGGCGCTTGGCTGCGAAGGCACCCACTACGTCAACGCCCACGGCTATCACACCTCGGAGCATTACACCACGGCCCAGGATCTGGCGGTCATTTCACGCGAGGCGATGAAGAACGCCGATTTTAGAAGAATCGTCGCGGAACCGACCTGGACGATGGCCATCACCCGGGACGGCGGCGCGGTGGAGACGAAGATCGTCTCGAGAAACAGTCTGCTCCAAAGCGGCGAAAAGTATTACTATCCCGACTGTACCGGCATCAAGACCGGCCACCATGGCAAGGCCGGATGGTGCTTTGTCGGCTCCGCCGAGCGCGACGGCATGCGGGTGATCTGCGTGGTGCTGAACTGCGCGCAGGAGAACGACAAATGGTACGACGCGGCGCGGCTCTTTGAATACGGCTTTACCCGCTATACAGACGTGACCGCCGCCGAGCTGCTGAACCGGATCAAGGCCGGATTCGACCACGTGAGCGTCGCCGGCGCGGCCCAGGACGACCCCCAGGGCGGCGAACTGGCGCTGGCGCTCTCACAGGTCGTTGGCGGAGAACAGACGGTCAAGGTCGTCTCTGGCAGCGACGCCGCGCTGAACGCCGCCACGGACAGGTTCGCGGAGAGCGTGTCCATCGAATGGACGCGGCCCCTTGAAGCGCCCATCGCGGCGGGGGAGATCCTGGCGCGGCTGACCTGCGCCCTGCCGGGCGGAGAACAGGTTTCCGCCCAGCTGGTCGCCGCGCGGGACATCGCTGCCCAGCCTGCCGCGAGCGAGGTTCCACAGCAGGTCACGACCGTTCCGGAGCAGATCACGCAATCCCAGCAGGAGCAGGGACAAGTGCCCGCGCCGGTCGGTAGAAAGAAGAGCGGCACACTGGTGTTCGCGCTCATTGGGATCCTGTTGGTCGCGGCCGTCGCCGCCATTATCGCCGTTCGAGAGGCCAACCGGCGCGCCCGGGCCCGGAAAAGGGCGGCAAGGCACAGGGCCTGGGCGATGAACGGTCGGCCCGCCCCGTCCACGGCGCGCCGGCAGACTGGAACCCGGAAGCGCTGACGCGCGTCCAATGTTGCGCGGCGGGTATGTTACAATTTCCGCCGACGCTGTACAAACGAGCCGAAGAATGCTATAATTACAGGTAACAATCCATTGCTTTCCATAGATGTGAGGTTTTGAAATGTTGCGATGCCGCAGGTGGTTCGCCGCGCTGCTGGCGGTCGTGACCGCGCTGCTGTGCGCGGTTCCCGCCCTCGCGGAGACGCCCTCCGATTACAACCGAAACGTGCCCCAGCTGCTGAGCGCGGGACACCTATACTCGGAATCCGCGATCATGATCGACGCGGAGAACGGCAACGTGCTCTTTTCCAAGAACGCTAACGTGCGGATGTACCCCGCCAGTACCACCAAGGTCATGACGCTGATGCTGGCGCTGGAGAGCGGCATCGCCCTGGACACGCCCATCGTGATCCCCCAGCAGGCATCACAGATCCCGGCGGACAGCTCCCTGGTGCCCGTGTTCCCCGGCGACATGATGACCTACCGGGACCTGCTCTACGGCTTCATGCTGTCCTCGGGCAACGACGGCGCGAACGCCATCGCGGTGCTGGTCAGCGGCAGCGTCGAGAAGTTCGTGGAAAAGATGAACAGCCGCGCCCAGGAGTTGGGGTGCGAGGGCACCCACTTTGCCAATCCCCACGGCTATCACGATCCGGAGCACTACTCCTGCGCCCAGGACCTGGCGCGCATCACCCGCGAGGCGTTGAAGATCGACACCTTCAAGAAGATCGTGTCCACCTCCAGCTACACCATGAGTATCCAGCGGGGAAACACCACCATCGAGAACCGGGTGCTGAACACCAACGCCCTGCTCAAGAAGGACAACACCTACTACTACGCGGACTGCATTGGCGTCAAGACCGGCTATCACAGCCTGGCGGGCCAGTGCTTTGTCGGCGCGGCGGAGCGGGACGGCGTGCGGCTGGTCACGGTGGACCTGCACAGTACGGGTTCTCTTGAGAAATGGATCGACACCATCCGCATGTTCAACTATGGCTTCACCCGCTACACGGCCTACACCCTGGAGCAGATGTTCAACATGGCCAGCGGCATGATCGCCACGCTGCGGGTGTCGAACGCCATCGAAAGCGACCCACAGCAGGGCATGCTGGGCCTGAACATCGCCCAGATCAGCAACCCGGACTACACCCGCATGGTGGAGACCGACAACCAGGAGGCCATGGACAGGGCGGTGGAGGACTTCGTCTCCCGCTGCGAGATGACCATCACCTCCGACATGGTCGCGCCGATCTCCCAGGGCGAGATCATCGGCAGGCTGCGCTACGTGGACCAGTTCGGCGAGGAACTCACGGCGCTGCTGGTGGCGGATCGCTCCATCGCGGAGCAGCCGCCGAGGACGACGCTGGTGGACATCTTCCCGGCGCTGGCCTACTTCGAGAACCCGCTGGTGGTCCTGCTGGCGGCCGTGCTGATCCTGCTGATCATCGCGCTGCTGATCGCCGCCGCGGTGCGCAATTCCCGCAGGGAGAAGCGCCGGAAGCAGATCTACGAGGCGCGCAAGTTGGCATACATGCGCCGCAAGAGCGCCCAGAAGCGCAGGAACGCCCGTCGGGCGAAGGAGCGCAGGCGCAGGCTGCGGGAGCAGGAGGACGACTACGACGAGTACGATGAGTACGACGACGAAGACGACTATTGACCGTCATAAATCCGCCATACGGTGATTAAACGCCCCCTCCGCGTCCAATAATAGGATGCGGAGGGGGTATTGCTATGTTTGGAGTATTCCATAACTTGTTCAAGCAGCTGGCGGAGAAGGCACGGAAGCTGCGGATCAATGTACGTTCTGCTGCAAAGAGCGCGGACCGCTGGTGCAAGGCGCACTCGGGGAGCATTGGTTACTACGCGGCGGTCGCGGCGCTCCTTGCTCTGCTGGGCACGGCCTCGCACGCCTATCGCCTCGCGCCGGAGGAGCGCGCAGACAGCGGCGGCGAAGCCCCGATGGCGGCGGTCGCGCTGCAGCAGGCGGAAATGACGCCCGAGCCGACGCAGGAACCCGCCCGATGGGTCTGGCCGCTGGAGGGAGAGATCCTCGGCGAATACGCGGAGCGCGAGCCGGTGTGGTCCGCGACGCTCATGCAGTGGCAGACCCACGCGGCGCTGGACATCGCGGGTTCGCCCGGGGAGGCTGTGATGGCCTGTGCGGACGGCACCGTGAAGGATGCCTGGAGCGACCGGCTGTGGGGAAACACCATCGTCGTCGAGCATGCGGAGGGCTGGCAGTCCGTCTATGCCGGGCTCAATACGCTGAAGCTGGTGACGCCGGGAGACGAGGTGAGCGCGGGGCAGGTGATCAGCAGCGTGGGCAACAGCTCCGCCTGCGAATCGGAGATGCCCTGGCACCTGCACTTTGAGGTGACCCGGGAGGGGGAGCCGGTGGATTTCAGAACCATCGTTCAAGAGCAGACGGATTAGTAGCAGGGCCCTGCGCGGCTTTGACGCCAGTATGTACTTGCGAACGGCGCGTGTCTGCGCTATAATACACCCAAGAGCGAGAAACGGAGGAACACCCGCATGCCGAGACTTTGGGCGAAGATCATCAGGAAGCACCGCATCGAAAAGCAGGCGACTGCCGAATGCCGCTGGGAGGAGGCGGAGGACGCGCTGACGGAGCTGTGCCGCGAATTCGACATCCCCAGGCCCTTGTGGCTGAACAAGCACGAGCGGGAGTTTGGCGAGTTCCGCAGGACGCAGTTTTTGCCGGAGCACTTCATGGAGGATGTGAACTTCCAGCGCCTGGAGATCGAATTCCTGGAAGACGACGCCAAGAGTCGGCGGAGCCAGGACCCCAGAAACCAGTTCGACGGCTTCTGACCTGTTAAACCTCGGCAAAGCCGGTTGACGGGAAGCCGGAATCGGTGTTATAATGACGCCGTCGATGACAAAGAGGAGTAACTGAAGCATTTCCCAAGAGAGCGCGGTTCATGGGCTGAAAGGCCGCGCGGAACCCTGCGAGGCGAAGGTCGCTTTGGAGACGGGCGGATGAACGGAGTAGTCCGCCGGGGCGCGCCCCCTACAGCGCGAAGAGGGTCCGGCACATGTCGGGCTGAATAAGGTGGTACCGCGGAGCAATCCGCCCTTTGAGGGTGTGAGGCTCCGCGTTTCTTTTGTGAGGTGATATCATGTCGGGAGAGCACAGGCGAAGCTGGATTCTGCCGGTGATCGTCGTGGCGGTGGGCGCGTACTTCCTCGTCACGGGGATGCGGCGCGGCACCCTGAGCGCCGTCACATTGAAGCCTGTCAACTGGGCGGGCATCGCGCTGATGGCCGCGGGGCTCGTATCCGCGTTCATGAAGAAACCCGCGCTGAAGCTTCTGGGCGTAGCTGTCTGCGGCATCGGCGCGATACTGGTAATATGTTTATAATACTATTCTTCAACTGAAAAACAAACATTTTCGGGCGTCTTTTCCGTGCTGGCTTTGCTTCATTTCGGTCAACGATGCGCTGCATCGCCTCCCTCCATTCAGCTTTGCCAGAACGAAAAATCCATCCCGAATCTTTATGTTTTGCAGACTGCGAATAGTATACTACAAGGGGGAAATATAAATGGAAACCAAGCAGGAATTCACGATGGAAAAGGTGTGGCAGCCCGGTCAGGTGGAGAGCCGCATCTATGACATGTGGGAGCACTCCGGCGCGTTCAAGCCGGTGAAGGACCCGAGCAAAAAGCCCTTCGTGATCGTCATGCCGCCGCCGAACATCACCGGCCAGCTGCACATCGGCCACGCCCTGGACGAAATGCCCCAGGACGTGCTGATCCGCTATCACCGCATGAAGGGCGACCCGACCCTGTGGGTGCCGGGCACCGACCACGCCGCCATCGCCACCGAGGTCAAGGTGGTGGACGCCCTGCGCCAGGAGGGCCTGACCAAGCAGATGGTGGGCCGCGAAAAGTTCCTGGAGCGCACCTGGGAGTGGAAGAAGGAGTACGGTGGCAGGATCGTCCGCCAGCTGCGGAAGCTGGGCGTGTCCTGCGACTGGGACCGCGAGCGCTTCACCATGGACGCGGGCCTGTCCCGCGCCGTGCGCGAGACTTTCGTGCGCCTGTATGAGAAGGACCTGATCTATCGCGGCAGCCGCATGATCAACTGGTGCCCCCATTGCCAGACCTCCCTGTCCGACGCCGAGGTGGAATATGTGGCCAAGGACGGCCACTTCTGGCACATCCTGTACCCGGTCAAGGAGACCGGCGAGCTGCTGGAGCTGGCCACCACCCGCCCGGAGACCATGCTGGGCGACACTGCCGTGGCCATCAACCCGGAGGACCCCCGCTATGCCCACCTGCACGGCTGCCACGTGATGCTGCCGCTGGTGAACAAGGAGATCCCCATCGTGTGCGACGAACACGCCGACATGGAGAAGGGCACCGGCGTGGTGAAGATCACCCCCGCCCACGACCCCAACGACTTCGAGGTCGGCAAGCGCCACGACCTGCCCATGGTGCGCGTGTTCACCTACGACGGCCACATGACCGGCGCCAGGGAGGCCGCCGAGAACGCCGAGCTGATCGCCAGCGGCAAGGCCTCCGTGGACGAGCCCACCGTGCTGGACTGCGGCAAGTACGCCGGCATGACCACCGACGAGGCCCGCAAGGCCATCGTCGAGGATTTGAAGGCGCTGAACCTTTTGAAGTCCGTGGAACCCCTGAACCACGAGGTCGGCACCTGCTACCGCTGCCACAACGTGCTGGAGCCCATGGTGTCCAAGCAGTGGTTCGTGAAGATGAAGCCCCTGGCCGAGCCTGCCTGCCAGGTGGTGTACGACAAGAAGCTGCGGTTCATCCCGGACCGCTTTGAGAAGACCTACCTGCACTGGATGGAGAACACCCGCGACTGGTGCATCAGCCGCCAGCTGTGGTGGGGCCATCGCATCCCGGCCTTCTACTGCGACGACTGCAACGAGACCTTCGTCACCCGCGAGGACATCACCGTGTGCCCGAAGTGCGGCAGGCCTGTGCACCAGGACGAGGACGTGCTGGACACCTGGTTCTCCTCCGCCCTGTGGCCCTTCTCCACGCTGGGCTGGC